>NZ_JBHSOF010000066.1:0-37290 GCF_042656005.1 Kitasatospora misakiensis | reverse complement strand
CCCGGTCCGCACCCGGAGCCTCCAGACGACCGTGGTACACCACACCCGTGTGGAACGACTCCTCCACCGTGAGCATGCCCAGCACCTTCAGGTGCGCCGCCAGCAGCACACTCTTCAGCGAGGTCCGGGCCAGCCCGGCGAGCCGCCGCAGCCCCTCCTCCAGGTCGCCGTACGGCACCCGGAGGCCGTGGTTCTCCGCCGCGCCCGCCGGGTCGCCCCAGGTGGACGGGAGGGCGGTGGGCGCGTGCCGGTCCAGCACGTCCTGCCAGAAGGCCTGGTCGCCGGGGTCGGCGAGTGAGGCCTGTTCGGCGGCGATGAAGTCGGCGAAGCGGACGGACGGTTCGGCGTGCGGTGCGGGCTCGCCGCCGTCCCGGAGCGCGCGGTAGCAGTCGAGCAGCTCCATCAGCAGCGAGTTGAGCGACCAGCCGTCCGCGATGGCGTGCTGGTAGCCGACGGTGAGGCGCCAGGCGTCGTCCGCCTCGATGTGCACGGTGACCCGCAGCAGCGGCGCGTCGGCCGGTTCGAAGCCGGCGGCGTGCTCGGCCTCGACGAAGGTCCGGGTCAGTTCGGCCTGCCGCTCCGCCGCCAGCCCGCGGACGTCGTGGACGGCGAGCGGGATCGCCGCTCGGGCGTGGACCAGTTGGAGCGGCTGCGCGTAGCCGGTGAGCGCCACCGAGGTGCGCAGGATGTCGTGGCGGGCGCCGACGGTGGCGAGGGCCGCGCGCAGTGCCTCGGCGGAGAACGGCCGACTGTCCGGGATCCGGAAGGAGTTGATGTTCTGGTAGACGCGCTCGTCGCCCGAGGCCAGCATCTCGACGAGCATGCCGGTCTGCACCTGCGACAGCGGGTACGCGTCCACCACGCCTGCGGGGAGCCGGTCCCGGTCGCGCTCGCCGATGAGGGCGAACGGCGTGACGGCCTCGATCAGCGAGTGTCCGGACTCGCGCCCGGTGAGCCGCTCGGCGAGGGTGGCGACGGTGCGGTGCTCGAAGACGTCGGGGATCGACACGTCGTACCCGGCCTCGCGCAGCGCGCCGACCAGGCGGACGGCGCGGATGGAGTCGCCGCCGAGGTCGAAGAAGCTGTCCTCGGCGCTGACCCGCGGGAGTTCGAGCACCTCGGACCAGACGGCGGCGAGCCGTTCCTCGACGGGGGTGCGCGGGGCGACGTACCGCTCCGCGGCGAAGGCGGCCAGGTCGGGGGCCGGGAGGGCGCGGTGATCGACCTTGCCGCTGTTGGTGAGCGGGACCCGGTCGATGGTGACGAAGGCGGCCGGGACCATGTACTCGGGCAGGCCGGTGGCCAGGTGGGCGCGGAGTCCGGCCGGTTCGGGGGCGGCGTCGCCGTCCGTCGGGACGAGGTAGCCGACCAGGGACTTCTCCCCGGTGTCGGTCTCGCGGACGGTCACCACGGCCTCGCGGATGCCGGGGTGGGTGGTCAGGGCGGCCTCGATCTCGCCGAGTTCGATGCGGTAGCCGCGGATCTTGACCTGGTTGTCGATCCGGCCGAGGCATTCGAGGGTGCCGTCGGGTAGGACCCGGGCGAGGTCGCCGGTGCGGTAGAGGCGGGAGCCGGGCGGGCCGTACGGGTTGGGGACGAAGCTGTCGGCGGTGAGGCCGGGGCGGCCGAGGTAGCCGCGGGCGAGTCCGTGGCCGTCGATGTGGAGCTGGCCGGTGACGCCGTCGGGCACCCGGCGGAGGTCCTCGGTGAGGACGTAGGTGCCGGTGTTGGCGAGGGGGCGGCCGATGGAGACGGTGGCGGCGTTCTCCGGGATCTCCCAGAAGGTGGACCAGATGGTGGTCTCGGTGGGGCCGTAGACGTTGACCAGTCGCTGGACCTTGTTCTGCAGGTCGGCGGCGAGCTGGACGGTGACCGGTTCGCCGCCGGCGAGCGCGGTGACGGCGTAGTTGTCGAAGCCCGCGGCGAGCAGCAGGCGCCAGCCGGACGGGGTGGCCTGGACGTGGGTGACGCGGTGGGTGTCGGCCAGCTTGATCAGCGCGGCGGCGTCCTTGGCCTCGGCGTCGGAGGCGAGGACGACGCGGCCGCCGGTGGTGAGCGGCAGGTGCAGTTCGAGGCCGGAGATGTCGAAGGAGATCGACGTGGAGGCCAGCCAGGTGGCGCGGCGGGCGGGGGCGATCGACTCGCGGACGGAGCTCAGCAGGTTGTGCAGGGCGCCGTGGCTGATCATCACGCCCTTGGGGCGACCGGTGGAGCCGGAGGTGTAGAGGACGTAGGCGAGTTCGTCCGGGTGGGTGGCCTCGGCCGGCTCGTCGGCGTCCACGGGCTCCTCGGGTGCGTCGGCGGCCTCTTCCGCGTCCAGCAGCAGGCGGGTGCCGGTGAAGCCCTCGGTGCGGGCGAGGTGCGTGGACTGGGTGACCAGGAGCGGCGCCCCGGCGTCGGCGAGCATGTAGCCGATGCGGTCGGCGGGCAGTGCCGGGTCGAGCGGTAGGTAGGCCGCGCCGGTCTGCCAGATGCCGTACAGGGCGGGGAGCAGATCGGGGCCCCGGTCGAGGCACGCGCCGACGATGTCGCCGGGGCGGACGCCGGCGGCGCGCAGGCGGGCGGCGATCAGGCGGGCCCGGTCGTGGACGTCCTGGTACGACAGCTGCACGTCGCCGGTGATCACGGCGACCGCCTGCGGCCTGGCCGCGCTCCGAGCCGCGAACAGCTCGCCGGTGAGTGCGTGGTTGCTCGCTTCGAGGCGCGATCCTGGCACGGGGACTTGCTCCACTTCGGCGGATGGTGGGTGCGGTGGGGTCCGCGTCGGACGGCGCGGGGCCCGGGCGTCAGTGCGCGGCGTCGACGTTCGGCTCGGCCATGGCCGGGTCCCCGATCAGTTGAGGCAGTGGGCACGGGCGGAGCGCACAACCGGCCGCGCTCCCGCACGAGGGGAAGGGGTGTCCCGGGTGCGTGACGGCGAGGCGGATGGTCCGCACGCTCGCACGTGAGGTGTGCAAGGAGTCTCCGCAGGCCCGCTATAGGCGCTCTATACGGAGGACGGCGAGCTGTCCGTCGGCGCGGGAAGCCGGCGGGGCCTCGTCCACTTCGTTCATACCGGACAGCGCCACGCACTCCGTTGGACGAGCCGGACCGTGGCCCCAGGGGGGAGAATCGGCTTCATGCGTGTTCTGATCATTACCGCCGGTTCACGGGGAGACGTCGCGCCGTACACGGGGCTGGGGCGGAGGTTGCAGGAGGCGGGGCATGAGGTCGTGGTGGCCGCCCATCCGGCGTTCGAGGCGCTGATCGGCGGGTGCGGCCTCGGGTTCCGGGCGGTGCCGGGGGATCCGCAGGCGCTGATCCGGGACTGGGCCCGGGCGGGGTCGCGCGAGGAGATTCAGGCGCTGACGCGGGCGTACGCGGACGGGCTCGCCGACGGGGTGGCGCAGGCCGTGGGGGGTGGCGTCGATGTGCTGCTCACGGCCTTCGGTCCGGCGTCGCTGGCCCGGGTGGCAGGGGAGGCGCTCGGCATTCCCGTGATCGGAACCTACCTCGTACCGTCCGTCCCCACCGGGGAGTTCGCGCTGCCGAGCGCGCGCGGCGACCTCGACGGGCCGGAGGGCAGGCTCGCCGCGGGGCAGGATGTGGTGCGGCGGGCGGAAGGCGTCTTCTCGGGTGCTGCGAGCCGGCTGCGGTCGCACTTCGGGCTCCCCGTCGAGGCGCCCTCGGCGTCGTCGGACGTCCGGCCGGTCTTCCACGGCTTCAGCCCGTCGGTGCTGCCGCGCCCCGACGACTGGCCGTCCTGGGTCGGCGCGGCCGGCTACTGGTGGCCCGCCCGGCCGGACGGCTGGCAGCCGCCGGCCGACCTGGTCGACTTCCTCCGGGCCGGTCCGCCCCCGGTGTTCATCGGCTTCGGCAGCATGGCGGTGGGGGAAGGGGAGCGGCTGAGCGAACTGGTGGCCGGGGCGGTGAAGCGGGCCGGTGTGCGGGCCGTGCTGCAGGCCGGATGGGCCGACCTCGGCGGCTTCGGCGGCTCCGGCGACGTCCTGGCGGTCGGGGACGTCCCGCACGACTGGCTGTTTCCGCGCACCGCCGCCGTCGTCCACCACGCCGGTGCGGGGACGACGGCCGCCGCACTGCGAGCCGGGGTGCCCGCCGTGCCCGTTCCGGTCATGGCCGACCAGCCGTTCTGGGCTGCCCGGCTGTGCGAGCTGGGCGTGGCTCCCCGGTCCCTGCCCTTCCAGGACCTCACCGCAGAAGCCCTCGGCGCCGCCATCTCGGACAGCCTCGCCGACCCGTCCTACCGCCACC
This sequence comes from Kitasatospora misakiensis, assembly GCF_042656005.1. NCBI lineage: Bacteria > Bacillati > Actinomycetota > Actinomycetes > Kitasatosporales > Streptomycetaceae > Kitasatospora > Kitasatospora misakiensis. The sequence continues at coordinate 33,039 of NZ_JBHSOF010000066.1, read as the reverse complement.
GCGCCACCGAACTCGCCCACGCCATCGCCACGGAGGACGGCGCGGCGGCGGTCCTCGCTCACCTCGACTCGGGGCTTGCGGAGGCTTGATCGGGCTCAGAAGAGGTCGGCGAGGCGTTGCCAGCAGGGGGTGGGGGCGGGGGCCGGCTGTGCCGTGGTGACGGGGACGAAGGTGGTCTCGATGGGGGTGTCCCAGGTGAGCAGGGTGGCCGGGAACCAGGTGACCGGTTTGGTGTCGTCGCGGGCGTTGGCCCAGGTGGCGACGCGGGCGGCGGTGGTGCGGTCGGGGAGCAGGCCGTGGTTGTCGGTGGTGATGCCGAGCTCGCGGACGGCGTCGTCGTGGAGGTCGTTGCAGAGCCAGGTGTGCAGGATGCCGGCGTCGTAACCGAGCACCTCCCAGCCCAGGGCGCGGCCGCCCTCGGTCGGCTCGGGGGTGGGGTCGGGGCCGTCGAGGTGGGCGAGCAGGACCGGTTCGTGGGTCTCCGCCTCGCGGATGTCGGTGACGAACGCGTCGACGTGGTCACCGGGGACGAGCAGGGCGAAGAGCCGGGCGTCGGTGGGGATGTCGATCACGGCGCAGGCTGCCAGGGCCTCGGCCGGGGTGTCGAACCAGCAGCCGTCCTGCGGGAGCCGGTCGATCAGGCAGTCGGAGGCGGTGGTCAGCAGCTCGTTGTGAGGCATCCCGGAGCCGTTCAGGGGCTCCGGCGCGGCGACGAAGTAGCCCGCGAGGACGGGGTCCGCAGTGCGGGGAGGGCCGGGTCTGCGGGATCGGAGCAGTTCGGGGCGGGCTTCGCCGGGGAGCGGCGAACGGCCCTCCGCGAGGTGGAAGAGGTAGCCGCGGAGGTACTCGTTCAGGCCGCCGTCGAGGTGGCTGAGGTAGCTGCGCAGCCCCTGCGCCGCGTCCCGGTAGTGCTCCCGGTACTGGCCGCGGACCCGTGACCAGCGGTCGGAGGTCGTGATCGCCCACTCGCGCACCCGACCGCGCTCCTGCCACCACTCGCGCACGGAGGCGTCGGTCCAGTGCTCGTCGCCGTCCATGGCGAAGCCGCCGTGGCCGAAGAAGCAGCCGTTGACGAGGTCGTAGGTCTGTGCGGCGTCGGTCGGCTGGCGGTAGACGAACTCCTGCCCGTCCAGCGGTCCGAACTCGTCGTCGTAAGCGATGTGGAACGGTGCGTCGAGCCGCCCCATCTGCATGCTGTCGGTGTCCGCCCCGTAGAAAGGCCCGGGGACGTTGCGCCAGTTGCGCCCTTCCCAGACCCCGCCGAACTGGTCGAGCGACGGGTGCTCGACGAGCAGCCGTCGGGCGGTGGGCAGCGGATCCCAGTAGCCGCCGGATATGGGGGTGGTCCCGTCGTCCATGGGGCCGGTCCGTTCTGTGGTGCTGTGCTGGTGTGCCTGGCTCCCAGTGATATCAGAGGTGGCGGGCATGACGGCCGGAGTGGGAAGTCGGCGGGTTCGACTTCCCACTCCGGCCGCAGCGGTGGCCCGGTCACTTCATCGGGGCGCCCATCGTGGCGGTGGCGTCAAGGTTGTGGATCGGGAGGCTCTCCTCGTAGGAGACGCGGATGTCGCCGACCAGCTTGGCGACGGCGTCCTTCAGGTCCTTCGAGGTGGTGCCCGCCTTGGTGGTAGCGATCTTGATGCCGGAGCCGTCCGGGAACATGGCGGCGGAGTAGACGGGGGCTGGGAGTTTGTTTGACTCCGCCGCTTCTCCGATCAGTTTGATCGCGGGGTCGACGATGCCTCGGGAGTACTGGCACTTCCGGATCGCAGTGTAGGAGGTCTCGATGCCTGGGTGCGTCTTCGAGGCCGCTTCGACGAGGGAACGTGCCCGGCCCTCGTCGGTCGCGAACAGGATCACGTGTCGTCCGGCCGGGTCGAGTTGGAGCGCGCCAAAGGTGTCCTTGAACTCCGCCCGTCCCTGTTCGCCCAGTGCCGACTCCAGGTTTTGCAGGGCGGAGTACGTAATGGGATCGATCGGTGCCTGGGGAGACTCGGGAACCCCGTCGCTGGTACTCGACAGTGATCCACTACCGCATGAGCTGAGCAGGAGGCTCATGAGCAGCCCTGCCGACCAAGCGGCCGCCGAGCGTTGCCATTTCACGTCAACTCATCCGTTCTGCCGACTGATTCGGGATCATTCAAGCATGGTAGGGGGAAAGGCTCAGCCCGACTTCCCTGAAGTAGTCCTTGATTTCGGTCCAGCAAACGTTCTTGGTGTCCGAGCCGGCCGAGACACTTCCTCGGGCCTGGCGAGTACCACCACTGAAGGCGAACACCAGAGCGCCACTGTCTCCGTGATCAGCGGCCCAGTTGTCGGCGTGCCCACAGACTCCGCGGGAGGTGTGCTGCAAACCGTCCCACCAGTAGGGGTTGCTTGTCCTCCAGCTGGTGTCATCGTTGGTGACCTTGATGCCGCACGGCACACCATGGCCGGAGTAGTAGGACGTAATGCCGTCCTGGCACACCCAATCGCCGTTGTAACTGTAGGCAACACCTTCCACCCGGTACCACTGGCCCGGGACGTTGTCCGCTTCGTCAGATGTTGCCCCGATTCCTCCACTGGTCCCTGTGTAGATCGCTTCCATGTCCCATTGGGGAGAGACGTTGGTGACGGTTCCGATGCGATTACCTGTCCATTGATGCGCCAGGTCGTGATACGGATAGGCGTTTCCGTAGACCTCCCAGCCATCGGGGAAGCAGTGAGCAGCGGTGAGGATGAAGTCGCCGGTTCCTATGCCTGCGACGGCTCCCGTCGTGCATTGATGGCCGTTGACTCCCACGTAGTCTCCGGCGATGAATGGCTGCTCATCGTTCCAGCGCCATTCAAGGCTCTCCAGCGCTTCGCCCGCTTCAAAGGAGATGGGGATACGAGCCCCTGCGGCGGTCCGGTATTGCATGGCCTCGGACTTTGCGACGGCAGTGGCAGCGTTGACCTTGTCCGTGACAACCTTGAGGCCGCTGGAGTCGGGATTCAATGATACGGAGTGGACCGAGTGCAGAAGTTTCTGTGAATCGGAGTCCGCCATGACCTGGTCCCGCGCTGCGGCGAGGTCCTTTCGGGAGTAGTTCGCTTTCGCGAGCCTGATCACCGACGTATCGATTGAGGGTGAGGACTTCTTGGCATCAGCGATGAGGCGGTTCGCTTTTGAGATATCCGTCACATAAAGCACGACGTGCCCCTTGGGGGCATCGATGGTGAGTGACCCATAGATGCCGGAGTGGGTCGATCGACCCTGGTCCCCCAGTGCGTTTGCCACTGCTCGAAGCGGTTCGAGGATCTTTGTCTGCCGGGCGGGATCCAGGTGTGCGAACTGCTGGTCCGTGAGATCAGGTTCAGTGGCCGGTGAAATCCCTGTGGTTACTGCGGCCGTCAGTGCCGTTGCTGCAATAGCAATTATTGCGCGTCGAATCATGGAGCCCCCTTGATCGAATTTGCGCCGCACGCCGTGGAGTGAGTTGGTATCAGCCGTGCGACAGTCCCCGAGGGCATTCTGGCAGATCGTTCACTGTTGGGCCGCTGAGATGCTGATTTCTGGCCTTTGATTTGCCCCTTTTGAGATGATCCGTCGGTTAATTCTGGAGCTCTGGCGCGTCCGAGCGATCGCGGGGAGTTGGCATGGTTCTTTTATCGGCTTAATGTCGACTTCGTGGCAATTGGGACTAAGATGAGGTTCGCGAGATATTGTTGGTCAATGTGAATTGGGGCGAATCGGGCCTCCTTGAAGGTTGTGCGGGTAGGTGCGGAATCCGGCGGAAAATTCCTGATTGGTAATAGAAGACCTTTTGGGGTGCAGTGAACCTGGTGCGCGTGTGCTGGCATGAGCGTGCCGCTCGCTCGGGTCGAGCGAGGGGCACTGAGTAAGAGGTTGCCGCGGCCACGGTCGGGGTGAGCCGCGGCATGGGGCCGGCGGCGGCGGTCAGGCCTTGCGAATGTAGTAGCCGGTGCCGCTGCCGTAGCAGCTGTTGGTGCTGTAGGAGCCCGTGACGATCCAGCCCGCCGGGAGGGGGGAGAAGGAGCACACCGAGGCGGTGGTCTGGGTGGTGATCTTGGAGATGCTGTAGCCGACGCCGGTGCCGACGCAGCTGTTGGTGCTGTAGGACCAGGTCACGACCCAGTTGGGCGGCATCGGCGTGAAGGAGCAGACGCTGGCAGTGGTGGAGTTTGGGAACGGATTCAGGGCCCGATCGGCATGGTTGCGCCCCCTCGCTCGGGTCGAGCGAGGGGCCAGCGAGATCAGGCGTGGTGGTCGAGTTCGCCGGCCTTGATGGTGTGGAGGAGGTCGGCGAAGGTGGCGGCGGTGGTGTGGAGGATGATGTCGCTGTCGTCGGATTCACGGACTTCGATCAGCCCGTCCACGGTTCGGACCTCCACGCAGGCGTCACTTGAGCAGCTGAAGGAAGACTTCTGCCAGTCCTGGTCAGGCACGGCGACCTCCGCGTTCTGGGTGGGATGGGTGGTTGCTGTTGTGGCGCCTCGCTCGGTTCGAGCGAGGCGCCACCGGGGTCAGGCGTGGTGGTCGAGGGCGTCGGCTTTGATGGTGCGGAGGAGGTCGGCGAAGGCGGTAGAGGTGGTGCGGATTACGACATCGCCATCGTCGGACTCTCGGAGTTCAATCAGCGCCTCCGAAGTGCGCACTTCAACGCAGTCGTCGTGAGAGCCGCTGCGACTTGACTTCTGCCAGGTGCTGTTAGTCATGGTTGTTCTTCACTTCTTTTCTCACGGACTGAATGAATTCCCGTGACTCGTCTGCCGAAAGAGCGATGGAGCCCATCCGGGCGAGGATGGCCCGGAACCTTGCGACGTGGACCGGTGTTTCGATTCGCCGGATCCCGAAGCCTGTGTCGCTCTGCACTGTGTCGAGCTCCGGGATCGGGCCATCGGCGTAGGTGAAGTTGTCAATGGGGCTTGGCAGGCCCACGGCGTCGAACGGGATGACCCGAATGGTGATGCCGGGCACTTCGGAGTCCTCGACGAGAGCGTCGAGTTGGTCGGCGCGGACCTGCTGGCCGCTGAACTGCATCCGCAGCGCCGCTTCATGGATGAACGCCGAGTACTTCGTTTCGCCGGATCGGACGGTGTGCTGGCGTTGGATTCTGAAGGCCGTTCTGAGGTCGATATCGCGCCGAGGAATGGGCGGATACGCCTGCGAGAAGACAGCAGCGGCGTAGCCGGCCGTCTGAAGTAGGCCAGGGATGAGCGTGATGGTGTAGGTCGCGAGCGCGCGAGCATGGCCCTCCAACTCGGCGACCTCAAGGAAGTTCTCGGAGAGCGTGCCCCGGTACGACTCCCACCAGCCGGCTTTGCCCCGTTCGGTGATGATGTCGGCGAGGGCGTCGATCAGCGGCTGATTGGTGCACATGCAGGCGGCCGCGATGGTCTGCAAGCGGTCGACGCTGATGCCGATCTTCCCTGCCTCCATCTGCGTCACCTGGGCCGGGTTCATCCCGACGAGGCGGCCGAGTTGGCTGCCGCCGAAGCCGGCCTGCTCGCGCATTCTGCGGAGCTCTGCGCCCAGCCTGAGCTGGCGAAGGGTGGGGTTCGGTCGTGCCATGGGGTCCCTCCCGGCCGGGTGTTCACAGTCTGCCGCGCCAGTTGGAGGTGGGTCCATCTACGGCCGGAGTTACCACGATAGGGGGGAACATCTCGGTTCCATGGATAATTTCCCATGCTTCTGAGATATGGTCCCGTCAGCTCGAGCCGACGGATCGTCAACAACGCCTGCTCCAAGTGGCGGTAGGTGCCTGCTGTCCACTTTCGGCGTACTTTCCTCCCCCCTTCCTGCCCCTCCCCTGGAGGTTCGCCATGCGTGCCTGCAACCCGCCCGACTGCTCCGCCGTCCGGGCCGAACTCCGCTCCCTCCTCCACACCGCCGGGTGGCGGCCGGACAGCATCGCCGACGCCGAACTCGCCTTCCAGGAACTCTTCGTCAACGCCTGGCAGCACGGCGGCTGCCCCGCCCCGGCCGTCCGACAACCACAGGCCCCACGGCCGCCGCCGCATCCCCCACTGACAGTGACCTCGGGTCCTCAACGGGATCTGTCGGCCTCGTCCGGGAACCGCTCGTGAGCATCCGCCGACTCGGCACCCACTTCGACACCACATCCCGGCTGTTGCCCGGCCCGGGTCATGCCGCCGTGCCCCTCGCTCGGGTCGAGTGAGGGGCACGGGGCTGGTGGGCCCCGGTGGGGGCCGGTGGCGGTGGGTCAGGCCTTGCGAATGGTGTAGGCGTAGCCGCTGCCCGCGCAGCCGCTGGTGCTGTAGGAGCCGGTGACCACCCAGCCGGAGGGGATGGGGGAGAACGAGCACACGGTGGCCGAGGTCTGGGTGGTGATCTTGGCGAGGGTGTAGGCGTAGCCCGTGCCCGCGCAGCCGCTGGTGGCGTAGGAGCTGGTGACGACCCAGCCGGTGGGGATGGGCGAGAACGAGCAGACCGTGGCGCTGCTCAGGTTGGCGGTGTTGGCGAGGGTGTAGGCGTAGCCGGTGCCCGCGCAGCCGCTGGTGCTGTAGGAGCTCGTGGCGACCCAGCCGGTGGGGATGGGGGAGAAGGAGCAGACGGTGGCGTTGCTCAGGTTGGCGGTGTTGGCGAGGGTGTAGGCGTAGCCGGTGCCCGCGCAGCCGCTGGTGCTGTAGGAGCTGGTGACGACCCAGCCGGTGGGGATCGGGGAGAACGAGCACACGGTGGCCGAGGTCTGGGTGGTGATCTTGGCGAGGGTGTAGGCGTAGCCGGTGCCCGCGCAGCCGCTGGTGGCGTAGGAGCTGGTGACCACCCAGCCGGCCGGGATGGGGGAGAACGAACAGACCGTGGCGTTGCTCAGCGTGCTGGTATCGGTGATGGTGTAGGCGTAGCCCGTGCCCGGACAACCGCTGGTGCTGTAGGAGCTGGTCACGACCCAGCCGGACGGGATGGGCGAGTTGGAACATATCGTCGCGCTGGCGGTTGTCCGCTGCGGGGTCGCCTGAGCCTGGGCGGTGGCGGCGGTCATCAGCCCCAGCAGCATCAGCACGGCCGTCAGCAGGTGCGGGACGCGGCTTCGTAAGGTCTTGAGTGTCATTTCTGGATCCCCTCGGTGCTCCGCGGCCACACTGGTGCAGCCGCGGTGGGCGATTCGCGCACTTTTTGTGCACGTCGGCTGTGATGCTGTCAGAGCCGTTGCAGCCGCACCAGGGTGCCGAGGTTCGCGGCCCGGCGGGGAAGGGGAGCACGCAGGAGCAGGAAGGGGCCGGAGTGGGAATGTCGACCGCCTCGACTTCCCACTCCGGCCCCGGTCCCGGGTGGATCGTTCAGCCGGCCTCGCCGGCGATGCCGGCCAGGATGCTGCGGCCGTCGCCGCCGCGCAGGGCGAGGGCGGCGGGGACGACGGCGGCCGCCAGGCCGATGACGGCGCAGCCGGCGAGCAGCTCGCCGACGGTGGACCAGGGCACCACCGCGGGCGTCGGGCCGACCAGTTGGCGCAGGGCCGCCCAGGAGCCGCCGATGCTGATGGCCGAGGCGATCGCGCCGACCAGGGCGCCGGCGCCGACGCACAGCAGGGTTTCGGTGGCGACGGCGCGCAGGACCTGGCCGCGGGTGGCTCCCGCCAGGCGGAGCATGGCGAGTTCGCGCCGGCGGTCGCCGAGGGTCATCACCAGGGTGTTGGCGAGCGCCACCAGGGCGTAGAGGACCGACAGGCCGAGGATCATCAGCATGCCGTTCTTGGAGCTCTCCTGGTTGGCGTCGGTCGCCGCCGCGGACACCTCGTCCGGGGTGCTGATCCGGGCGCCGAGGCCGGCGACCGCGCTCTGCAGGGCGGCGGAGGCCGTCGCGCGGTCGGTGCCGGGGGCGAGCCTGACGAGGATGCGGGAGGGGAGGGTGCTGCCGGCCGGGTTGTCGGAGGCGTCCAGGTAGGCCTGGGTGCTGTCCGCGCCGGCCTGGAGGACGGCCGCGACCTTGAACTGCTTGCGCGTCCCGTCGGCGAGCCAGGCGCTGACCTCGCCACCGGCGTGCGGGTTGCCCGGCCAGACGGTGTTGACGATGATCGAGCCGGGCCCGAGGTCGGCCGCCGAGCCGCTGACGACCGGGAGTTCGGCGACCGTGGCCAGGCCGGCCGCGTCGACCGCCGCCGCCTGGAGGGAGAGGGCGCTCGGACCCTGCTCCTCCGCGTACACGGCGGTCGGGGTGGAGACCACGGCGGTGATGCCCGGGACGGCCCGCACCCGGTCGACCAGGGCCTTGCTGAGGCCCGGCGTGCCGGCCGGGGAGACCACCCAGTCGGCGTGCGACAGCTGCCGCCCGACCGCGCTGACCTGCGCCGCGTTGATCGTCCCGATGGTGCCGAGCAGGCAGCCCGCCAGGCTGACCACGATGACCACCGGGGTCGTCGTGGCCGCCGTGCGGCGGAAGGCGGTGAGGGCGCTCTGGCGGGCCGTCGACCAGACGGCGCCGCCCACCTCGTCCGCGTCGTCCGCCGGGCCCGAGGCGGCGCGGGACAGCCGGGCGGGCAGGGCCGTCACCAGCCGGATCACCGGCCCGGCGAGCACGCCGGCGAGGGTCACGAACGCCCCGACGACGACCAGCACCAGCGAGGCCGAGGCGGCGGCGTTGGACCCGGCCTCCGGCTGCATGGTCGCGGTGCCGCTGACGGCCACCACGCCCGCCGCCAGGGCCAGCCCGCCGACCGTCCAGCGGAACACGTTCGCCGCCCGCGGGCTGCGCTCGACGGCCGCCTCGCGCAGCGCCTCGCCGGGGCTGATCAGTCCGGCGCGGACGGAGGAGACGACCACGCCGACGACCGCGGTGACCAGGCCGATGACGGCCGCGGTGGCCAGCGCCCAGCCGGCGATCGGCACGGTGAAGTCCGCGCTGACGATCTTGTGGTCGACCAGCCAGCTCCGGCAGAGCGGGGCGCCGACCAGGCCAAGCCCGCAGCCCGCCGCCGAGGCGAGCACGCCCACCAGCACGGCCTCGGCGTGGATGAGCCGGCGCAGCTGGCGGCGGGTGGAGCCGATCAGCCGGAGCAGCGCCAGCTCGCGGCGCCGCTGGGCGACGGACAGGGCGAAGGTCCCCGCGACCACGAACACCGCGACGAAGCCGGCGACCCCGGCGGCCAGGCCCAGCGGCGTGTCCACGTTGTCCATCTGGCTGAGCAGGAAGGCGTGGTGCGGATCGGCGGTCGCCCGCTCCTTGCCGGTCAGCACGGCGGCCCGCTCCGGGCCCCGGCCGCCGGCCTCGGCGACCGCCTGCCGCACGGCCTCGGCCGGGCCGTAGGCGGCCAGGGCGCCTACGGCGGGGGAGATCCGGGCGGCCTCGGCGTCGGTGAAGAACACCGCGTGCTCGAACGGCACCGCCTCGGTCACGCCGGAGACGGTGACCTCGCGCGGCCCGTCGGCGGTCAGCAGCGGCAGGGTGCGGCCGACCAGGCCGGCGTCACCGCCGCCGACCACGACCTGCCCGGCGGCGGCCGGGGCGGCGCCCGCGGTCAGCCGGTAGCCGCCGGCCTCGGCGGCCGACCAGCCGCGCCCGACCTGCTCGGCGGGGCCGCCGGCGAGCTGGGCGTAGAAGGTGTGGTCCTCGACCACCCGGCCGGTCCGGGCGACGGCGGCGACCACCGCGGCGGAGAGGCCGGGCTGCTGGGCGACCGGGGTGCTCTGGATCTGCCCGGAGTCGTCGGCGAGGTCGATGCCGGTGTCGGGCACCACCACGGCGGGCGCGCCGGACCAGCGCTGCTGCGCGAGGTCGGCGACCCCGGCGGTGGCGCCGATCACCAGCATCGCCGTGGCCATCAGGCCGACGCCGAGGGCGAGCGCGACGAAGGTCCCGACGAAGGACGTCCAGCGGATCCGGAGGGTGGAGAGGGCGACGCTCAGCACGCCAGGGCCTCCAGGCTCGTCATCCGGGCGGCGACCTGCTCGGCCGTCGGGTCGTCGATCGAGCCGGCCAGGTGGCCGTCGGTCAGGAAGACCACGCGGTCCGCGTAGGAGGCCGAGACCGGGTCGTGGGTGACCATGACGACGGCCCGCCCGGGGTCGTCCGCCAGGCCGCGGAGCAGGGCGAGCACCTCGCGGCCGCTCCTGGTGTCCAGCGCGCCGGTCGGCTCGTCGGCGAGGACGACCGCGGGGCGGCTGATCAGGGCGCGGGCGATGGCGACCCGCTGCTGCTGACCGCCCGACAGCTCGCCGGGGCGGTGGCCGGCCCGCTCGGCCAGGCCGACGGAGGCCAGCGCGGCCAGCACCTCGGCCTTGCCGGGCCGGCGGCCGGCGAGCTTCGGCGGCAGCGCGACGTTCTGCGCCGCGGTGAGTGAGGGGAGCAGGTTGAAGGACTGGAAGACGAAGCCGATCCGCTCCCGGCGGAGCACCGTCAGCTCCTTGTCCTTGAGGCCGCCCAGCTCGGTGCCGTCGACCAGCACCTGGCCGTCGTCGATGCCCTCCAGGCCGGCCGCGGCGCGCAGCAGCGTGGACTTGCCGGAGCCGGACGGGCCCATGATGGCGGTGAAGGTGCCGCGCGGGAAGCCGAGGCTCACCTCGTCGAGGCCGACGACGGGCTCGGGGCCGGAGCGGTAGGTCTTGGAAACGGAGCGGAGTTCGACGGCGAATTCCGAGCCGCGGGCTGTGGCGGTCATGGCAGCAAGTCAACCTTCCGGCCCGTCGGGCGGGCAATGAAGTGGAGTTCGGTTTTCGGGGTGTAGTCAGCTACACCCCGGGACTGCGGCAAACGGCAGTCGGACGGTGCGGAGGGCCCCGGACCGGACCTCGCCGGAACACCGCCCGCCCGGTCCCGAGCCTCGCCCGCGGACGTATAGAGCACCTATAGCGGGCGTCCCCAGACTCGCTCCGTATCAAGGGCACGTGTGCGGGCCGACCGCCCCGTGCGACATCAGCCTCAAGTGATCGGGGATCCGGCCGTGGCCGAGCTGAACGTTGACACGCAGACCTACCTCGTCGTCCTCAACGACGAGGAGCAGTACTCGATCTGGTGGGCCGACCGGGCGCTCCCGGCGGGCTGGCACGGTGAGGGCTTCGCCGGCACCAAGGAGGAGTGCCTGGCCCGGATCGGCGAGGTGTGGACCGACATGCGCCCGCTGAGCCTGCGCCTGCGGATGGCCGAGGCCGCCGCCGCGACCGAGACCCTCGCCGGCTGACCGCGCCTCGCAGCTGTTCCGCCCCTTTGTGACCGAGCGAGGAGCTCTCGTGGCACGGCAGTCCTTTGTGCATCACCTTTTCGCGAACTCGGCGGACCGGGTTCCCGACTCGGTCGCCGTATTCGACGGCCACCACGAGGTGGGCTATCGCGAAATCGACGAGCGGGCCGATCGGATCGCCGGATTCCTGGCCGGTTCCGGAATCGGCCCGGAATCGGTGGTCGGAATTCACCTCCCGGCCGGCGCCGACCTGGCGGCGGCCGTCCTCGGCGTGTGGCGGGCCGGTGCCGCCGTGCTGCCGCTGGACCCCGCCGGGCTGCCGACGGACCCCGCCGGGCGGGCCGACGCGGCCGGGGCGGGCGCCGATCTGGTCCTGACGGACGGCCGGGAGGCCGGCGCGGCCGCCGGAAGCACCCTCGCGGAGGCGGTGCGCGCGGCCGCGATCGCCGCCCCGGTGGACGTCGACCCGCGGGCCGCCGCCTGGATCGCCCCCGGCGCGGACGGCGGCCCCGCGGCCGTCCTCGACCACGCCACCGTCGTCAACCAGGTCACCTGGCTGGCCGAGGACCACGGCCTCGACGCCACCGACCGGGTCCTCGTCACCGGCCCCGCGGGTGCGGCCACCTGGGCGCTGTTCGCCGCGCTCACCGCCGGCGCGACCGCCGTCCTGCCCGCCCCGGCGCCGCACCCGGCCCGGCTGCTGGACGCCGCCGCCGAGCAGCGGGCCACCGTGCTGGTCGCGCCAGCCGCCACCCTCGCCGAGGCGACCGCCGTCGCCACCACCCCGGACCTCCGCCTGGTCCTCGCCCTCGGCGCCGCCCTGCCGCTGCCCGCCGCCCGCGCGCTGGCCGCCCGCGCCACCGAGCTGCGCACCCTGCACGTCCTGGAGCCCGGCGCGCTGATCGTCACCGCCGACGACTTCGACCCCGCCCGGGAGACCGCCGGCCCCGTCCTCGGCCGCCCCGTCGACCAGGTCCGGGTGCTGGTCGTCGACGAGTACGGCGACCCCGTCCCGCCGGGCGTCCCCGGTGAGCTGCACGTGGCCGGCCTGGGCCTGCCGCGCGGCTTCGCCGGCGACCCGCGGGCCACCGCCGACCGCCTCCGCCCCGCCTTCTTCGGCGCTCCCGGCAGCCGGATGCACGCCACCGGCACCCCGGTCCGCTGGCGCAACGACGGCACCCTGGAGCAGTTGGACGAGGCCGCCGCCGCCCCCGTGCCCGCCCCGGCCGCCGCCGTCGCCCGCCCCGCGTACACGGCGCCGGCCACCGCCGCCGAGCGCGCCGTGGCCGCCGTCTGGTCGGAGCTGCTGGAGGTCGCCGAGGTCGGCGCGGAGGACAACTTCTTCCAGTTGGGCGGCTACTCGCTGCTGCTCACCGAGCTGGCCCGCCGGCTGCACGCCGCCACCGGCACGGCCGTCGTCCTCGCCGACCTGTTCACCGCCGTCACCGTCCGCGAGCAGGCCGCCCTGCTGACCGTCGAGGAGCCCGCGGCCACGACCGCGGCCAGCACCGAGCGGGGCACCCCCGGCGTCGTGCCGGTGCCCCGCGACCGCCCGCTGCCGCTCTCCTCCGGCCAGCGCCGGATCTGGCTGCTCGACTCCATGGAGCCCGGCCCCGAGTGGGCCGCCCCGTTCTTCCTCCGGGTGCCCGCCGACCTGGACGCCGAGACCGTCCGCCTGGTGCTCGACACCCTCGCCGACCGCCACGAGGCCCTGCGCACCCGCTACCGCACCGTCGACGGCGAGCCCGTCCAGGAGGTCGGCGAGACCCTGCCGATCGACCTGCGCACCGTCGAGGGCGACCGCGAGCGGATCGTCGAGCTGTTCCGCGAGCAGTTCGAGACCCCCTTCGACCTCGCCTCCGGCCGGATCTGGCGGGCCACCCTGGCCGCCACCCCGGAGGCCGGCGAGGACCGCCTGCTGCTGGTGACCATCCACCACATCGCCTGCGACGGCTGGTCGGTCGCCGTCCTGGAGGACGAGTTCCGCACGCTCTGCGCCGCCCACCGGGCCGGTACCGCCGCCCGGCTGCCCGAGCCGGCCGTCCAGTACGCCGACTACGCGGCCTGGGAGCGGGAGTGGCACTCCAAGGAGCGGCTGGCCGGCGAACTCGACCACTGGCGCACCACCCTGGACGGCCTGGTCCCGCTGGAGCTGCCCACCGACCACCCCCGCCCGGCCCGCCGCGACCCGCGCGGCGGCGTGGTGAGCTTCGGCATCCCGCCGCGGCTCATGGACGCCGTCACCCGCCTGGGGCAGAGCCGCGAGGCCACCCCGTTCATGACCCTGCTCACCGCCTTCGGCACCCTGCTCGCCCGGCACAGCGGCCAGTGGGACGTGGTCGTCGGCACCCCCGTCGCCGGCCGCACCCGGCCCGAGGTCGAGCGGACCGTCGGCTTCTTCCTCAACTCCCTGGTGCTGCGCTGCCGGCTGGACGGCGCACTGCCGTTCACCGAGGCGCTGGACCGGCTGCGCGCCACCTGCCTGGACGCCTTCGCGCACCAGGAGCTGTCCTTCGAGCACATCGTCGACGAGCTGAACCCGGAGCGCGACCTCTCCCGCACCCCGCTCTACCAGGTCGCCTTCAACCTGCACGACGGCCGGCTGATCGGCGGCATGCCCGACCGGGCCGACATCGACCACCTGCACGCGGCCCGCCGGGTCGCCAAGACCGACCTCACCCTCTACGTGCGCGGCGACAGCGACGGCACCTGGAGCGGCGCGTTCGAGTACGCCGCCGCGCTGTTCGAGCCCGCTACCGTCGAGCGGCTGGCCGCGCAGTTCCTGCGCCTGCTGGAGACCTTCGCCGCCGACCCGGCCACCACCCTCGGCGGCGCCGAGCTGCTCTCCGGGGCCGAGCGCGAGCTGCTGCTCGGCGACTGGGGCACCGGCGAGCGGGCCGACTGGCCGGCCGGCACCACCCTCGACCTGATCGAGGCGCGGGCCGCCGCCACGCCGGACGCCGTCGCCGTCGTCGCCGGGGACGTGCAGCTGAGCTACCGGGAGCTGGATGAGCGGGCCAACCGCCTCGCCCACCACCTGCGCGCGGCCGGCGCCGGGCCGGAGACCGTGGTCGGCGTCTGCCTGGAGCGCGGGCCCGACCTGGTGCCCGCCCTGCTCGGCGTCTGGAAGGCCGGCGCCGCCTACCTGCCGCTCGACCCGGCGCTGCCCGCCGAACGGCTGCGCCACGTGCTCGCCGACTGCCGCTCGCCGCTGCTGGTCACCGAGACCGGTCTGGCGGCCACCACCGGCGGCTTCGACGGGACGCGGATCCTGCTGGACGCCGACCGGGAGGCCGTCGCCGCCCGCCCGGCCATCGCGCCGGCCCGCGCCGGCGACCCCGAGCAACTCGCCTACGTCATCTACACCTCGGGCTCCACCGGCCGCCCCAAGGGCGTCATGGTGCACCACCGCGGCCTGGCCAACCACCTGCGCTGGGCGGCCCGCGACCTGGTGACGGCCGAGGGCGGCGCGCCGCTGTTCTCCTCGCTCGCCTTCGACCTGCCCGCCACCAACCTGTACGTGCCGCTGATCACCGGCCGCCCGGTGCACGTGCTGCCCGCCGACCTCGACCTCGGCGCCCTCGGTGCCGCGCTCGCCGCCGGCGCGCCGTACAGCTTCGTCAAGCTCACCCCCGGCCACCTGGAGCTGCTCACCGACCAGCTGACGGGCGAGCAGGCGGCCGCGCTGGCGGACACGGTGCTGGTGGCCGGCGAGGCGCTGCCCGCGCGGACCGCCAACCGCTGGCTCGCGGCCCTCGGCACCGGCCGGCTGGTCAACGAGTACGGGCCCACCGAGGCCTCGATCGGCTCCACCGTCCACCCGGTCGACCGGCCGCAGGAGGGCACCGTCCCGCTCGGCGGTCCGCTGCCCAACACCACGGCGTACGTCCTGGACGAGGCCGGCCGGCCCGCCCCGGTCGGCGTCGCCGGCGAACTGCACGTCGGCGGCGAGGGACTGGCCCGCGGCTATCACGGCCGCCCGGACCTCACCGCGGAGAAGTTCGTCCCGAACCCGTACGGCCCGGCCGGCTCCCGGCTCTACCGCACCGGCGACCTGGCCCGCGTGCTGGACGGCGGCGCCGTCGAGTTCCTCGGCCGCATCGACACCCAGGTCAAGCTGCGCGGCTATCGCATCGAACTCGGCGAGATCGAGGCCGTGCTGACCGCGAACCCGGCCGTGCGCGACGCCGTGGTCGTCGTCCGGGAGAGCGCCACCGGCGAGCGGTCGCTGGCCGGGTACGTCGTCCCGGAGGGCGGGGAGTTCGCCGCCGAGGCGCTGCGCGCGGACCTCGCCGCCGTACTGCCCGAGTACATGGTGCCCGCGGCCCTCGCGGCGGTCGACCGGATCCCGCTCACCGCCAACGGCAAGGTCGACCGCCAGGCGCTGCCCGCGATCGAGCAGGCCGCCGGGGCCGAGGACGCGCCGGGCACGCCCACCGAGGAGCGGATCGCCGAGATCTGGGCCGAGCTGCTGGGCCTGCCCGCGGTCGGCGTCCACGACAGCTTCTTCGAGCTCGGCGGGCACTCGATCCTCGCGATCCGGATGACCTCCCGGCTCCAGGACGAGTTCGACGTCGACCTCTCGATCGCGACGGTCTTCGGCCACCCGACGGTCGCCCGGCTGGCGGAGGCGGTCGAGGAGCTCGTCCGGGCCGAGATCGAGCAGCTGAGCGACGCCGAGCTGAGCGACGCCGAGCTGGGCGATGCCGAGCTGAGCGACGCCGAGCTGAGCGACGCCGAACTCGTCTAGGTCCCAGCAGTCCCCCCCGCCCAGTCACCCCCGCCTCGCACCGACAGCGAACGACACGCGGCAAGCGCCGAGCGACAACCGGCAAGAACCCCGAGGGAGCAGTAGCAATGAGCACCGGCGACGAGCGGTCGACCGAGCAGGACGTGGCACAGCGGCGCGAGGAGCTGCTGCGGCGCCGGCTGGCCGGCAAGCGGGGGGGTCGCCGGTCCCTCATCACCCGGGCCGACCGGGAGCGGCCGCTGCCGCTCTCCTTCGGCCAGCAGCAGATGTGGTTCCTCAACCGCCTGGAGCCGGACAGCGCCGAGTACCTGGTGCCGCTGGTGCTGCGGCTGACCGGCACCCTCGACCGGGCGGCGCTCGGCGCCGCCTGGACCGGGATCGTCGCCCGGCACGAGATCCTGCGCACCCGCTACGCGCTGGCGGGCGAGGAGCCGGTCCAGCTCGTCGAGGAGCCCCGCCCGGCCCCGCTGCCGGTCACCGACCTGACCGCCGTCCCGGCCGCCGAGCGCGAGCAGCGGGCCCGCGCGGCGGCCGAGACGGAGATCGGCACCCCGTTCGACCTGGAGCGGGACCTCTCCGCCCGGGCCCGGCTGATCGCCCTGACCGCCGACGAGCACCTGCTGGTGGTCACCTTCCACCACATCGCCTGCGACGCCTGGTCGGTCGGCCTGTTCGCCGAGGAGCTCGGCGCCCTGTACGCCGCGTCCACGGCCGGCCAGGGCGACCCGCTGGAGCCGCTGCCCGTCCAGTACGCCGACTTCGCGGCCTGGCAGCGCGCGGAACTCGCCGGCCCCGCCCTGGAGCGGCAGCTCGGCCACTGGCGCGAGCGGCTCGCCGGCGTGCCCGTCCTCGACCTGCCGACCGACCGGCCGCGCCCGGCCCGCCGCGACCCGGCCGGCGACGCCGTCTCCTTCACCGTCCCCGCCGGGACGGCCCGCCGCGCCCGCGAGCTGGCCGCCGCGCACGGCACCACCCGGTTCACCGTGCTGCTCACCGCCTTCCAGGGCCTGCTCGCCCGCTGGACCGGCGGCAGCGACATCCCGGTCGGCGTGACCGTCTCCGGCCGCGCCCGCCCCGAGCTGCAGAAGCTCATCGGCTACGGCATCAACGTCGTCGTCGCCCGCCTCGGCTGGACCGGCGACCCGGCCTTCCGGGACCTCCTCGACGCCGGCCGCGCCACCGTGCTGGAGGCCTTCGAGCACCAGTCGGTGCCGTTCGCCCGCCTGGTCGACGAGCTGCAGCCCGAGCGCGACGCCTCCCGCACCCCGCTCTACCAGGTCGACTTCATCCTCCGCGAGCACACCGCCCCGGCCTTCGAGCTGCCCGGCCTGACCGTCCGCCCGGAGACCGCCGACCGGATCGCCAAGACCGACCTCACCCTCGACATCGAGGACTCCCAGGACGGCGCCCTGCACGCCCGACTGCGCTACGCCACCGCGCTGTTCGACCGGGAGACCGTCGAGCGGATGGCCGAGCACTACGTCCGGCTGCTGGACGCCGCCACCGTGGACCCGGCCGCCCGGCTCTCCGAACTGCCGCTGCTCGGCGAGGCCGAGTACGCCCGGCTGCTGGCCGAGGGCAACGACACCGCGGTGGCGCTCGACGAGGCCACCACCCTGCCCGCGCTCTTCGAGGAGCGGGCCCGCCGCACCCCCGACGCGCCCGCCGTCCTGTTCGAGGACACCGTGCTGACCTACCGGGAGCTGGACGAGCGGGCCAACCGCCTCGCCCGGCTGCTGATCGGCCGCGGCATCGGCCCCGAGCGGCTCGTCGCCCTCGCCCTGCCGCGCTCCGCCGAGCTGGTCGTCGCCGTGCTCGCCGTGCTCAAGTCCGGCGCCGGCTACCTGCCGCTCGACCCGGCCCACCCGCGCGAGCGGATCGCCTTCCAGCTCGACGACGCCCGCCCGGCCCTCGCCCTGACCGTCGCGGAGACCGACGGCCTGCTCGCCGGCCTGACGCCCGCCCGGATCGTCCTCGACGCCGCCCCGACCGCCGAGGCGCTCGCCGCGCAGCCCGCCACCGCCCCCGCGGACGGCGAGCGCACCGCGCCGCTGCTGCCCGCCCACCCCGCCTACGCCATCTACACCTCCGGCTCCACCGGCCGCCCCAAGGGCGTCCTGATCGGCCACGGCGCCCTCGTCAACCAGCTGACCTGGATGGCCGACGCGTTCCCGCTCACCGCCGACGACCGGGTGCTGTCCCGGACCGCGCCGACCTTCGACGCCTCGGTGTGGGAGCTCTGGCTGCCCCTGCTGACCGGCGCCGCCGTCTGCGTCGCCCCCGCCGAGGTGCTGCGCGACCCCGAGCTGCTGCTCGCCCACATCGCCCGCCAGGGCGTCACCGTCGCCCAGTTCGTCCCCGCGCTGCTCGCCCTCGCCGTCCGCGCCCGCCGCTCCGCCGAACCGCTGCCGCTGCGCCTGGTGTTCGTCGGCGGCGAGCCGATCGCCCCCGCGCTGGCCGCCGAGGCCGCCGCCGCCTGGGGCGTGCGGATCCACAACCTGTACGGCCCGACCGAGACCACCGTCCAGGTCACCACCCACGCCTTCGACCCGGCCGCCGACACCGCGACCGTGCCGCTCGGCCGGCCCGTCCGCAACACCCGGCTGTACGTGCTCGACGCCACCCTGCGCCCCGTCCCCGCCGGTGTCCCCGGCGAGCTGTACGTGGCCGGCCACCAGCTGGCCCGCGGCTACCTCCACCGCCCGGAGCTGACCGCCGAGCGCTTCCTGCCGGACCCGTTCGCCGCCGGCGAGCGCCTGTACCGCACCGGCGACCTGGTCCGCCGCCACCGGGACGGCCGGCTGGAGTACGTCGGCCGCACCGACGAGCAGGTCAAGGTGCGCGGCCACCGCATCGAGCCGGGCGAGATCGAGGCCGCCGTGGCCGACTGCCCCGGCGTCCGGCAGGCCGCCGTCCTCGTCCGCGAGGACCGGCCGGGGGACCGGACGATCGTCGCCTACGTGGTCGCGGCCCCGGGCACCCGGGTCGAGGCCCGCGAGGTGCGCGAGCTGGTCGCCGCCCGGCTGCCCGAGTCCATGGTCCCCTCGGCGGTCGTCGCGCTGGACGCGCTGCCGCTGACCCCCAACGGCAAGCTCGACCGCCGGGCGCTGCCCGCACCGGGCGCCGAGCACCTCGCCGCCCGGGAGCACGTCGCCCCGCGCACCGAGGTGGAGGAGCGGCTGGCCGCGGCCTGGGCCGAGGTGCTCGGCCTGCCGCGGGTCGGCGTCGAGGACGGCTTCTTCGACCTCGGCGGCGACTCGATCCGCGCCGTCCGGCTGGCCGGCGCCCTGCGCGAGGCCGGGTACGAGGTCTCCATCCGCGACCTCTTCGAGCACCGGACGGTCGCCGCGCTGGCCGCCGTCGTCGCCGACCGCGGCACCGCCGCCCCGGCCGCCGCCGCGGTCGCGCCGTTCGCGCTGATCGACGCGGACGACCGGGCGCTGCTCCCGGCGGGCGTGGTCGACGCGTACCCGCTGTCGCAGGTGCAGACCGGCATGCTGGTCGAGATGCTGACCGGCGAGGGCGGCAACGCCTACCGCAACATCAGCTCCTACCGGATCCCGGACACCGAGCCGTTCTCCGCCGAGGCGCTGCGCGCGGCCGTCGCGCTGCTCACCGGGCGCCACGAGAACCTGCGCACCTCCGTCCACCTGGAGGGCTTCGGCCGCCCGCTGCAGCTGGTCCACGCGCGGGCCGAGGTGCCGGTCGCGGTGAGCGACGTGCGGGCCCTCTCGGCCGAGCAGCAGGAGCGGCTCGCCGAGGACTTCGGCCGTGAGGAGCGGGCCGCCTGGTTCGAGCTGACCGCCGCGCCGCTGCTGCGGATCGCCGTGCACGTCGAGGCGGACGACGCCTGGCGGCTCACCTTCAGCCACTCGCACGCCGTGACGGACGGCTGGACCGTCAACTCGCTGCTGGCCGAGCTGCTGGACTGCTACCGGGCGCTGCGCGACGGCCGCGAGCCGGCGGCGTTCGAGCCGTCCGCCGTGCGGTACGCCGACTTCGTCGCCGCCGAGCTGGACGCGCTGGCCGACCCGGCCGAGCAGGCGTTCTGGACCGGGGTCGTGGGCGCCCACGCGCCGGCCGCCGTCCCCGCCTCCTGGGCCGCCCCGGCCTCCTGGGACGCCGCCGAGCCGCTGCACCTCCGCGTCCCGTACGGCGACCTGGCCGACGGGCTGCGCGCGCTCGCGGGCGAGGCCGGTGCCTCGCTGAAGACCGTGCTGCTGGCCGCCCACCTCAAGGTGCTGGGCACGCTGTCCACGGAGGAGGCCGTCCACACCGGCGTCGTCCACCACGGCCGCCTGGAGGCGGTCGGTGCCGACCGGGTGCTCGGCATGCACCTCAACACCCTGCCGTTCCCGGCCCGTCCGGGCGCCGCCCGCACCTGGCGCGAGCTGGTCGAGCAGGTGCGGCGGCAGGAGACCGAGATCTGGTCGCACCGCCGCTACCCGCTGCCCGCGATCCAGCGCGCCGCCGGGGTCGGCGGCGAGCTGCTGCCGGTGCTCTTCGACCACCAGGACTTCCACCAGGTCGACCGCGACACCACCGAGGTCGACGGCGGACTGCGCGACGGCGGCAACGAGTTCGAGCTCACCGCGACCTCCCGCGGCGGCGGCATCGACCTCAGCACCACGACCGCCGTGGTGAGCCGGGAGAACCTGGCGCGCCTCGGCTCGATGTACCGCGCTGTGCTGGCCGCGATGGCCGCCGACCCGTTCGGCGACGCCACCGGCGCGCTCCTGCCCGAGGGCGAGCGGGCGCTGCTGCTGGGGGCGTGGAACGCGCCTGCCGAGCAGCCGGTGACGGCGGCCGTGCACGAGCTGTTCGCGGCCGTGGCCGCCGCTTCTCCGGAGGCGGTGGCGCTGACCAGTGGCTCGGTGCACCTGACCTACCGGGAGCTGGACGAGCGGGCCAACCGGATCGCCCAGCACCTGGTGGCGGCGGGCGCGGGCCCGGACGTGATTGTCGGTGTCTGCCTGGAGCGCGGTCCGGACCTGATCCCGACCCTGTTGGGTGTGCTGAAGTCCGGTGCGGCGTACCTGCCGCTGGACCCGATCAACCCGGCCGAGCGCCTGGCCTACATGCTGGCGGACGCGCAGGCGCCGATCCTGGTCACCCACTCCGCCGTCGCCGCGCCGGAGTTCGCGGGCACCCGGATCGTCCTGGACCGGGACGCGGAGGCCATTGCGGCCCGTCCGGCCGTCGCGCCGGTCACCGCCGTCCGACCCGACAACCTGATCTACGTCATCTACACCTCCGGCTCCACCGGCCTGCCCAAGGGCGTCTGCCTCACCCACGCCAACGTCGTCCGCCTCTTCTCCTCCACCCGCGACCAGTACGCCTTCGGGGCCGACGACGTCTGGATCCTCTTCCACTCCTACGCCTTCGACGTCTCCGTCTGGGAGATGTGGGGCGCCCTGCTGCACGGCGGCCGCCTCGTGGTCGTCCCGCCGACGGTGACCCGCTCCCCGGAGGACCTGCTGGACCTGCTGGTCCGCGAGCGGGTCACCGTGCTGTGTCAGACCCCGTCGGCCTTCCGCTCGCTGGCTGCCCTGGCCGGCGACGCCGACGCAGCCGTGGACGCGCTCGCCCTGCACTCCGTGATCTTCGCCGGGGAGCGGCTCGACATGTCCGAACTCCGGCCCTGGACGGCCCGCCTCGGCGCCCACCGCCCCGCGCTGATCAACATGTACGGGATCACCGAGACCACCGTCCACTCCACCTACCACCGGGTGACCGAGGACGACCTCGCCCGCCCCACCCACAGCCCGATCGGCTCCCCGCTCGCCGACCTCACAATCCACCTGCTCGACGCCGACGGCCAGTTGGTGCCGGTCGGCGTCCCCGGCGAGATCTACGTCGGCGGCCCGGCCGCCGCCCGCGGCTACCTCAACCGCCCCGAGCTGACCGCCGAGCGCTTCGTCCCCGACCCGTACGGCCCGGCCGGCTCGCGCCTCTACCGCAGCGGCGACCTCGCCGTCCGCCTGGCCGACGGCACCCTGGAGTCCCTCGGCCGGATCGACAAGCAGGTCAAGATCCGCGGGTACCGGATCGAACTGGGCGAGATCGAGGCCTGCCTGCGCGAGCACGCGCTGGTCCGCGACGCCGTCGTCGCGGTGCGCGAGGGCGAGGCGGGGGAGAAGTCCCTGGTCGCGTACGTCGTCCTGGCAGACGGCGGGGTGCTCGACGCGGCCGAGCTGCGCGCCCACCTCGGCGCCGCCCTGCCGGACTACATGATCCCGGCGGCCTTCGTCGAGCTGGCCGCCGTCCCGCTGACCGCCAACGGCAAGGTCGACGTGCGCGCCCTGCCGGCGCCGGACCTGGCCGCGTTCGCGGGTACGGCGTTCGTCGCGCCGCGAACGCCGGTGGAGGAGCGGCTCGCCGCGGTGTGGGCCGAGGTGCTCGGTCTGCCGCAGGTGGGTGTCGAGGACAGCTTCTTCGACCTCGGCGGTGACTCGATCCGGGCCGTGCGCCTGGTCGGTGCCCTGCGGGCCGCCGGCTTCGACGTCTCGATCCCGGACGTCTTCCAGCTGAAGACCATTGCCGCCCTGGCGGTCCGGGTGGCCGGTCAGGAGGCCGGCGAGTCGCTGATCCGTACCGTCGAGCCCTTCGCCCTGATCGGCGAGCGGGACCGGGCGCTGCTTCCGGCGGACGTGGTGGACGCCTATCCGCTGTCGCAGGTGCAGACCGGCATGCTGGTCGAGATGCTGGCCTCCGGTGACGAGCACGTCTACCAGAACATCAACTCCTTCCGGATCCCGGACAGTCGGCCGTTCTCCGCCGAGGCGCTGCGCGCGGCCCTCGCGACCGTCGTGGCCCGCCACGACATCCTGCGCACCTCGATGCACCTGGACGGCTTCAGCCAGCCGGTCCAGCTGGTGCACGCCCACGTCGACGTCCCGCTCGCCGTGCACGACCTGCGCGGCCTGTCCGCCGAGGAGCAGACCGGGCGCGCGACGGCGTACGTCGCCGCCGAGCGGGCGGCCGGCTTCGAGCTGACCGCCGCGCCGCTGCTGCGGGTCGCCGTGCACGTCGAGGCCGAGGACGCCTGGCGCATGACGTTCAGTCACATCCACGCCGTCACCGAGGGGTGGAGCTACCACACCCTGCTGATGGAGGTCCTGGCCTGCTACCGCGGCCTGGTGGAGGGCCAGGGCCTGCCCGCGTACGAGGCCCCCGCCGTCCGGTACGCCGACTTCATCGCCGCCGAGTTGGCCTCGCTGGCCGACGCGGACGACCAGGCGTTCTGGCAGGACGTGGTGACCACCCACGCGCCGACCGCGCTCCCCGCCTCCTGGGCGGAGCAGGGCGCCACCCGCGAGAAGGTGCACGTCAGGGTCCCGTACGCCGACCTGGAGGACGGCCTGCGGGCGCTGGCGGCCGACGCCAAGACCTCGCTGAAGAGCGTGCTGCTGGCGGCGCACCTGAAGGTGCTGGGCGCGCTGACGGCGGAGGACGCCTTCCATGCGGGTGTGGTGTACCACGGTCGTCTGGAGGCTCCGGGTGCGGACCGGGTGTTGGGGATGCACCTCAACACGTTGCCGTTCCCGGCTCGTCGGGGTGCCCGTACTTGGCGTGAGCTGGTGGAGGGGGTGTACCGGCAGGAGACCGAGATCTGGTCGCACCGCCGTTACCCGCTGCCCGCCATCCAGCGCGCGGCCGGCGCCTCGGGCGACCTGCTCGGCATCCTCTTCGAGTACCTGGACTTCCACCAGGTCGACACCGACGCGATCGACGCCACCGCCACCATGGGGATCGGCGGCAACGAGTTCGGGCTCAACGTCATTGCCCGGGGCGGGAATCTGGGGCTGAGCAGCTCGACCGACGTGGTCGGGCGGGCGAACCTGGAGCGGCTGGGCGGGATGTACCGCGCGGTGCTGGAGGCCATGGCCGGGGACCCGGACGGGGACGCGAGCGGTGTGTTCCTGGCGGAGGCGGAGCGTTCGCTGCTGCTGGGCGAGTGGGCGTTCGGTGGTCGTGTGGAGCGGCCGGCGGGGACGGTGCTGGACCTGTTCGAGGTGCAGGCCGCCGCGACGCCGGACGCCGTCGCCGTGGTCGTGGGTGACGTGAAGCTCTCCTACCGTGAGGTGGAGGAGCGGGCGAACCAGGTGGCGCACCACCTGCTCGCGGCCGGTGCGGTCGCGGACTCTCTCGTCGGGGTGTGCCTGGAGCGCGGGCCCGAGCTGGTTCCGGTGCTGCTGGGCATCTGGAAGGCCGGTGCGGCGTACCTGCCGCTGGACCCGACCCTGCCCGCCGAGCGCCTCGCGTACATCCTCGCCGACACGGCGGCCCCGGTCCTGGTCACCAGCACCGCCCACACCGCCACGCTCTCGGCCGTCCACCAGGGCACCCTTGTCGTCCTGGACACCGACCGCCGCTTGAACCGTCGCCCCACCGCGGCTCCGGCGCGTTCGACCGACCCGGCGCAGCTGGCGTACGTGATCTACACCTCCGGCTCCACGGGCCGCCCGAAGGGTGTGATGATCCACCACGCGGGTCTGGCGAACTACCTGACGTGGACGGTGGATGCGTACGCCTCCCAGGGCACCGGTGGTGCGCCGCTGTTCTCGTCGATCTCCTTCGACCTGGGTATCCCGGACCTGTTCACCCCGCTGATCTGCGGCCAGGCCGTCACCCTGCTCCCCGACGGCATCGACACCGCCTCCCTGGGCTCCGCCCTCGCCGAGGCGGGTCCGTTCAGCTTCGTGAAGCTCACCCCCGGACACCTCGACCTGCTCACCCACCAGCTGTCCGCCCAGCAGGCCCGCGACCTCGCGGGCGTGGTCATCGCCGCCGGTGACAACTTCCCGGTGTCGCTCGCCGAGCGCTGGCAGCACCTGGCGGGTCCGGGCGGTACGAAGGTCGCGACCGAGTACGGCCCGACCGAGATCACCATCGGCAACTCCGGTCTGATCATCGACGAACTCCCCGCCATCGAGGCGATCCCGCTCGGTGCGCCCATCCCCAACACCGGCATGTACGTCCTCACCGAGGACCTCCAGCCCACCCCCATCGGTGTCGCCGGAGAGGTCTACATCGACGGCGCCGGCCTGGCCCGCGGCTACCTCGGCCGCCCCGACCTGACCGCCGAAAAGTTCCTCCCCAACCCCCACGGCCCCGCCGGCTCCCGCCTCTACCGCACCGGCGACCTCGCCCGCTTCCTCCCCGACGGCACCCTGGAAACCCTCGGCCGCATCGACAACCAGGTCAAAATCCGCGGCTACCGCATCGAACTCGGCGAGATCGAAGCCCGCCTGCGCGAACACCCCCACGTCCGCGACGCCGTCGTCACCGTCCGCGAGCCGCAGCCCGGCAACAAGCGCCTCACCGCCTACCTCGTCCCCGCCGAGGCCGTGCGCCCCGACACCACCGCCCTGCGGGCGCACCTCGGGGCCGTCCTCCCCGACTACATGGTCCCCGCGGCCTACCAGCTGATCGACCACATCCCCCTCACCACCAACGGCAAGGTGGACCACCGCGCCCTGCCCGCGCCCGACCTGGCGGCGTTCGGCGCGGACGCGTCCTACGTCGCGCCGCGTACGCCGCTGGAGGAGCGCCTCGCCGCCGTCTGGTGCGAGGTGCTGGACCTGCCGCAGGCCGGTGTCGAGGACAGCTTCTTCGACCTCGGCGGCGACTCGATCCGCGCCGTCCGCCTGGTCGGTGCCCTGCGCGCCGCCGGTTTCGACGTGTCGATCCCGGACGTCTTCCAGCACCGCACCGTCGCCGCGCTCGCCGAACTGCTCGGCACCCGCGACCTCGGCCACTCGCTGGTCGCGGCCGTGGAGCCGTTCGCGCTCGTCACCGGGCAGGACCGGGCGAAGCTGCCGGCGGACGCCGTGGACGCGTACCCGCTGTCGCAGGTGCAGACCGGCATGCTGGTCGAGATGCTGGCCGGCGACGGCCGGAACACCTACCGGAACATCACCTCCTTCCGGATCCCCGACACCGAGGCCTTCGACGCCGCCGCCATGCGCGCGGCCGTGGAGACCGTCGTGGCCCGCCACGAGGTGCTGCGGACGACCATGCACCTGGACGGCTTCTCGCAGCCGCTCCAGCTGGTCCGCGCCGCCGTCGACGTCCCCGTGCTGGTCACCGACCTGCGCGGACTGCCGTCCGAGGAGCAGACGCGGCGGACCCTGGCCTGGGTCGAGGAGGACCGCGCGACCGGCTTCGACCTGGCCGCCGGGCCGCTGCTGCGGCTCGCCGTGCACATCGAGGCAGACGACGCGTGGCGCCTCACCTTCAGCCACCTGCACGTGATCACCGACGGCTGGACGGTCAACTCCCTGCTGATGGAGCTGGTCGGGATCTACCGCGAGCTGCGCGACGGCCGCGAGCCGGCGCCGTTCGAGGCGCCGTCGGTCCGGTACGCCGACTTCGTCGCCGCCGAGCAGGCCGCGCTCGCCGACCCCGCCGAGCAGGCGTTCTGGCAGGGGGTCGTCGACACCCACAGCCCGCTGGTCCTGCCGAGCAGCTGGGCCGACGAGTCCGCCGACCCCGCCGAGCGCCACGGCCTGCGCGTCCCCTTCGCGGACCTGGAGGACGG
Source organism: Kitasatospora misakiensis (assembly GCF_042656005.1). Taxonomy (NCBI): domain Bacteria; kingdom Bacillati; phylum Actinomycetota; class Actinomycetes; order Kitasatosporales; family Streptomycetaceae; genus Kitasatospora; species Kitasatospora misakiensis. Next base: position 6,629 of record NZ_JBHSOF010000066.1, on the reverse strand, counting down.
CCTGCGGACGCTGGCCGCCGAGGCGAAGACCTCGCTCAAGAGCGTGCTGCTCGCCGCACACTTGACGGTGCTCGGCGCGCTCACGGCGGAGGAGGCCTTCCACACGGGCGTGGTCTACCACGGCCGCCTGGAGGCCCCCGGCTCCGACCGGGTGCTCGGCATGCACCTCAACACCCTGCCGTTCCCGGCCACCCGGGGCGCGCGGACCTGGCACGAGCTGGTGGAGGGCGTGTACGCCCGGGAGACCGAGATCTGGTCCCACCGCCGGTACCCGCTGCCCGCCGTCCAGCGGGCCGCCGGTGGGGTCGGCAGCCTGCTCTCGGTGATGTTCGACCACCAGAACTTCCACCAGGTCGACGCCGACTCCGTGGACGTCGAGGCGACCATGGGCGAGGGCGCGAACGAGTTCGACCTCGTCGCCATCGCGAGCGGCGGGGCGTTCCGGCTCAGCTGCGCGGCCACCGTGTTCGCCGCGGAGAACCTGGCGCGGCTGGGTGCGATGTACCGCGCGGTGCTGGAGGCGATGACCGCCGACCCGTTCGGCGACGCCACCGGCGCGCTTCTGCCCGAGGCGGACCGCGAGCTGCTGGGGGCGTGGAACACGCCTGCCGAGCAGCCGGTGACGGAGACCGTCCACGAGCTGTTCGCCGCCGTGGCCGCCGCTTCCCCGGAGGCGGTGGCGCTGACCAGTGGCTCGGTGCACCTGACCTACCGGGAGCTGGACGAGCGGGCCAACCGGATCGCCCAGCACCTGGTGGCGGCGGGCGCCGGTCCGGATGTGATCGTGGGCGTCTGCCTGGAGCGCGGTCCGGACCTGATTCCGACCCTGCTGGGTGTGCTGAAGTCCGGTGCGGCGTACCTGCCGTTGGACCCGATCAACCCGGCAGAGCGCCTGGCCTACATGCTCGACGACGCGCAGGCGCCGATCCTGGTCACCCACTCGGCCCTGCCGGAGCTGGATTTCGCCGGCACCCGGGTTGTCCTGGACCGGGACGCGGAGGTGATCGCGGCCCGTCCGGCCGTCGCGCCCGTGACCGCCGTCCGGCCCGACAACCTGATCTACGTCATCTACACCTCCGGCTCCACCGGCCTGCCCAAGGGCGTCTGCCTCACCCACGCCAACGTGGCACGCCTGTTCACCGCGACGCGCGAGCAGATCGCGTTCTCGGCCGAGGACGTGTGGGCGCTGTTCCACTCCTACGCCTTCGACGTCTCGGTCTGGGAGATGTGGGGCGCCCTGCTGCACGGCGCCCGCCTGGTGGTCGTCCCGCCGACGGTCGGCCGGTCGCCGCAGGACCTGCTGGACCTGCTGGTCCGCGAGCGGGTCACCGTGCTCTGCCAGACCCCGTCCGCGTTCCGCTCGCTGGCCGCCCTGGCCGGTGACACCGATGCCGATGCCGATGAGGACGCGGCCGTGGAGGCACTCGCCCTGCGCGCCGTGATCTTCGCCGGTGAGCGGCTCGACATGTCCGAACTGGAGCCGTGGACGGCCCGGTTCGGCGTGCGGCGCCCGGCCCTGGTCAACATGTACGGCCCGACCGAGATCACCGTGTACGCGACGTACCACCGGATCGGCGCGGACGACCTGGCGCACCCCGGCCGCAGTGTCATCGGCCGCCGCCTCGCCGACCTCACCATCCACCTGCTCGACGCCGCCGGCCGCCCGGTGCCCGTCGGCGTCCCCGGCGAGATGCACATCGGCGGCCCCGGCCTCGCCCAGGGCTACCTGCGCCGACCGGAGCTGACGGCGGAGAAGTTCGTCCCGAACCCCTTCGGCCCGGCGGGCACCCGCCTCTACCGGACGGGCGACCTCGCCCGCTTCCTGCCGGACGGCTCGATCGACTTCCTCGGCCGCATCGACAAGCAGGTCAAGGTCCGCGGTTACCGCATCGAGCTGGGCGAGATCGAGGCCCGGCTGCGCGAGCACGCGCTGGTCCGCGATGTCGTCGTCGCGGTGCGCGAGAGCGACGCCGGGGAGAAGTCCCTGGTCGGGTACGTCGTCCCGGCGGACGGCGGGGTGCTCGACACGTCCGCGCTGCGCACCCACCTGGCCCAGGCGCTGCCGGAGTACATGGTCCCGGCGGCCTTCGTCGAGCTGGCCGCCGTCCCGCTGAACGGCAGCGGCAAGGTGGACCACCGCGCGCTGCCGGCGCCGGACCTGGCCGCGTTCGCGGGGGCCGCGTTCGTGGCTCCGCGGACGCCGGTGGAGGAGCGGCTGGCCGCCGTCTGGTGCGAGGTGCTGGGCCTGTCGCGGGTCGGTGTCGAGGACAGCTTCTTCGACCTCGGTGGTGACTCGATCCGCGCTGTGCGTCTGGTGGGCGCCCTGCGGGCCGCCGGGTTCGACGTGTCGATCCCGGACGTGTTCCAGCTGAAGACCGTCGCCGCGCTGGCGGTCCGGGTGGCCGGCCAGGAGGTCGGCGAGTCGCTGATCCGTACCGTCGAGCCGTTCGCGCTGATCGGCGAGCGGGACCGGGCGCTGCTCCCGGCGGGCGTGGTGGACGCGTACCCGCTGTCGCAGGTGCAGACCGGCATGCTCGTCGAGATGCTGGCCGCCTCGGGCGACGAGCACGTCTACCAGAACATCAACTCCTTCCGGATCCCCGACGCCGAGGCCTTCGACGCCGCCGCCATGCGCCGCGCCGTGGACACCGTCGTCGCCCGCCACGACATCCTGCGCACCTCGATGCACCTCGACGGCTTCAGCCAGCCGCTCCAGCTGGTGCACGCCCACGTCGACGTCCCGCTCACCGTGCACGACGTGAGCGCGCTCTCGGCCGAGGAGCAGCAGAAGCTGGCGTTCGCCTACCGCGAGGAGGAGTACGCCACCGGGTTCGACCTGTCGGCGGCGCCGCTGCTGCGGATCGCCGTCCATGTCGAGGGCGCCGACGCCTGGCGGATGACGTTCAGCCAGATCCACGCGATCACCGAGGGGTGGAGCTACCACACCCTGCTGATGGAACTCGTCGCCGCCTACCGCACCCTGCGGGACGGCCGCGAGCCGGCCGGGTACGAGGCGCCCGCCGTGCGGTACGCCGACTTCATCGCCGCCGAGCAGGCGTCGCTGGCCGACGCGGACGACCAGGCCTTCTGGCAGCAGGTGGTCGACCAGCACAGCCCGGCCCGGATTCCGGCGAGTTGGGCGACGGCGGACGAGGCCGCGTCGCGCGAGACCTTCCACGCCCGGGCGCCGTTCGCCGACCTGGAGGAGGGGCTCCAGCGGCTCGCCGTCGAGGCGAGGACGTCGATCAAGAGCGTGTTCCTCGCGGCGCACCTGAAGGTGCTGGGCATGCTGACGGTGGAGGAGTCCTTCCACACGGGTGTGGTGTACCACGGTCGTCTGGAGGCTCCGGGTGCGGACCGGGTGCTGGGGATGCACCTCAACACGCTGCCGTTCCCGGCGAGTCGGGGTGCGGCGCGGACGTGGCGTGAGCTGGTGGAGGGGGTGTACCGGCAGGAGACCGAGATCTGGTCGCACCGGCGTTACCCGCTGCCGGCGATCCAGCGGGCGGCCGGCAACTCGCGTGAGCTGCTGACCATCCTGTTCGAGTACCTGGACTTCCACCAGGTCGACACCGACACGGTCGACGTCCAGGCCAACATGGGCAGCGACGCCAACGAGTTCGGGCTCAACGTCATCGCCCGCAGTGGCCGGATCAACCTGTACAGCACGGGTGCCGTGGTGAGTGGGGAGAACCTGGAGCGGCTGGGGGCGATGTACCGGTCGGTGCTGGAGGCGATGGCTGGGGACCCGGATGGGGACGCGAGCCAGGTGTTCCTCGCGGACGCGGAGCGCGCGCTGCTGCTCGACGGTTGGGCTTCTGGTGGTGTGGTGGAGCGGGGTTCGGCGACGGTGCTGGACCTGTTCGAGGCGCAGGCCGCCGTGACGCCGGACGCTGTCGCGGTCGTCGCGGGGGACGTGAAGCTCTCCTACCGTGAGGTGGAGGAGCGGGCCAACCAGGTCGCTCACCACCTGCTCGCGGCCGGTGCGGTCGCGGACTCTCTGATCGGTGTGTGCCTGGAGCGCGGCCCCGAGCTTGTCCCCGTTCTCCTGGGGATCTGGAAGGCCGGTGCGGCGTACCTGCCGCTGGACCCGACCCTGCCCGCCGAGCGCCGTGCGTTCATCCTGGAGGACACGCAGGCAACCATCCTGGTGACGGACGCCCCGGGCTCCTTCGATGGGACGACCCTGCTCGTGAACGAGCTGACCGGCGGCTCCCGGACTGCCCCCGTGCGTTCGACCGACCCCGCGCAGCTCGCGTACGTCATCTACACCTCCGGCTCCACCGGCCGCCCCAAGGGCGTGATGATCCACCACGCCGGTCTGGCGAACTACCTGACGTGGACGGTGGATTCGTACGCCTCCCAGGGCACGGGCGGTGCGCCGCTGTTCTCGTCGATCTCCTTCGACCTGGGCATCCCGGATCTGTTCACCCCGCTGATCTGCGGCCAGGCCGTCACCCTGCTTCCCGATGGCCTGGACACCGCCTCACTGGGCACGGCCCTCGCCGAGGCCGGCCCGTTCAGCTTCGTGAAGCTCACCCCCGGACACCTCGACCTGCTCACCCACCAGCTCACCGCCCAGCAGGCCCGCGACCTCGCGGGTGTCGTGATCGCGGCCGGTGACAACTTCCCGGTGTCGCTCGCCGAGCGCTGGCAGCAGCTCGCCGGTCCGGATGGCACGAAGGTCGCGACCGAGTACGGCCCCACCGAGATCACGATCGGCAACTCCGGTCTGATCATCGGCGAACTCCCGACGATCGAGGCGATCCCGCTCGGCGCCCCGATCCCGAACACGGGCATGTACGTCCTCACCGAGGAACTGCAGCCGACCCCGATCGGTGTCGCCGGAGAGGTCTACATCGACGGCGCCGGCCTGGCCCGGGGCTACCTCGGCCGCCCCGACCTGACCGCCGAGAAGTTCCTCCCCAACCCCCACGGCCCCGCAGGCTCCCGCCTCTACCGCACCGGCGACCTGGCGCGGTTCCTGCCCGACGGCACGCTGGAGACCCTCGGCCGCATCGACAACCAGGTCAAAATCCGCGGTTACCGCATCGAGCTGGGCGAGATCGAAGCCCGCCTGCGCGAGCACGCGCAGGTCCGCGACGCCGTCGTGGCCGTCCGCGCCCTCGGCTCCGGCGAGAAGTCCCTCGTCGGTTACCTGGTCCTGGCGGACGGTGTCCCGCTGGACGTGGCCGCCCTGCGGGCGCACCTCGGTGCAGGCCTGCCGGAGTACATGGTCCCGGCGGCCTTCGTCGAGCTGGCCGAGATCCCGCTGACCACCAACGGCAAGGTGGACCACCGCGCGCTGCCGGCGCCGGACCTGGCCGCCTTCGCGGGGGCCGAGTTCGTCGCTCCGCGTACGCCGGTGGAGGAGCGCCTGGCGGCCGTCTGGTGCGAGGTGTTGGGCCTGTCGCAGGTCGGTGTCGAGGACAGCTTCTTCGACCTCGGCGGCGACTCCATCCGCGCCGTCCGCCTGGTCGGTGCGCTGCGTGCGGCCGGGTACGACGTGTCGATCCCGGACGTGTTCCAGCTGAAGACGATCGCCGCCCTCGCGGGCCGCCTCGCCGGCCAGCAGGCCGGCACCTCCCTGGTCGCCGCGGTCGCGCCGTTCGCGCTGATCGGCGCGGACGACCGGGCGCAGCTCCCGGCCGACGTGGTGGACGCGTACCCGCTGTCGCAGGTGCAGACCGGCATGCTGATCGAGATGCTGGCCTCGGGCGACGCGCGCCTCTACCAGAACATCAACTCCTTCCGACTCCCGGACGCCCACCCGTTCTCCGCCGAGGCGATGCGCGAAGCGGTGGACACGGTCGTGGCGCGCCACGACATCCTGCGGACCACCATGCACCTGGACGGCTTCTCCCAGCCGCTCCAGCTGGTGCACGGCGACCTCCGGATCCCCGTCGGCGTTCACGACGTCCGTGGCCTGTCCGCCGAGCAGCAGACCGAGCTGGCGTTCGCCTTCGTGGACCAGGAGCGCGCTGCCGGGTTCGACATCGAGGCGGGCCCGCTGCTGCGGCTCTCGGTCCACGTCGAGTCGGACCAGGCATGGCGCATGACGTTCAGTCACATCCACGCCATCACCGAGGGGTGGAGCTACCACACCCTGCTGATGGAGCTGCTGAGCTGCTACCGCAGCCTGGTCGAGGGTCGCGGCGTCCCCGCGTACGAGGTCCCGTCCGTTCGCTTCGCCGACTTCATCGCGGCCGAGCAGGCGTCGCTGACCAGCGAGTCCGACCAGTCCTTCTGGCTGGACGTCGTGGACACCCACAGTCCGGCCCAACTCCCGGCCGCCTGGGCCGAGTCGGAGGCCCCGCGCGAGCCGCTCCACATCCGCGTCCCGTACGTGGACCTGGAGGACGACCTCCGCAAGCTCGCCGTCGACGCCAAGACCTCGCTGAAGAGTGTGCTGCTGGCGGCGCACCTGAAGGTGCTGGGCATGGTGTCGGGCGAGGAGTCCTTCCATACGGGCGTGGTCTACCACGGTCGTCTGGAGGCTCCGGGGGCGGACCGGGTGTTGGGGATGCACCTCAACACGCTGCCGTTCCCGGCTCGTCGGGGTGCGGCGCGGACGTGGCGTGAGCTGGTGGAGGGGGTGTACCGGCAGGAGACCGAGATCTGGTCGCACC
>NZ_JBHSOF010000065.1:0-40268 GCF_042656005.1 Kitasatospora misakiensis | reverse complement strand
GCTGGGGCGACGCCGTCCGGACCGCCGAGCTGCCGCCCGGCGCGCACGGCGCCGGCCGGCCCGCCGCCGCCGCCGCGCCGCCGGCGGACAGCATGGCCGACCTGGAGCAGTTCGCCCGGACCCTGCGGGAGCGCACACCACCGGAGCGACGGACCCGCTGACACCGTTGGACACCGACGCGTTGGACACCGACGCCACCGCCTGGCTCCCGCCCCACACCGCGCTGATCCGGATCGGCGAGCCGGCCGCCGACGGCAGCGGCCACCCGACCCTGCTCGCGCTCGGCGGCAGCGACCCGCCCGCCACCCACCCGGGCCTGGCCCTCCCACCGGACTTCCTGCTGTCCGAGCAGTTCCGGTTCTGCGAGGAACTGTTCACCCCCGACACGCCGCTCGCCGAGGACGTCCGCGCCACCGCCTGCCTGCTCGGCGCCGCCCTCGCCGAGGCGGGCCTGCTCGACCCGTGGCTCGACCAGGTCCGCCGCAGCCACGCCGACGGCAGCCCGGCCCTGACCCTGCTCGACGTACGGCCCCCGCGGCTGCGCGCACTGCCCTGGGAACTGGTCGCCGACCCCGGGGCCAACGTGTCGCTCTGCGTCGGCGCCGGCGCACCGGGCCTGACCTTCGCCCGCGTCGACCCGCCGAAGGCGGCCCCGGCGCCCGCGCGACTCCCCGCCCACCCGCAACTCCCCGACCTCCGGCTGCCGTTGCGCCTGCTGATCGTGGTCGGCGACACCGACGCGGCGCTGCGCGCCGACGGGGAGATCGCCGGGATCCGCGCCCGGCTGGCCGAACCGTTCGGCGAGTGGCACGTCGAGGTGCTGCGGGCCCCCGACTCGGTCGAACTCGCCGACGCCCTGCGCGACCTCACCCCGCACGTCCTGCACTTCATCGGCCACCAGCAGCGCGACGGCGCCGACCAGGGGGTACTCACCGTCCGCCCGCCCGGGCGGGGCGAGCCGTGGCAGATCACCGGGGCCAATGTGCACGGCCTGCTCGCCGCCCACGTCCCGCGCCTGGTCGTGCTGAACGCCTGCGACACCGCCGGCCGCAGCGCCGAGCCCCTGCTCGCCGCCCTGCTGCGCGGCGGCGTCGCGGCGGTGGTCGGGATGAGCGGCGGCATCGGCTCCGGGCCCGCCGGCCGGTTCGCCGAGGCGTTCTACGGCGCCCTCGGCCGGGCCGAGGCCGTCGACCGGGCCGTCCTGGCCGGCCGGCACGCGCTGCTCAAGGCCGCCCTCGACCGGGCCGACTGGGCCCGCCCGGTGCTCGCCGTCCGCACCCACCCGGACGCCGTGCTGCACCGCTCACCCGCGCTGCGCCCGGCGGCGGAGAGCGACGCCCGGTTCGCCGACGAGCGGTGGAACCTGCGGCACGCCGTCGACCGGGTCGCCGAGCGGCGCGTCCTGTTCGACGGGTTCGGGCCGGCCGGCCCGGCCGCCCCCGTCACCGTCGTCACCGGCGGCCCCGCCACCGGCAAAGCCACCCTGGTCCGCTCCGTGCTGCACACCTGGCACCGCAACGGCGCGCTGACGCTCTGGGTCGATCTGCGCGTCCTCGGCCGCACCGCCACCTGGCTGGACCTCGTGCACGGCGTCGTCGACGGCCTGCGCGCGGCCGACGCCGAGGACCGGCCGCTGCGGCTCCTGGAACACCGGCTGGCCCAACTGCACGACCGCTGGACCACCGACGACGAGCAGCCCCGGCTCACCCTCGGCGCCGACCTGGTCTGGCAGCAGACCGTCCCCGGCAACAGCGTCGGCCACGCCGGCGACCGCCGGCACACCGCGCTGGGCCACCTCGCCGAAGCGCTCCACGAACTCGGCGAGGAGAGCGGACTCGTCCTCGCCCTGGCGGGCCTCGGCGCCCTGGAACACCTGACCGTCCAGCAACTGCTCGCCCCGCACCTCGTCGAGCCGCTGGCCGCACGACCCGGAGGCCGCGCCAAGGTCGTCCTGGTCGTCACCGAGGAGGAGGCGGAGAAGCTGGTGCCGTTCCCGCTGCGCGACACCGCCCGCCGGCTCCCGCTCGGACCGTTCGCCGCCGACGAGGTCGGGTCGGTGATCGGCGACTACGGCCGGGCCCGCGGCCTGCCCGCCGCCCACACGCCCACCTGGGAGGCGGTGATGGCCCTGCTCGTCGACCACCACGGAGAACTGACGCCCCTCCTGCTCCGGGACGGCATGCGCCTGCTCGACATGAAGCGGAGGCCCCGATGACCGACGGCCCGTCCACCCCCGCCACCCCCTCCGCCCCGCTCGACGAACTCGGCGAGCGCCTCGACCAGGGCGAACCGCTGGAGCGGATCCTCCTCGACCAGGTCGGCCCGGACTGGCAGGAGGTCCTGCGCACCTGCGCCGTCCTCCCCGACTTCTCCGAGGACCGCTACCGCGCGATCCTCCGCACCGCGCCCGACGGTCCCGAGATCGCCGACCTGCTCGCCCACGGACTGCTCGAACGCGCCGCCCGCCCCGGCCACTACCGGATCGCCGAAGTGCTGCGCTTCGCCTGCTGGGACTCCTGGTGGCGCGACAGCGCCGCCCCGGCCGGCACGGCCCCGATGCCACTGCGCCACCTCGCCCTGCGGCTGGCCGGAGCGTGCGCGGAGGCCGACGACGAGCCCGGCCGGCTGCGGCACCTCGCCATCGCCGGCGAACTCGACCCGGACACCTTCCGCGCCGCCTTCTACGAGGCCGACCGGCGGCTCGACCTGGCCCACTGTCAGGACCTCGTCAACGCCGTCACCGACCCCCAGGTCGCCCCACTGCTCCCGCCCGCCCTCGGCCGGACGGTCGCCGAGGCCCGCGTCCGCACCCGGGCCCGCGCCCTGTGGCGGCCGGCGTACCACCAGTCCGCCGGGTACTACCGGCGCCCCCGGGTGGAGGAGCCGCTGCGGAGACTGTTCACCCGGCCGGGCTCCCGGCTGCTGCGCATCCACGCCACCGGCGGCTCCGGGAAGTCCATGCTGCTGCGCTGGTTCATGGCTCGGTACTGCCAGGAGCGGCCCACTCCGCTGCCCTGCGCGTACCTGGACTTCGACGACTGCGACCCCGCCCTGGCCGTCACCCACCCGTGGCTGCTCGTCCTGGAGGCGGCCGCGCAGCTGAACGAACAGCTGATCGACACCCCCTTCGACGAGCTCCTCGCCATCTACCGGGAGGACCTCGCCCTGCTGCCGCGCAACCGCAGCCGGGCCGCCGGCGCCCGTCTCACCGGGCGCCCGACGGCGGCCCCCGAGCGGCGGGTGAGGATGGTCGGCGACTTCATCGCCGTCCTCAACGAGACGCTCCGCCGCCAGTGCACCTTCGCCGTCCTGGTGCTGGACACCCTGGAGGAGGTCCTGCTCCGGGACGGCGCACGGCTCGACGAACTGACGGCCGTGCTGGACCGCCTCCGCACCGGCGTCCCCGACCTGCGGATCGTCGCCTCCGGGAGGTACGACCTCGCCGACGCCCTTCCGCTGCCGGCCCGCGACCTGCGGCTCGACCACTTCAGCCCGGCGGAGTCCGACTCCTATCTCCGCGAGGTCCGCGAGATCACCGACCCGGAGCTGCGCCGCGCGATCGGCGAGAGCAGCGACGGCCTGCCCTACACCCTCGCCCTCTTCGCCGACCTCGCCGACGACCTCACCCCCGAGCAGATCCGCTCCGCTTCCGGCCCCGGGCTGCTCTACGCCATCGACCGCGTCCTCGAACGCGTCCACGACGACCGCCTCCGCTGGCTGCTGCGGTACGGGGTGATCCCCCGCCGGCTCTCGCTGCGGATCGTCCGGGAGGTGATGCTCCCGCACCTGCGCGAGGGCATCCGGGGCAGCGGCACGGCCGACGATCCCGAGCTGGACGAACGCCCGGTCATGCGCTTCCCGATCTTCCTCCGGGCCGAGCCCGGCTTCACCGACGAGGCCGACGAACTCCCGGACCTCTGGGCCGCCCTCACCCGCTACGCCGGGGACGCGGTCTGGGTCGGCCGCGACCCGCTCGACCCGGACGGCCTGGTGATCGACCGGACCGTCCGCGACCCGCTGCGCAAGCTGCTCGCCGACCACACGGTGTCCAAGCTCCTCAACCGGGACCTCGCCGCGTACTTCGCCCGCCGGGCGAGCGGGGCCGAGAGCCCCCCGGAGTGGGTCCGCTGGACGGTGGAGGAGTTCTACCACCGCTTCTCCGAGGATCCGGAGAAGGGCGCGCGAGCCTGGGCCCGGCTGTTCGGTGAGCCGGACTTCGGCGAGCCGGACCTGACGCTGTGGCAGCTGGCCGACGAGGTGCTGGCGCTGTACACATCGGACGAGGTGGCGCTGCCCCCGGACGCGCTGGCCCGGACGCTGCTCCTCCTCTCTTGGGCAGGTCCCGAGGCCGGGCCGTCGACGCTGACGGACCACCTTGTCCTCATGGAGATGGTGGAGTCCCTCCCGGTCGACCTCGTGGACCGGGAGGTCCGTCGCGCGATCGAGCTGACCCTCGCCCGTCTGTCACTCCACCTCGGCGGCCCCGCCATGGCGCGGCTCCGACTCGACGCCGCGGCAGCGGACCTCGACCTGGCCGCCCCCAGGGCTGCGGCCGAGTACCACCGTCTCACCGGCGCCGTGGCCCTGGCCGAAGGGCGGGGCGACGACGCCCAGGAGGCGTTCGAACACGCCGACCGCCTGCTGCGCCCCACCGGCGGCGAGGTCGCCGCCGAGACCCGGGCCGACGTGGCCCGTCTGCTGGACGCCGGCTGGGTCGGGCACGCGGCCCGCTGGCTGCCGCGCCTGTCCGCGCAAACTGCGCCCGAGCTGTACCTGCGCCTGCTGCTCGCCGTCGGCCGCCCGACCGAGGTGCTGACCGCCCACGCGCTCCTCGATCCCACCGGTCGGGCCCGGACGGCGGACCTGGCCGCGCTCGCGGCGCTGCGGCTGTACCGGCCCGCCGAGGTGCTGGCACTCACCGACCCGTCGGCGGACGGGCCGCCCGACCCGGCCCGGCTCGTCGGGAGCCAGCTGACCCGTGCCGCCGCCCAAGTGATGCTGCGCGTGCCCGTGCACGAGGTGGCCGCACTGACCAGGCACGTGTCCACCGAGCCGCTCCCGAAGTCGACCTTGACGCTCCTGCTGCTCCGGACCGCCCGGCTGCTCGACACGGCCGGTGCCAGCGAGGAGGACGTGGCGCGGCTGATCTCCCGCGCCGGGAGACTGGTCGGCGCCGCCCTGGACGCTACGTCCTCCGTCCCGCCGGAGGTGCTCGCCGAACGCGCGTGGTGGCCGGAGGAAGCCCCGGAGGAGTCGGCGGTGTCCGCCGCCGAGCGCCGCGCGGCCGCCCCGCCGCCGACCCGGGTGGTCTGGCTGCTCGGCGCGCTGGCCCGCGCCAACCCCGTCGACGACGAAGCACTCACCGGCGAACTGATCGACGCCCTCGGCCCGTTGGGACTCCCGGAGGCCAGGCTGGTCGCGCTGGAGCGGTTGCACCAGCTGCCCCGGCGGCTGCGGATCGGCCTGGAGACCGCCGGCCGGCTGACCGAGCTCTGCATCCCGGACAGGTGGTGGACCGACAGCCCCGACTCCGCGGCGCTCGGGCTCACCTACGCGGAGCTGCTGAGCACCCTGGGCCGCACCCGCGAGGCGGCCGACCTCTCCCGCACCTGCGCCGAGGAACTCGCGCGGACGGAGAGCGCGGTCTGGCTGGACCACCTCGAACGCACCGCGCCCGAGGACCGCGACCCCGATGGGGTCCCGATGGATCTGGCCGACACCCTCCGCCGGCAGTACGGCGCGTTTCCGGAGGCCGAGGCGGCCGCGCTGACCGAGCAGGCCGCACCCACGCTCTGGGCGGGCCGTGCGACCGAGGCCCGGAGCCTGGCCACCCGAGCCTGGCAGCTGCTGGAGGACCGTCCGCCGAGCCTCACCCGGGCCAGGTGCGCAGGCGTTCTGGTGCTGGTGCAGGGCTGGGCGGGCGGCCCGCGCGCCGAGATCGACCAACTGGCGCGCCGGGCGCGCGAGCTCTACCGAGAGCTGGGCCGTGCGCCCGAGCCGCGCTTCCTCCCCAGCGCCGCCGTCGGCACCGAGGAGCCGGACCGGGGTGTCTCGTGGCGCGAGCACGTCCTCGCGTTCGCCGGTGACACCCGGTTCGCGAGGCTCCCCGCCTTCCTCTCCCTCGAACTCCTCGAATCCACCGGACCGGGCGAACGGAGGCCGCTGGTCCTGGGCCAGGCCGCCACCGCCGAGTGGATCCGCGACCTGGAGGCCCTCCAGAGCGCGCTGTCCGGCTCGGCGGCGGACTGGGCGGCGGAGGCCGGAACCCTGCTGGAGGCGGTGCTGCCGGACCGGACCTGGCCGGAGGAGGTGACCGACCTGCGACTGGAGGCGGCCGCCGGCCACGAGGTGCTGCTGGCCGCGCCGTGGGAGGCCGCCGGGAGCGCCGCGGGCGGGCCGGTGCTCCGGCCCGACCGGCACTACGTCTACCGGGGGCTGGCCCGGCACCCGGTCGAGCCCGCGGCGCTCGACCGGCTGCGCGACCTGGCCGAAAGCATTCCGGACCTCCCCCCACCGACGGATCTCCGCGCGTTCGCCGCGAACCTGTGGGGCCTCACGCCTCCCGCGCGCATCCGGGTCGGTGTGCTCGCCCGGCACCGCGTCGGTGGTGCCACCGAGCACACCGGAGGACGGTCGTCGATGTCGCACATCCTCGCCCTCTACGACAACAACCGCTCCGCGCAGGTGGTCGACCTGGACCGGCGCAACGACCGTCGCAGCCTGCCCCAACTCGTCCACGTCCAGGGCACCTTCCGCGAGGAGTCGGCCGAGCTGCGGATCCAGTGGGACTCCCGGGGCGTGAGCGACGCGGCCGGCCTGGAGGAGTGGCTCGGGGACAGCACGGGCCCCCACCCGGTGGTGGTGCTGGAGGCGACGCACCCCGGCTCGCACCACGAGGCCATGCGGCAGTTGCTCCTGCGGAACCTGTTCGCCGCCCAGTTGCTCGCCCACGGCGAGGTCTCGGCCGTCCTGGCGATCGGCCCGTTCCTGCGGCCGGGGCCGGACAGCGAACGGGCGCGGCGGCAGTTCGTCGAGCACCTGATCGCCGGAGTGCATCCCGCGGTCGCCGTGCAGGAACTCACCAAGGCGCTGCTGAACCAGCCGGGGCCGCCGACCGTGGCGCTGCCCGCCCTGTTCAGCGCCCTGCCGACGGACCTCCTCGTTCCCCTCTGGAACCGGTCATGACCGCCGGACCGGTCATGACCGCCGGACCGGTCATGACCGCCGGACCGGTCATGACCGCCCGGAGCCGCGCATGACCGGAGCCGCGCATGACCGCCCGGAGCCGCCCATGACCGCCGCCGAGCGGCGCCGGCGCGTCGCGCTGCTCGCCCGGGCCGACGGGCTGGCCGCCGACCTCGACCACTGGCTGGAGCTCACCGCCGGCCCCGACACGCCGTTCCCCCGGCACCACACCCAGGTCCGCGCGCTCGACGCCGCGCTGCGCCCGCTGCTCGCCCGCGTCCGGGACGGCGAACCATGGCGCTCCGACGTCGAGTTGGGCCTGCTCCAGGAGGTCTGGTGCCGGCTGCGCGACGCGCTCGCCCAGCGCTGGGACGGTTCCACGGCGGAATTCCTCGCGCTGGCCGACGACTTCGCGTGGTCCTGCTACCTGCCCGCGCTCACCGCCGCCCGCTCGGCGGCGCGCGCCGAGCCGCCGGCCGTGGAGCCGCCGCTCGTCCACCTCACCGCGCACGCCGTCCCGTTCGCCCTGCCGCGGCTGAGGGCGGACGGGCGGCAGGCGCGGGCCGGCGAGTTGCAGCGGGCGCTCCCGGTGCCGCTCGTCGGGCTGCCGTTCGTGCAGTCCCGGCACCTCCCGGAGACCGTGCTGACCGCGCACGAGGTCGGCCACTGCGTGCTGGACGCGTTCGGGCTCACCGAGGAGCTGAGCGCGCTCCTCCGGCGGACCGCCGAAAGCGCCGACTGGTGGACCGACCGGCTCCCCGAGGTGTTCGCCGACCTGTACGGGACGCTGTGCGGCGGCTCCGGATTCGCCTTCACGCTGGCCGAGTTCGTCGCGCTGACCCCGGACGGGCCGCCGAGCGAGCGCTACCCGGTGCCCAGGGTTCGGGTCGCGCTGGTCGCGGACACCCTCGCCGAGGCCGGGCACGAGGCGGCGGCCGTCGAACTGCGGGCCCACTGGGACGGGCAGGCGGCGGCGCGGGACTCCGTGCCCGTCGTCCTGCGGCCCACCGTCCGTACGCTGCTGACCACTCCGCTCGACGGCCTCGGCGGCAGGACGCTGCTCGGACTGTTCCCGGCCGTCCCCGAGGCGCTGCTCCGCGCGACGGCCGACGCCCTGCTCCGCCGTACGCCGCTCCCGGCGGGTGGCGAGGCGGGCGCCGGACTCCTCGTCCCGGCCGCCGCCCTGGCGTTCCACCTCGACCCCGACCGCTACACCACCGTCGTCACCGCGCTCACCGAGCGCGTCCACGACCGGGCCGCCGCGTACCGGGACCGGGGCATCCGCGGCCCGGCGGCCCTCGCCCCCGCGGCCGACGACGCCCCGCAGGCCCAGGGCGCCCGGGCCGCCGTCCGCCTGGCGGCCCTGCTCGACGCCTGGTGACGCGTGGACCCGGGGCGTAAGCAGGTCCGAGGCGGTCGGGACGGTTCGGGACGGTTCGAACAGTGACCAACTGAACAGACTTGAACGGTTGGCGACAATCCCGGTCATCTCCTGACGCTTCATCAATCGGCCTTCTACGCTTCGGGCGATCCGGACGGTCCCCCCGGGTCGCCCGGAACGCCCGGTGCGACCGTGTGCCGACCGGCTCCGAAGAACCCGACGAGCCTGGAGATCCCGTGACGAAACGCCCGTCCCCGCGCCGCTTCTGGACGGCCGTGGCCGCCGCCGGCGCGGCCACGGCCGCTCTGCTGTCCCAACCCGGCGCCGCGTCCGCCGACGCCGCCGGCGCGAGTGCGGCGCTACCGCCCGCCGTGGCGGCCACCGTGGCCGTCGCCGCCTACCCGGCGGGCGTCGCGCTCACACCGGACGGCGGACGGGCCTATGTGACCAGCCAGGGCAGTGGCACGGTGACCGTCCTGACCACCGCCACCGGCGCGGTCGCCGGCACCTTCACGGCCGGCACCGGCTCCTACGCCGTCGCCCTCGCGCCCGACGGCCGGCGCGCCTACCTCACCCACCACCTCGACGGCACCGTCAGCGTGGTCGACACCGCCACCGACGCGGTCACCGCCACCGTCCCGGTCGGCGCCGGCGCCTTCGGCGTGGCGGTCGCCCCCGACGGCGCCCGCGCCTACGTGACCAACGCGGGCGCCGGCACGGTCAGCGTGCTGGACACCGCGAGCGGCACCGTCCTCGCCACCGTCCCGGTCGGCGCCGAGCCGCACGGCGTGGCCGTCGCCCCCGACGGCCGGTCCGTGTACGTCGCCGCCTCGGGCGACCAGCGGGTCGACGTGATCGACACCGCCACCGCCACCGTGAGCGGCTCGATACCGGTGGGCCACGGCGTCTTCGGCCTCGCCCTCGCCCGCGACGGCTCCCGGCTCTGGACCGGCAACGGCGGCGACTCCACCGTGAGCGCGGTGGACACCGCCCGCCGGGCCGTCACCGCCACCGTCCAGGTCGGCACCAACCCGTACGCGGTGGCGGTCGCCCCCGACGGCCGGTCCGTCTACGCGAGCAACTACGCGGACAACACGCTGACCGTGCTCGACGCCGCGAGCGGCACCGTCACCGGCACCGTCCCGGTCGGCGCGAGCCCGTTCACGCTGGCGATCTCGCCCGACAGCCGGCGCGGCTACCTGGCCGACTTCGACGGCTCCGCCGTCAGCGTCCTCGCCTTCCCGCCGCCGGCGCCGGTGGTCACCGGGGTCAGCCCGGCCGGCGGCCCGCAGGCCGGCGGCACCGTCGTCACCGTCACCGGCACCGACCTGGCCGGCGCGACTGCCGTGAGCTTCGGCGCCGCCGGGAACGCCGCGTCCTTCTCCTGCACCGCGACCTCCTGCACCGCCACCGCGCCGGCCTCTCCCGTCGCCGGACCGGTCGACGTCCGCGTCACCACGGCGGGCGGCACCAGCGCCGTCGTGCCCGCCGACCGCTTCGGGTACGTCGCCGCCGGCGCCGATGTCGCGGTCGCGCTCACCGCCTCGCCGGTGTCCGGTCTCTTCGGCGGCCGGGTGGACTACGTCCTCACCGTCACCAACCGGGGCCCCGACCCGGTGTCCGCCGCCACCGTCGCGGCCGCGCTGCCCACCGGCCTGGCCGCCGCCAGCACCGACTGCACCATCGCCGCCGGCCGCCTGACCTGCGCGATCGCCGGACCGCTGGCCGTCGGCGCGAGCGCCACCCGGCACTTCACCGTGCAGGTCGGCCTGCTCAACGTCGGCCGGACCTTCACCGTGACCACGGCCCGTACCGGCGGCGCCCCGGCCGACCCGGCGCCCGCCAATGACGCGGCGAGCCGTACGTGCAAGGTGGCGCTGCTCCAGATCACCTGCGACTGACCTGCTGGTCGGTGGCAGGTCCGGACGGGCCCGCTCCCGGGAGCGGGCCCGTCCGGACCTGCCTGGACGAAACGTCCAGCCTGGACGTACAGTCCGAATATGGCCACCGAGACGACCCCCGACCCCCGCCTGCGCACCTGGGCCCCCGTCTGCCAGGCGGTGGCCCTGCTGCTCGGGCCCTACGCCGAAGTGGTGCTGCACGACGCCGCCCGCGACGAGGTGCTCGCGATCTGGAACCCGCTGGGCGGACGCGGGCCGGGCGATCCCTCGCTGCTCGGCGAACTGGACGGCCTGGACCAGGCCGCCCCCGACGTCTACGGCCCGTACCCGAAGCTGCTGGCCGACGGCCGGCGGCTCTCCTCCGTCAGCGCGGTGCTCCGCGACGAGGACGGCCGGCCCACCGCCGTCCTCTGCGTCAACCTCGACCGAGGCCCGCTGGAACACGCCTCCGCGCTGCTCGCCGCCTTCGCCGCACCGACCGCCCCGCGCCCCGCGCCGCTCTTCGAGCAGGACTGGACCGAGCGGATGAACGAGGTCATCGGCGGCTATGTGCGCGCCCACGGCCGCCCCCCGGAGCGACTCGGCCGCGAGGACCGGCTCGCCGTGCTCCGCGAACTCGACGCGGCCGGGGTGCTCGCCGTCCGCCGGGCCGTCCCGGCCGTCGCCACGGCGCTCAAGGTGTCCCGGTCCACCGTCTACACGCTGCTCGCCGAACTGCGCGACACGCCCACGCCGCCGGGCTGACCCAGGGCCCCTCTTCAAACCCCCGCCCCGACGAAGGAGACCCGCCATGACCCGGCTCCCCGACTTCCGTCTGGAGACGTACTTCTCCCGCTGGGAGTTCACCGCCCGCCACCACCTCACGGCCTCCGACGCGCAGAGCATGGCGATGTCCGAACTGCTCGCCCTCGCCGACCCGGAGGACCGGCAGGCCTGGGACACCCTCGCCCTCGGCTACACCGAGACCTTCGGCGACCCGGCCCTGCGCGAGGCGATCGCCGGCCTCTACGAGCGGGCCGGCGCCGAGGACGTGATCTGCTTCGGCGGCGCCCAGGAGGGGCTCAACCTGGCCATGCAGGTCCTGCTCGGCCCGGAGGACCACGCCGTCGTGCTCACCCCCGACTACCAGTCCGCCGAGACGATCCCGCTGTCCCTCTGCGCGGTCACCGGCGTGGCGCTCGACCCGGACCGCGAATGGGCGCTCGACCTCGACGAACTCACCGCCGCGCTGCGCCCCAACACCCGCGTGGTCTCGGTCAACTTCCCCAACAACCCCACCGGCAAGGTGATCGACGCCGCCGACTTCGTCCGGCTGGCCGAGATCTGCGACGAACGCGGCATCCACCTGTTCAGCGACGAGGTCTACCGCGGCCTGGAGCGGGACCCGGCACGTACTCTGCCGCAGGCCGTCGACCTCTCCGAGCGCGCCCTCTCGCTCAACGTCACCTCCAAGTCGCTCGGCCTGCCCGGCCTGCGGATCGGCTGGATCGCCTGCCGTGACCGGGAGTTGCGCAGCCGCCTGGAACGCGCCAAGCACTACACCACCATCTGCAACGCCGCCCCCAGCGAGATCCTGGCCCGGATCGCGATCAAGGCGCGCGAGCCGATCCTGGCCCGCAACCGGGCGATCATCGACGCCAATCTGCCGCTCTTCGACGAGTTCTTCGCCCGCTTCGACGACCTCTTCGAGTGGCGCGCCCCGGACGGCGGCTGTGTCGCCTACCCGCGCTACCTCGGCGCGGACGGCGTCGAGGCGTTCTGCTCCGGGCTGGTCGAGGAGGCCGGCGTCCTGCTGCTGCCGGCCTCCGTCTTCCGCTCGGAGCTGACCCCGTCGCCCACCGACCGGTTCCGGATCGGCCTCGGCCGCCGCGACCCGGCACCCGCGCTCGACGCCTTCGCCGGCTGGCTGAAGGGCCGTCACTGACCAGCCGGGCCGGGCCCCCGGAGGTCAGTCCGCTGCCTCGGGCGGGGTCGACTCCCGACGGGCCGCCTTGGCGCGGTACTTGAGCCCGAGCAGCGCCCCCGGCACACCGTGCGGAACCAGCCAGGACACGTCCTCCCGGTCCACGGCGTCGAAGCGGTACTTGTAGGGCTCGGTGCCCCGCAGGAAGTCGAAGGTGGTCAGGCCCTGTCCGGCCGCCGCCCTGATCGCCTCGGCGATCACCGCCGTGCCGAGCCGCAGCGGCGCCCAGGTCTGGTCCCAGCCGATCTGGTAGTAGGCGAAGGTGTCCCGCCACTGGAACCCGTACAGCACGCCGACCACCTCGCCCGCCCGCTCCGCGACCAGGAACGCCGGGCCCTCGCCCCGACCGGTGTCGGCGGCCCGCTCGATCACCCGCAGGTGCAGCGGCGCGCGGGCCTCGTCGAAGGTGGTCGGCCTGCCGAGCGCCGCCCGGCGCAGCTTGTGAAGCCGAACGGCGGCGCGCAACAGCTCGAAGCGCTCCGGCAGTTCGGCCAGCGCCAGGGCGGGCGGCACCCAGCGGAAGGTGATCCCCTCGGCGGCCAGCTTGCGGCCGTACCGGCGCAGGTTGGCGCGGAACTGCCGGGAGCCCAGCGCGTCCGGCCCGGCCGACAGATCGGCGCGCGGGCACGCGGTGCGGCCGATCTCCACCGCGCCCGGCGGCAGCAGGTCGGCCTGGCCGGGGTCGAGATCGGCGAGCAGCAGGGTCGCCCGTCGGCCGCGCCGGGCGAGCCAGTCGGCCACCTCGGCACGGCGGTGCGGCGCGACGGCGAAGCCGCAGTGGTCGGCCGCGCCCGCCCCGGAGCCGAGCACCGTCAGACAGGGGACGGGCAGCGGCGCGCGCGGATGGAGCCGCTGGACGGTGCGCAGCAGCGGGACGACGGCGTCGACCCGCCCGCCCCCGTCCCGCCAGACCACGATCTCGCCGTCACCCGTGGGCGCGCCGGCACTGCTCTTGGGCGCGCCGATCGTCTCCCACCAGGCGAGTGCCCACTCCGGGGTGGTGAACCAGGAGCCGCCCGGCTCGCCCGCCGCCAGCGCGCGCCAGCCGTCGACCACCTCCGCCGGCAGTGCGGCGGCCGTCCGGTACCGGACCGGCACCGTACGCGGTCCGGCCGGTGCCGGAACGGTCGACCTCGAACCGGCCGACTTCGGATACGCCGTCCCCACGTCTCCTGCCCCCCACACTTCTGCCGTCCCCGGTGCGCCGCCGGTCGGCGGTCCGGTCCGTATTCTTTCGGCAACCGGCCCCTCGGCGGCCCCGTTCGCACCAGGTGGCCGCGGCCACCGGGCCGTTCCGAGCCGTGGCCCCGGGTGCTCAACCGCCGCCGCGCAGGTGGTGCACGGCGGGGTGGAGGCCGGAGAGGATGGTGTCGAACCGGTCCCGTCCCGTGGTCGAGTTGACCCGCAGCCGGCTGATCCGCAGCGGGTGCGGCGGCAGCAGCCGGTCGTGGCGGTGGTCGAAGAGGAAGCCGACCCGGTAGCCGAGGCGGCGCAGTTCGGCGTCGGCGCGCGGGTCGAAGTTGCCGTTGGGGTAGGCGAAGGCGGTGGGGGCCTCGCCGTCGAGCCAGCCGGTGAGCGCCTCGTGCGCGCGGCCGATCTCCTCGCGCAGGGTGCCGCCCTCGCACCGGTCGAGGCACGGGTGGCCGGCGGTGTGGTTGCCGATCGCCACGCCGCCGCGGCTGAGCGTCAGCAGGTCGGCGGGGGTGAGCTGTTCCTGGCGGGGCGCGCGGATCGCGGCGCTCTCCCGGAGTTCGGCCAGCGCGGTGCGGCGGTCCCGGTCGGCGAGGGTCTTCATCCGGCGGACCACGCCGTCGGGCGGGCAGTCGGCCAGGCTGCGGGCGGTGCCGCCGTGGGCGGCGAGGAAGGCCGCCTCGGTCCACCAGAACGGTTGGTCGCCGCCGATGAGGTCGGTGACCACGAAGGCGGCGGCGGGAATGCCGAGCCGGGTCAGCACGGGCAGGCCCTCGGTGAGCACGGTGCGATCGCCGTCGTCGAAGGTGACCAGCACGCTGCGGGGCGGCAGCGGCCGACCGGTCCGTACGGCGTGCTCGACGGCCTCCGCCGAGACCGGGCGGGCGATCCGGACCAGGCGCTCCATCTGGAGCGCGAACACCCTCGGGTCGTCCACCCCGTGGTAGGCGAGGACGGCCAGCCGCCGGGTGGCGGTGAGCCGGAACAGCGGCTGGAGCGGCGAGTTGCGCAGGACGGCGTCGACGGTGGACCGTCGGCCGGCGAGCCGTGCCCGCGGCGGGGCGGTGACGGTGGTCGTCCGCGCGGTCGTGGCTGGCGTCGTAGGCGGTGTCGCGGTAGTCCGCGTGGTCGCGCCCGGATCCGTGGTCGTGGCGGTCCCGGTGGCCGTTCCGGTGCTCGGGCCGTCGGCGGCCCCGGTCGAATGCGCGGTCCCTTCGGGCATGGACGCGCTCCCCCCTTCCTCCCCGTGTGATGGTGCGGTGGCGGGGGTGGAGCACGTTCGCACCGGCAGACCCGGCCGCTCGGCACACGCCTGCAGGGTGGGCGGCCCGCCCCGCTCCACGAATTCCCAAGATAGAGCAAAAACCCATGCTCCGACCCGTGTTGTACGCCGCCAACGGGCTTTGCGGGGAGGTTGGCGCATTTGCCGACGGGGTGGTGGCCTGTGCGACGGCTGGGAGCATCCTGAGTGCTTGCTGGTGGGAGCGGGGTGGGTGCGACCTGGGAAGAAGGGCCGGGGCGCGCGCCCCGGCCCGGTCGCACCCTCCTCGCCCGACGGGGCGTCAGAAGGGGTAGGTGCAGGTGGTCACCTGCTGCGCGGCCTCCAGGGCCGGGCCGGCGGTGGCGCAGATCATCTTGAGGTCCTCGGTGACCACGCGGGGCGTTATCGCCTTGGCGGAACCCCTGGTGATGGTGGTGGCCGAGGCGGCCGGCACCCACGGGCTGCCCCAGGCGCGCTGGGTGCGTACCTCGACCTTGACGACCGTCAACTGGTTCTGCTCGGCGGAGACCTGGGCGATTCCGACGAATCCTCCACCGTCCTTCTCCTGCCAGACGCACGGCTGGTTCAGCACCGTCGTACAGGAGACGGCCCCGGCCCCGGTCGTGCCTGCGGTCGTGCCCGCCGCCGTGACCGTCACGGCCGAGGCCGGAAGGGCGGTGGCCGCCGTGATCCCTGCCGCCGCGACCATAAGAGCTGCGATCCGAGCGTTCATGATGTCAATCTCCTTGGAATGAAAGGGAATCCCACTCTGTGGGATGAGTCTTGCACAAAATATGGACGTGCCCTATGTGTGCTGCATCACACTCATGGTGACCGTTCAACTACGCCTCGCAATCTCGCCAGTGACCTCGCGATCACCGTCAGGTGTCGATCCGTCGACGAACCGGTGCCGCCGCCCGGCTCGCGGTCCCGGCTGATCCGGTGCAACTCGCCCGCGACGAGGCGGCGTTCACTCGTTCGTGTCGCGCATCGGTGACAGGTCGTTCGGGCGGCTACTATCGGGCCGACCCCCCCGGAGGTGACCCGGATGAACACGGTCATCGTGCAGTTGCCCGAGCCCAGTCCGCCCGTCCGCGCCGACCGCCGGTTCGCCCGGCTGCCGCGCCCGCCCCGCAGCGCCCCGCCCGCCCGTCCGACCCTGCTGCACCTCGGGCCGGGCGACAGTGTCGAGTTCGGGCGCGGCGAGTCCGGCCACCCGCTCGCCGTGCCGATCCCCGACCCGGGCGTGTCGCGCCGGGCCGGCGAGATCACCGCCGCCGAGGACTACTGGCGGCTCTCCAACTTCAGTGCCAGCGCGACGTATGTCGTCGAGAACCTCGAAGGCGCCGGCGAGCACGTCAAGGTCGCGCCCGGCCGACTCGGCGCGCCCGTGCCGTTCGAGTTCTCCCGGGTGCTGCTGCCGGCCCTCGGCGAGCCGGTCGCCTTCAAGGTCTTCGCGCCCCAACACGCCTATCTGGCAGGCGGACCGACGGGAGAGGGCGACGACGACACGCCGGGCCCGGCCGCCGGCGAACTGACGGTCAGCCCGTTCGCCCTGGACCCGACCGCCAAGTACTTCCTCGTCCTGCTCGCGCTCTGCGAACCCCGCCTGCGCTCGCCCTCGGCGGCGGCCGTCCCGGGGGCGACCGAGGTGGTGGCCCGGCTGCGCGGCCTGCCGTCGTGCCGCGACCTCACCCGCTCGGCGGTCAACTACCACATCGACTACCTGGTCGGCAGCAAGCTCCGCCTGCGCGATCCGGCGGAGCCGGCCGACCCCGGGGGAGCCGGCGGCAAGCGGGAGGAACTCGTGGCCCTGGCCCTGCGGTTCGACCTCGTGCGGGAGGAGCACCTGGCACTGCTCCCGCCCCTGCGCGGCGGGTGACCGGGCCGTGGCACCACCCGCGGTGAACGCCGCCTGGGCCGAACCACCCGGCGGCGAACCGGCGTTCGCGGTGCCGCCGGGCTACCCGGTCGCGGGCTACCGGATCGGCGAGCGGATCGGGGCCGGCGGCTGGGGCAGCGTCTACGCGGCCCACCGGGCGCCGCAGGAACCGGGCGGGCCGCTCCCCGAGGTGGCGGCCGTCAAGTTCCTCCACCCGGGGCGGCTCGGACCGGGCCAGCGGCACACCGTGCTCCAGGTCGCCCGCAGCGAGATGCGGTTCAGCCGCCGCGCCGACCACCCCCACCTGATCCGCACCCTCGCCGTGCTCACCCTCGCCGACCCGGACCACCCCGAACTCGACGGCGCCGTCGTCCTGGTGATGGAGCGCGCCGCTCGCAGCCTGCAGGACGTCCTCGCCGCCGCCAGGCCGCCGGAACCGCCCCCGGACGCCGACCGGATCCTCGCCGAGATCGCCGCCGGGCTCCGCCACATGCACACCGCCGGCTGGGTGCACGGCGACCTCAAGCCCGGCAACGTCCTGTTGATGCCCGACGGTACCGCCAAACTCGCGGACTTCGGCCTGACCGCGGAGCTGGAGGGCACCCACGCCTACGCCCCGCCGCTCGGCTCGCCCGACCACGTGCCGCCCGAGTGGTGGTCCCAGCGGACCGGCGCGCGCGGCGTGGCGCTCCGGACCAGCGCCGACCTGTGGGCCTACGGCGTACTCGCCCACCAGGTGCTGACCGGCGGGCTGCACCCCTTCCTCGGCGCCACCGCCCGCGCCCGTTCGCTCGCCGCGCTGGCCTACGCGCGCGGCAGCGCCCCGCTCCGCCTCGACGCCGGGCTGCCCGAGCGGTGGCGTCCGCTGGTCGCCGCCTGTCTGACGGCCGATCGGCAGCGGCGCGCGCAGCTGGACCTCGCGGCGCTGCTCGCCACCGCGCTCGGCGGACCGGGTGCGGGCGCGGGTATGAGCGTCGGCGCGGGCGTCGGCGGCGACACGCCCGGCGCCGGGCGCGTACCCCGCCGGGGCCGCCGCCGGAGCCGTCCCGTCGTCGGCGCGGCGGTCCTGCTCACCGGCGCCGCGGCCCTGCTCCAGCTCACCGGCGCGCCCGAACCCTCCGTCGGCGCGTCCACCGTGGCCGCGCCGCCGCCGGCCCGGCCCGGCGCGATCCCGCGCGACGCCGACGTCCCCGCCGCGCTGCGCGGCCCGATCGAGGACGCCGCCCGGCGCTGCCCAGAGGCCGAGATCACGCCGGCGCTGCTGGCGGCGATGCTCAAGGCGGAGTCGGGCTTCGACCCGGCGGCGGCCCGCCCCGCCACCGGGGAGTACGGCGTGGCGATGTGGACGCCCTCGGTCTTCAACGCCTGGGCGCAGGACGCCGACCACGACGGCGTCAAGAGCTATCTGGACCCGGACGACGCGATCGCCGCGATGGGCGGTTACGTCTGCTGGCTCGGCCAGCGGTTCAAGGAGCAGGGCTACCTGCCCGCCGAGCTGCCCGCCCTGGTGACGGCCGGCTACCGGTCGAGCGAGAAGACCGTCGCCGAGGCCCGCGGCGTCCCCGCACGGTGGATCACGCACGTCACGCGCGTCCTCGGCTACCTCGCGGAGTACGGCGGGGGTGGCGTGGCGGGGCCATGAGGTCGGCCGCATCCGCCGCCTCCCCGGCGGCGTCACAGCGGAACCGATGGTTCCGGATGGGATGCTCGGCGGCATGTTCACCAAGCTCCGACCACTCGTCACGCAGTGGACCACCGTCGTGCCACTGCTGGCCTTCCTGGTCCTCGTCCTGACCTGGCACCGCGATCTCCCCGGCTGGGTGGTGGGGGTGGTGTCCTGCTTCCTGGCGGGCGCCGTGCTCGCCGCCGTGCACCACGCGGAGGTGGTGGCGCACCGGGTGGGGGAGCCGTTCGGCTCCCTGGTGCTCGCGGTCGCGGTGACGGTGATCGAGGTCGCGCTGATCGTGACCCTGATGGCGGACGGCGGGGACAAGGCGGCGACGCTCGCCCGGGACACCGTGTTCGCCGCGGTGATGATCACCTGCAACGGCATCCTGGGCCTGTCCATCCTGGCGGCGGCCTTCAAGTACCGGGCGGCGGTCTTCAACGCCGAGGGCACAGGCGCGGCGCTGGCCACCATCGGGACCCTCGCCACGCTGAGCCTCGTCCTGCCGACCTTCACCACCAGCTCGGCCGGCCCGCAGTTCGCGCCCGGCCAGCCGTCGCCTCGCACTGGCTCTCCGGGCCGCTGGTGCTCGGCCTCGGCCCCTCGCACCTGGTGCTGCTGGCGCTCACCCTCGTGGTCGGCACCCTGACGGTCATCCCGCGCCGGGCGACCCCGCTCCAGGGCGCGGTGCACTTGGCGATCCTGGCCGCGTACGTGGTGCTGGCGATCAACCCCTGAGCCCGCCGCCTCGTTCGCCCGAGGCCTGGCTGATTCATGGCAGTGGAGAACTGATTGTCCGACCGGTCCACCGAATGAATCCGGTCACTCGCGGCTGAGGGAACGGTGTGGCGGACCCGTCCGGAGGCACCGGGCGTGTCGCCAGGCGCCCGCGTGTCGGGTGCGGCACGACGGGCATGCTCCATATCGTCGGGTGTCCGCCGAATCCGCCGAGTCCGCCGCAGGACCGACACCCGTGGGAGCGTCGCATGCCCGGCCCAGCACAGCAGTCGTCCACCCGCCCCGCCCGCCCGGACACCGCCCGACCGTCCGACCCCTCCGACTCCTCCGGCCCTTCCGACCTGTCCAAGTCGCCCTCGGCGCCTGATTCGTCCGGGCCGTCCGGTGCCGCCGAACCGGCGGCTGCCGCTGCCTCCGCCTCCGGGAACGACGTGGACACGGCCGACGTGATCGTGGTCGGCGCGGGCCCCGCCGGCTCCACCGCCGCCTACCACCTGGCCCGCACCGGCCTGGACGTCCTCCTGCTGGAGAAGTCCGCCTTCCCCCGCGAGAAGGTCTGCGGCGACGGCCTCACCCCGCGCGCCGTACGGCAGTTGATCGACCTCGGCATCGACGTCTCCGAATCCGCCGGCTGGCTGCACAACCGCGGGCTGCGGATCGTCGCGGGCGGGCGGCGACTGGAACTCGACTGGCCGGAACTGTCCGCCTACCCGGCCTTCGGACTGGTCCGCCGCCGCGCCGACTTCGACGAACTGCTCGCCCGCCGCGCCGCCGCGGCCGGCGCCCGCCTGGTCGAACGGGCCAACGTGGCGGGCCCGTTGCTCGACGAGCGGACCGGCCGAATCACGGGCGTCACCGCCCGCCTCGGCGAGGAGCGCCGCCCCGTCGCCTACCACGCGCCCCTGGTGGTGGCCGCCGACGGCAACTCCACCCGGCTCTCCCTGGCGATGAAGCGCTACCGCCGGACCGACCGCGCGATGGGCGTCGCCTACCGCACCTACTTCACCACCCCGCGCCACGAGGACCGTTACCTGGAGGCCTGGCTCGACCTGCGCCACCCGACCGACCCGGCCCGTCGCCTCCTGCCCGGCTACGCCTGGGTGTTCGGCATGGGCGACGGCACCGCCAACGTCGGCCTGGGCGTCGTCGACACCGGCGCCGTGCCCGGCGAGGTGGACTGGAAGGACCTGCTCCGCCGCTGGTGCGACGGCCTGCCCGCCGAGTACGGCTACAGCCCCGAGGCCGTCACCGAGCCCATCCGCGGCTCCGCCCTGCCGATGGGGCTCAACCGCCAACCCCACTACGCCGACGGCCTGTTGCTGATCGGCGACGCGGGCGGCACGGTCAGCCCGGCCACCGGCGAGGGCATCGCCTACGCGATGGAGTCCGGCCGCTACGCCGCCGAGACGATCGTCCAGGCCCTGGCCCGCCGCACCGACCGGGGCCGCGACCTGGCCCTGCGCGCCTACCCGCAGGCGCTGCGCGCCGCCTACGACGGCTACTTCGCACTCGGCCGGCTCACCGCCGCCGCCCTGAGCCGTCCGCGCCTGCTCGGCGCCGCCGGCGCGGCCGGCCTGGGCAACCCGGCAGTGCTGAAGGCGGCGTTCCGGCTGATGGTCAACCTGACCGAGCCCAACTCCCGCGACGCGCTGGACCGCCTGCTGCACGTCCTCGGCCGCCTGGCCCCCAGCAGCCGGGGCTGACACCCGGGCCGGTCGGCCCCCGGAGGCTCCGATGCAGTTCCCCGACGGGCGCGCCTAGTCGTTGAACCAGGCGCGCCCGTCGGGGGAGAGGAACGCCCGGAGGACGAAGGCGCCGAGGGCGATCCCGGTGAGGGCGGCCGGCGAGCCGGTCATCAGCAGCAGGGCGGCGGTCGCCACCGAGAGCGCCTCGATGACGACCACGGTGGTCCTGGTCCAGCCCGCCCGGCGGGAGGCCAGGCCGGCGCAGGTGCCGAGCAGCAGGCCCATCAGGACGGAGGTCATCGCGATGAACCGGACCGGCGCGACCTCCCCGGCCTGGTTCCGGCCGAGGGCCGCGAGCAGCATGAGGCCCGTGAACCCGCTGAGTGCGGCGTGCACCCAGACGCCCGCGACCGCCCACCTGACCGCCGTCGGCATCCGCCGCGCTGCCCACTGGTCCGTCATCGCTGACCACCCCCGGTCGTCGAGCGGCCCTGACCGGTGGCCGGGGCCGTACCGGCGAGGATCGGGCCCGGTCTGACGGACTGTCAATGGAACGAATGCGCTCCGCGTCGGCACGGTCACGGTCCGCCGCTGGTTACGAGGGCTGTTCCGGCCCGAGTCTGGGGGCGTGACCCTCCAGTCTGCGCGCCCCCGGCGTTCGCCGTGCGCGGGTTGGCCGAAATCGGGGGCTCCGGTTTGTTCACGGGCCGGAGAAGTTGACGCGGGGTCAGCTGATCCGCTTGCCTGGTGGCAACCGGACACGGAGGGTGACGAGTCACGCTCCGACCCGGGCACACCGCGGAGCGGCCGGCGACCCCTCGCCCGCCCCCGCCGCCCTGCCACCACCTCACGACGGAGACAACGTGCGCCTTCGCCTGCTCGCCGTGCCGCTCGCCGCGGTCGTCGCCCTGCTCGCCCCGACCGCCCCGGCCCTCGCCGCGGGCGCGACCCCGGCCGCCCCGCCCGCCATCGGGGCGGCGGCCGCCACCCCGTCCGACGAGTGCTCCGAGGCCGACCTGCAGGGCGACCCCCGCCTCGGCCCCGCGAACCTGCCGACCACCGGCCCGGTGGGCCGCGAGCTGATCGGCTACCGGCGCACCGGCAACCTCAGCACCGAGAAGTTCCTCGACACCTACTACAGCCCCACCGCCAACAACGGGAAGCCGGGCTGGATCTACCCGCCCGCCAACGGCTACGTCACCCTGCCCGACGGCACCCCGATCGAGTTCGAGATCACCCTCTACCCGAACCAGCGGATCGACCGCTACGGCAGCGAGTACGGCTCGTTCCTCGCCCCCGAGGGCCTGCCGTACGCCAGCCGCTCGATCCCGCCGCAGAGCCTCGACAGCACCCCGGCCCCGAGCTGCAACTACCACGACTACAAGGTGATCAAGCCGTTCGCCGTGCACGCCGGTCCGATCGCCCCGTGGTTCGGCCAGCCCGGTTACGGCCTCCAGTACCAGCTCGACGCCGCGCTCGTCCCGAACGGTCCGGCGCGCCTGAACGTGCTCTGGCTCGTCGACAACGGCTACCTCGCCCGGATCTGAGCCCGGATCCGAGCCGTGGGCCCGGGCCGGGGCTGAGTCCCCGGCCCGGGTTCGAGCTGGGGTCCCAACCCGGGTGAGACGCCATCAGCGCCCGGCGCGACGGCGCCGCCTCCGGGCCCGGCCGGTCACCAGACGTCGCCCGCGCGCCAGTCGCACACCAACTGCCCGCCGAGGTCCAGCGGCACTGAGCCGGGCAGCACGAACACCTCGCCCTCGTCGTCCGGCGTCGGCTCCGGCCCGCGCGGCGTCAGTGCGGCGAGCGGCCCTTCCCACAGCCGCCAGCCGCGCGCCGCGTAGAAGCCCACCGCGTCGTCCGCCGAGCACAGCGCCCCCGCCTGGTAACCGCCCCGGACCACCTCCTCCAGGGCCGCCATCAGCGCCGCGCCGTGCCCGCGCCCGCGCCGGTCCGCGCGCACCACGACGTTCTCCACGTACCCCGTGCGCAGCGCCCGCCCGCCGTGCACCAGCTGGCGCTGGACGACCGACGCGTGGCCGATCAGCGCTCCCCCGCTCTCCCGGAGCAGCGCGTGCATTCCGCCCAGCCCGTGCTCCCAGTCCTCCTCGGTCAAGTCGGGGAAGGCCTCGACCAGCAGGGCCCGTGCGGCTTCCCGAGTGGCGTCGTCCAGTGCGGAGGTGTGGGTGATGACCAAAGTGACCATGGCCCGATCGTGGCACGGCCGGGCGGCGGCACCGAGCGGATTCGGCCACCGGCCCTCGGACGGTTCCCGAAGGCTCCGACCACTGCGGATCGTCACGCAGGGTGAGTGACCGGGTGCCCGCGCCGTCCTGCCGGCTGCTCCTCCGCCGGCTCGGCCCGGCGGCGTTCCACGGTTGCCGCACCGGGCGGAGGCGGGGGCACGGGCCTAACCTGGAAGGGCGCGCCGGTGCGTGGTGCGGAACGGGAACGGTGGGCCATGACGGTCGTCTCGGCGGCACTCTTCGGGGCCGATTGGCGTGCGGCGTCACCCGGCTCCGCCGACCTGCTGCGCGAGTGCGCCGCCCGGGGCTGGACGGTGGTCCTGATCGCCCCCGGCCCGCCCGGAACCCCGGCACTCACCGTGACCGATCCGGGTCGCGACCCGGTCCGGGCCGCCCTCGACCTG
Source organism: Kitasatospora misakiensis (assembly GCF_042656005.1). Lineage (NCBI taxonomy): Bacteria > Bacillati > Actinomycetota > Actinomycetes > Kitasatosporales > Streptomycetaceae > Kitasatospora > Kitasatospora misakiensis. Next base: position 16,765 of record NZ_JBHSOF010000065.1, on the reverse strand, counting down.
GTGGACGGCACGACGGAGCACGCCGTGTTCGTCGCCGGGAGCGCTTCCGAGGTACGGGCCGCGCGCCGGGCCGGAGTGCCCTGTGTCGCCGTGCTCGGCGGCGGCGCGACCGCCGCGGAGCTGCGTGCGGCGGGCGCCGTCGAGGTGCACCGCGACGCCGCGGCCCTGTTGCGTGTGCTGGACGACAGCCTGCTCGCCCGTCCGCGGGCGTTCGGCGACCACCGTCCGACCGCCTCCACCGCCCTCGCGGGCCGGAGCGGTTAGCACACACCCCACCCGGGCACCCGCCCGGGACGAGAGGACGGCGTCACCGGACGTGCCGGAGGTGACCGAGATGGACGGACCCGCTTTGAGCGGACGGGAGCGGCGACTTCTCGACGAGATCGAGTGCGATCTCCGCCGGGACACCCGCCTCGACCGGCGGTTGAGCACCATGGGCGCCGCGGAGCGGCCGAGGCGGCTCTGGAACGCGCTGCGCGGCCTCGGCCACCGGCTGCCGACCGGTGTGCTGATGACGGCACTGGTGATGGCGGCGATCTGCCTCAGCATCGCGGTGCGCAGGCCGACCACCGTCGTGGCGATCGCCACGGCCGCCGTGTGGGTCGGCAGCGTCGCGCTCGCGGCCGGCCTGTCGGCCCTGCTGCGCCGCCACCGGCGGCACCGCGCGGAGCCGGTCGACGGCCTGCCGGACGGCGGCTACCGGGAGCCGGGCGCCCGGCGGCACCCGTCGTTCCCCGCGGATCCGGACCCCGGCCGGCACCCGGGCTGGGGCGCGTACCGGGACCGGGATGGTGAGCAGGGCGACGGCCGGGCCGACGACCAGGGCGACGAGCCCGGCGGACGGGGCCGCCGCGAACGCCGTCCGTGGGACCACCCGGAGGCGTGATGGCACTCGACCTGTGGGAGTACCGCCCGGGCTCCCATCATGCCGCCGACCTCACCCTGGTCGGCTACGACGTCGAGGCGACCGACGGTCCGCTCGGCCATGTCGACCAGGACGCCGGGGACCACCTGCTGGTGGACACCCGGCCGTGGGTGCCGGGCGCCCCGATCCTGGTCCCGGTCGGGCTGGTCGCCCGGATCGACCACCTGGAGCTGGTCGTCCACCTCGACTGCCCGCGCGCCCGGGTCCGTTCGGCCCCGCCGCCCTCCGCCGTCGATCGGACCGGCGGCGAGCCCGCAGGGCTGCGGGGCCGACGCGTCCACGGGGTCGAGGGGGCCCACCAGGTAGACGGGCCCGACGGGGACGCCAGGCGCGACGGGGTTCAGGGCCTGACGGCGGCGAGCCGTGCCGCCCTGGACGCCCACTACGCCCCGGGGGCCGCGCGCCGAACGGGGTGAAAGCCGATGCCACTGGTCGTCCTCACCGGCCGCACCGTCGCCTTCCTGGTCGCCCCCGAGGGCGCCGAGCAGGTGGAACTCACCGTCCCCTGGCAGGCCGTCGCCGAGGCGGGCGGCACCCCGCGGCTGGTGTCCACCCGGCCCGGACGCGTCCAGGCGTTCCGGCACCTGGACCGGGCGGACACCTTCCCGGTCGACGACGTGGTCGGCGTGGCGCACCGGGACGCCTACGACGCGCTGGTGCTGCCCGGCGGCGTCGCCAACCCCGACGCCCTGCGGCTCGACCGCGCCGCCGTCGCCTTCGTCCACGAGCTGTCCGCCACCGGTCGGCCGGTGGCGGTGATCTGCCACGGCGCGTGGACGCTCATCGAGGCGGACGCGGTGCGCGGACGCACCCTCACCTCCTGGCCGAGCATCCGCACCGACCTGGTGAACGCGGGCGCCTACTGGGTCGACGAGCCGGTCCACGTCTGCCGGGACGGCCCCGGCGTGCTGGTCTCCAGCCGCCGCCCGCGCGACCTGCCGTCCTTCACCGAGGCCCTGGTGACGGAGTTCGCGCACACCCGGCCGGCCGAGCACCCGCACCCGCCCTGGCCCGTCGCGCACGAGGCCGCCCCGTCCCGCCACACGACGGCGGAGTAGTGCCGTCGTCCTCCCGCCGTGGTCCCGCCGGGGAGCCGGTGGTCAGCCGAGGAACCGGTGGACCGGCGCGAGGGAGACCGGCAGGTCGTCGCCGACGTCGAACGTGTACACGTAGGTGACCGCGGTGCGCCGCCCCTCCGCCGGGTCGAGGAACCGGACCATGACGTCCTGGCAGTCCGAGCCCGCCCGGCAGTACGGAGTTCTGGCGACGGTGATCGAGTCGAGCGTGCAGAGCCGCTCCCCGGACCCGTCGGGGACCGGCCCGCCGGGGAGCAGGGCCTCGCCGAGCCGGTCGCCGGAGCAGAAGGCCAGCGTCCCGGCGTGGTTCAGGGCCCGCTCGGCGGCGCTCCGGCCGGGGTTGCGGAAGTGGAGGTACACCTTGTCCAGCAGCGCGCGGACGTGCTCGCCGGCGCGTTCGCGGTCGAGCGCTCCTCCTTCGACGGCCGCCCGTTCGACGACGTCCAGGGCCGCTGCGGTGAGCCGGGCTTCGGTCCACCGGGCGAGTCCGACGGTGCTCACCTCGACCACCGGCACGACCTGGCCGGAGAACAGCCAGGCGGACCGCCCGGTCAGCCGCCCCGGTACGGAGAGCCGGGTGACGCGGTCCGGGTCCCGGGCCGGGAGCGACCGGCCGAGCAGCGCGTCGTGCAGCGCCCGGTGGACGGGGTGTACCGGCGGGGCGGCGGCGATCCGGCGCAGCAGGTCGGGCGCGTTGGTGGGGTGGGTGAGTGCCTGCGCCAGGAGTTCGGCGCCGGGCCACTCCAGTCCGACGGTGGGCTCCGCCTCCAGGGCGTAGACCGGTGTGTTGCCGGTGCTGTCGACGGCGAGCGTCCAGATCAGCTTGTTCGAGGCCCACGGGGTGCGGACGAGGTGGTCGTGCAACTGCCGGGGGTCCTCGGGATCCGGGGGCGGCGCGCCCGGAGCGGTGTCCATCCGCAGGCGGAAGCCGTCCCGGCGGGCCTCCGACCCGAAGTCGACGCCGATCCGGCCGACCGCGTACACGGGCTCCATCGCGGTGCTGCTGGGTTCCGGGCCGGTGAGGTCCGGGTCGGTGGCGGGATTGCTGTCCATGGTGGGAGCCTCCTCGGGAGGGGTGCGGACGCCGGTCTCAGTCCCCGCGCAGCCGGACGAAGAGCGCCGTCGGGGGCCGGCCGGTCACGGTCACCTCGGCCCGCAGCGGGGCGGTCAGCGGCCGGACGTCGCCGTACTGCGGATCGTGGACCGGCGCGCCGAGCCGTCCGGCCGCCAGCTCCGCCACCTGCCGGGACTGGAACGGCGACAACGGCGGGGAGGAGAGCAGCACCCGCCCGTCGTCGAGTTCCAGGACCACCGCGCGCGGCCGGGAGGGCCGTCCGGTGACGGCGCGCACGGTCGCGTCCACGGTGTCGCCGCGCCGGTACTTCACCCAGACCCGCCCCGCCCCGCGCGGCCGGTACGCCGACCCGGCCGCCTTGCAGACCAGCCCCTCCACCCCGGTGTCGGCCAGCTGGTCCATCCAGGCCAGCGCCTCGGCCCGGTCGGTGGTCGCCAGCACCGGTTGGACCGGGGGCGGCACCTCGGCCAGCGCGGCCAGCAGCAGCCGTCGCCGGTCGGTCAGGGGCAGGCCCCGGACATCGCGGCCGGGCAGCGCGAGCACGTCGAAGGCGATCAACCCCAGCGCGACGTCCTCGGCGGCGCGGGCCTGCCGGGTCCGCAGCAACTCCTCGAAGGCGAACCGGCCGCCGCGCCAGGCGACCAGCTCCGCGTCCAGCACCAGCCCGGCGGGCAGCCGGGCGACGGCGGAGGCGATCGGCGGGAACTCGGCGGTGAAGTCCCGCCCGGAGCGGGACTGGAGGAACGGCGGGCGGGTCGGCCCCCGGGCGAAGGCCACGCAGCGGAAGCCGTCCAGCTTCAGCTCGTACAGCACCCCGCCGCCGCCGAGGCCGTCGGCCGGCGGCACGGCGGACACGGCGGCCGGGCGCATCACCTCCACCGGGGGTGACAGGACCACCGGGTCACGGCCCCCGGCCGGGGCGGCGGCGCCGGTGCCCCTTTCCGCATGGTCGCTGCCCGGGCGTTCCCCGACTGCGGGCGGCGTGGGGGGCGCGACCGGCGTCCGACCCGGCGCCCGGGGCGCGGTGGCGGCGGGCAACGGGTGGGCGCGCGCCGGGTCGAGCAGCGGTTCGAGCAGGTCGCCGCGGGCCGTCAGCCGCTCCGGCACCTCGGCGACGGTGAACGTCAGCTCCTCCGCCGACCCCGCCTCGTCCAGCTCCGCCCAGGACAACGGTGTCGACACCGTCGGCCGCTCCCGCGCCCGCACGGTGTACGGGGCGGCGGTGGTCTTCTTCGCCGCGTTCTGCGACCAGTCGACCAGCACCCGCCCGGTGCGGCGGGCCTTCGCCATGGTGTGCACGACCAGCTCCGGGTGGGCCGCCTCCAACTCGGCCGCCAGCGCCTTCGCATAGGCCGAGACCCGGGCACTCGGCGTGGGCTCCAGCGGCACCAGCAGATGGAGGCCCTTGCCGCCGGAGGTCTTCACCCACGCCTCCAGACCGTCCGCCGAGAGCCGTTCGCGCAGCATCCCGGCCACCGTGCGGCAGGTGAGGACGTCCGCCCCCGCACCCGGGTCGAGGTCCAGCACCAAGCGGTCGGCCAGCCCGGGCGCGGCGGCGTGCCACTGCGGCACGTGCAGTTCCAGACAGCCCAGGTTCACGACCGAGAGCAGCGCGGCGCCGTCCTCCAGCACCACCTGGCGCAGCTCACCGCTGCTGCTCGGCACCTCCACCGTGCGGACCCAGCCGGGCGTCCCGGGCGGCGGGTTCTTGGCCACGAACACCTCGGCCGCCACGCCGTCCGGGCAGCGCAGGAAGGACACCGGACGGTCGCGCAGGTGCGGCAGCAGGGCGGCGTGGACGGCGGCGTAGTAGCGCAGCACCTCGCCCTTGAGGGTGCCGGTCTGCGGGTAGTACACCTTGTCCAGATGCGAGAGCGCGAGAGTGCGCCCGTCGACCACCATCTGCGGCATCGCCGCCTCCGAGGCTGCGCACGTCCGGGACCCGGCCCGGGTCCACCGGGCCCGTCGTGGCCAGTCTGCCCGCGGCGAGGGCACGGCGCGAGCCGTCCCGGTGAGCGCTGCTGCGACCGGCCGGGTCACGGTCCGAGCAGGTCGAGCGCGGTGCGCACCAGTGCCTCGTCGGTGCCGGGATCGCGCCCGCCCGCCACACCGGACCGGAACAGCGAGGAGCCCTCGATCAGCATCACGAACACCCCGGCCCGGGCCCGCCGCACGTCCTCCGGGAGTTCGGGCCGACGCCGGGCGAGGAACGCGGCGACCTGTTCCCGGTAGTCGCCGTAGAACCCCCGAACGGCCGCCGCCACCGCCGCGTCCCGGGCCGCGAGCGCCCACACCTCGACGAACAGCCGCATCAGCCGGGCGTCCTCCTGCTCGGCCAGCAGCGCCGCGACCACCTGGGCGGCCCGGTCGCCGGCCCTGTCCTCCGGCGTGTCGGGCTCGGCGGCGAGCAACGGCGCCAGACGTTCCGCCGACCGCCGCAGCACCCGGTCCAGCACGGCCGCCACCAGCTCCGCATGGGTGGGGAAGTAGTACTGGAGGTGGCCCAGCCGGACCCCCGCCGCCGCGGCCACGGCCCGCATCGTCCACTCCGGCCCGCCCTCGGCGACCAGGACTTCCTCGGCCGCGTCCAGCAGAGCCTCCCGCCGCTCCGCCCCCTTCCGCCCCCGCCCCGGCGCCGCCCCGCCGGCGGCGGGCACGGGTGGTGAGGCGCCCCCGGCGGCCCGGGCGCGGTCCGTTGATGCGTCGGGTTCGGGTGCGGTGCTCATGCGGCAGCATCCAAGCTCGCGGCGGGGCGGATGTCGACCGTGACACCGTGCGCGGCGAGACCGGCCAGGACGTGGGCCGCCCGGGGCGTCTGCTCCGGGAAGGAGATGCCGGCCGGTGCCGCCGCCGCCCCGTCGGTGCCGAGCGCGCGGCGGAGGGCGAGCAGGCCGCCGACGGCGGTGAGGTGGGCCTGGCCCGCGCGGTCCGCGAGGATCGCGGTGAGCGCGCGACCCCCGTGCCCGACATCGACCCGCAGCAGTGCGGTGCCGCCCGCCCCGGGGGAGTACAGCAGCGCGCGGCGGGCGGACTGCCAGCGGTCGCCCCGGCCCCACCGGAAGAAGCCGGCGTGCTTGGCGGTCAGCAGGGCCCGGGTGCCGAGGCCGGAGCTGAAGCCGATCCGGGTGGTGGCGGTCGTGGTGCCGAGGGTGAGCGGAAGGGTGAACTGCTCGGGCGTGTCGATCCGGGCCACCCGGGTGGCGTACTCGCCGATCCGGACGGTGTGCGCGTCGCTCAGCGGGGTCACCGTGCGGCGCCGACCGTCGCGGATCACCTCGTAATCCAGCCCCAGCCGGTCCATGAACTCGACGGAGTCCGCGCCCGCCCGGTCGGCGAGGTCCCAGCGGATGGCGGTCTCGACCCGCTCCGCCCCGCCGAGCCGCTCCGCCAGCGCGGCCGCGACCAGGCCGACCACGCCGCCCATCCAGGCGGAGGAGAGCAGCACCGGCGCCGTCGGGCGCAGCAGCGCGGTCACCGTGGCGGCCCGCTGGAGCCGGACGGTCCAGCGGGTCACGTCCACGTACGGCACGCCGCCGAGGACGGCCGCCCGCAGGGCCCGGTCGTCGGGGTCGTTGACCACGCCGACGACGGCGCGCACCGCTGCGGTGAAGGGCGCCGGGTCGGCGAGGTCCCAGCGGCGGACGGCGGCGTGCGGGGCGCCGCCGAGTTCGCGGACGAGGGCCGCCCCGCGCTGCTCGGACCGGCCGGTGAGCAGGACGGGGTGCTCGGCCGCGACCATCCGGGCGAGTTCGCCGCCGACCGTCCCGTACCCGCCGACCAGCAGGACCGGTCCCCCGGGGTCGTGGGTGAGCGCGTCGGCGTCGGTAGCGGCGGGGGTGTTCTTGGAGGCGGTCATGGAAGGAAAAATAGGTCAGGTGACCTAAAAATCGCGTCAAGGCGGCGAGTCAGCGCCCCCGGCCGGTCACCAGGGCGTGCGCGTCCGCGACCAGGTCCTCGATCCGCTCCCAGTCCACCGGCGGGACGTCGAGGCGGACGCCGATCCAACCCCGGTGGCCGACGTAGGGCGGGCGGAAGAAGCGCTCCGGCTCCTCGGTGACCAGGAACTCCTGCGCGCCGGCCGCCGCCGGGCACCAGAACGCGAGGCGGTCGTCGTGGTGGTGGTCCGCGAGCATCACGAACACCCGCGCCCGGCGGCCCGCGCCCGGCGGCCCGCGCCCGGCGGCCCGGGCCCGGCGGCCCGGGCCCGCGAACCAGGTCGGCTCGCCGTGGCTGACCCGCTCCGCCACCTCGGGCAGCGCCAGGCAGACGGCCCGCAGCCGGTCCAGGGCCGGCGCTCCGTCGGGCGCCGCTCCGTCGGTCGGCGTCTCGGCCTTTCGTTCGGAGGAGCCCACAGCTCAGCCCGCCGAGGGCCGAGGAGCACCCGGATAGGTGCCGAAGTACCAGCGGTTGCCCTCAGGGTCGGCGGCGGCGAAGTCGCGCGAGCCGTAGTCCGTGTCGAACGGCGCGGTGGTGATCCGCGCCCCGGCGGCGACCGCCCGCGCGTGCAGGCCGTCCGGGTCCGCCGTCACCACATAGGCGGTGAACGTCCCGGGACCGCCCGGCCAGGGCTCACCGCCCTCGGGCGCCGGCCGGTCGGAGCCCAGCATGATCCCGCCGCCCTCCGGCCACGCCAGCTCGGCATGGGCCACGAACTCGCCCTCGCCGTAGGCGACGACCTCCTCGAAGCCGAACGCCTCCGACAGGAAGCGGATCAGCGCCCGGGCGTCGCGGGCCCGCAGACTGGGCCAGACCTGCGGAGCCGGCGGGTTCGCGCTGTCATTGCTCGCTCTGTCACTGCTATTGGTGCCTGCGGCATCGGGGGCCATGGCCGCTACCTCCTCGGATCGTGGCGACCGGCCCGGATGGGGCCCGGCCGGTCCGCCGTCATGCCTCCCACTCTGGCCCGGGCCCGGTGGCCTCGCCTTGGAAGTTTCGGAACTTCGCCGCGTCCGGCCCCTCCTCGGCGAGCCAGACCGTCGGCGCGCACCCCGCCAGCGTGCGGAACTCGCGTGCGAGGTGGGCCTGGTCGAAGTACCCGCAGCACGCCGCGAGCTCCGCCAAGCGGGGAACCGGACCGGGCGCGGCCAGCACCCGCCGGGCCCGGTCGAACCGGATCACCCGGGCGGCGGCCTTCGGGGTGAGGCCGGTCTCCCGGCGGAACCGGTCCTGCAGGTGCCGGCCGCTCCACCCGGCCTCCCGGGCGAGCGCGGCCACCGGCAGCGCCCCACCGCTGCGCCGGAGCGCGTACCAGGCCCGCACCACCTCCGGCGGCACCCGGCCGGACGGCTGCGCGAGCCGCAGCAGTTCGCCGTCCAGCGCCGCGAACCGCTCCGGCCAGGTGGGTGCCTGCCGCACGGCCTCCTGGAGCCGTTCCGCCACCGCTCCGAGCACCGCCTCCGCCGGGACGTCCAACTCGGCCAGTTCCCCGGCCGGCAGCCCGAACAGCGCCCGCGCCGCCAGCGGGTGGACGGCGACCTGGATGCCGGACTGCCGACCGTCGTGGCTGATCAGCGCCGGCGCCGTGTGCAGACCGCCGAGCAGCGTGACGAACCGGCCGGGTGCTTGCGCCGGGTCCGGGTGGCCCGCCATGGTGAGCGGCTCGTCCAGGGTCAGGATGAACGTCAGGTACGGGGACGGCAGGCCCCGGTGCAGGGCGGGCGGCAGGCCACGCTGGCGGTAACCCGAGTACCAGGCCACATAGGGGCGCAGCGCCGTCGCGGGCCGCACCCGGACCGCCTCGTCGACCAACTCGTCGACCAGCTCGGGTGCGACCGTCACCTCGCCGGGCACTGCGGCGAACTGCTCCGTCACGCCCCCAGTATCGTCCGGCGGAACCCTCGGCGGAGGCGTCCCCGGACGTCTCCCCGGACGCCTTCCCGCGTCTCGAACCGTAACCGCGCGTAGCCGCCGGCGGGGATCCGCTCGCGGACCGTCGGCACCGTGCATAGGGTGGGCGCACCGGAACACCCGGTGCTCGGGGGGAGACCCTGAGGAGGAGTCCCCATGACTACTGCCCGCGAGATCATGCACACCGGCGCCCAGTGTGTCGCTGCCGACCAGAGCCTCGCCGATGCCGCCCGGATGATGCGCGACATGAACGTCGGTGCGCTCCCGATCTGCGGCGACGACCAGAAGCTGAAGGGCATCATCACCGACCGCGACATCATCGTTCGATGTATCGCCGAGGGGCGGGACCCGGCCACCATGAAGGCCATGGAACTGGCCGGCCACCTGCACTGCGTCCACGCCGACGACACCATGGACGCCGTGCTCCACAAGATGGAGCAGCACCAGATCCGCCGCATCCCGGTCATCGACAATGACCGCCTGGTCGGCATGATCAGCGAAGCCGACCTGGCAATGGGCCACCGCGACGGCCAGCGCCTGACGGACCAGCAGATCATCGACTTCATGGACAGCGTCTACATGAAGCGGTGACCCCACCAGGGACCTGAGAGTCGGTCCGCCGGCCTCGTCCCGTGAGGACCCTCGCGCCAACCCACGCGAGGGTCCTCACCGTGGGCGCCCGAACCCGAATCCGCGCCCGTCCCCGGCCTCGGTGGGAGCGGCGATCGGACCGGGGTGCTCGGTGATCGAATGATCGGGCTGTGTGCGGATCAATCGGTCATGATGCGTGGTCTTCCAGCAGATCCGTTCAAGTTCCGCCTGGTCCGCGGATGCGGGGTGTGCAGCCGCTTTCCTGTTCCCGAACAGGCCTTGAGGCCCGGACCGACGGTCGGCCCGGGGGTTGGGGCGGGACGGAAGACACATGGTCGGGATCGACGGCGGCGGTCGCGCTGATGCGTACGATGATGCGCCGAGCCCCCAGGCCCACCAGGACCCTCCCGAGGCCGTGGTCGGGGGCCTCACGGCGGACACCTCGCTGCCCAACGACCTGGTCGCGCTGATGGTGATGCACGGCGAGGCGTACTGGAAGTACGCGCACCTGCACCTCGGCGACGCCGGTGCCACCGACGGCCTGGTCGACGACGTCTTCGCGGACCTCGCCACCCACTGGGACTTGGTGCTGCGCCAGGAGAACGTGGGGGAGTTCTGCTGGGGTGTGCTGCGGGCGACGGTCGACGACGCCCTGGAGCGACTCGGCCGGCCGTCGGCCTTCACGACCGCCGCGTTCGCCTTCGCCAAGGCCGACGCCCTGGAGGCGTTCCGGGCGCTGGAGAGCGGGATCGGCCTGTTCGCGGCGATCGGCGACCTGCCGGAGAGACAGCACGACGTGGTCGTCCTGACCTACGTGCTCGACTACCCGATCGTCACCGCCGCACGGATCATGGGGATCACCAAGGGCGGCGTGTACAGCCTGCGCCGTGACGCCCGCCGCCAACTGGCCTCGGTGCTGGGTCTGGACGAACAGAGCGCCGAGAAGGCGGAGGAACAGTGATCGACATCCACGGCGCCGTCGACACACCGACCGACTCCGTCCGCGGGGCCGCGCACCCGGGACCGGCCTGGGCACCGCTCGCGGACGCCCGCCTGCCGGCCGAGGGCCGGAGCCGGGCCTCCGCCTCCCTGGACGACGCGCCGACGCGGATCGCGGCACGCCTCGCGCTGCGGACCGGCGCGGAGCCCTCGCGGTCGGTGGCGGCGCGTCTGGACCGCACGCGATTCGAGCTGCTGGCGCTCTGCCACCTCGTGGTGGAGGACGCCCGGGCACCGCGGTGGATCGCGGCACTTGCCGACACCCCGGCGATCGAACCGCACGGTGCGCTCGTCCTCGGCGCGTTGTGCCACCTCGCCGTCCACGAGGGCGACGACGAGGACGGCGCGACGATCCGCCGGTCACTGGCGGACGGGCCCCGGACATGGTGGCAACTGGCCGCCGGAGCCGGATCCTTCCAGGCCGCCTACGCCCTCGCCCTGCTGTCCGCAGGCCGCGGCGACCAACGGGAGGCACGGCACTGGCAGGACCAGGCCGGCCAGCTCGTGGGCCTCCAGGACATCCGTTCGGCGGTCCTCGCCGCCCACGACGGCTTCCAACCCACCCACGGCCTCTGCGCCGGCGTCCGCCAGGCCCTGGCGGCCCTGCCAACCACCCGCGACCCGGACTTCGGCCGCACCCCCGCCATCGACCCCGCCCCCCTCGCCGGAGCAGTCCACCGCCACCACACCGGCCCCTGCTGCCGCCCCGCCCTGCCATAGCCGCCCCGCCGGGGACGGGAACTGCCGATCGGCACATGGCGGTGAGGCTCTGCCCGTGGGCATCCCTGACTTTCGGCATGTCTTTCGACTCGGGAGGGGAGGCGGCCGGCAATCCGGGTACGGTCTCCGGCGTGACCGGGGTGGGCCCGGTCGGGGCGGCGGGGAGGATGGATGGAACAGCGTGCAGTGCGATTGATTCCGCCCGTGCTCTGCACGGTGGTCCTGGTCGGTGGCCTCTACCATGCGGCGGTCGCCGTCGAGGAGTTCGGCGGGGCCCGGCTCACGGTCTTCGCCGCGGGGATGCTGGCGCTGCTCGCGCTGGAGGCACCGGGTCCGGGTCGGGCGCCGGCCGACCGGCTGCCCGCGGTGCCGCTGCTGGTCGCGCGGGGTGTGCTGTTCACGGCGGTCGCGGTGGTGGACGGCTCAGGGGTGGCGTGGGCGCTGTTCGTCCTGGTGCCGTTCACCGCCTATCCGGCGCTCGGGAGGCGGGTCGCGCTCGGCTGCGCCGCCGGGTGCGTCGGGTTGCTGACGGTGGGCCTGACCGTCCTGGTGCCGGAGTGGTGGGTGCGGTCGGTGTACGTGTCGGGCGTGCTGGTGTTCGGACTCGGGATGGTCCTGGCGCTGTCGTTGGCCGGGGTGGCGGTGCGGGAGCGGGAGGCGCGGGCGCGGCTGGAGGAGTCGCACGAGCGGCTGGCGAGGTACGCGGAGCGCGTCGCCGAACTGTCGGCGGCGGAGGACCGGGGTGGAGTGGGCCGGGAGGCACGTGCCTCCCGGCCGCCCATAACTCCGAGCGGGCACGCCCACGGTCACCCATGAGTCGCGCCCGCGGGGGTCAGCAGGTGAGTACCGGGGCGGCCCAGTCGGCGTGGTCGCTGGTGGTGCCGTCGCCGCCGTCCGTCACCACGAGCCGCAGCGAACCCCGGCCCTGCGCCTCGGCGTCGATGCCGACGTCGGTGCGGAGCGTGGAGCAGGAGCCGCCGAGGTAGTAGACGATCTCGCTGAAGGCGTTGACGCCCAGACCCTTGGCGTACGACAACTCCTTCTGGCAGAACGTCGCCCAGGGTTCCCTGCTGGTGGTCGCGGTGGTCATCCAGCTGTCCCGCTCCGGCGAGCGCGCGGTCGGCCTGCCCGGGTAGCACCCGCAGGATCCGCTCCGGCGCGGCGTGTACGGGACCGGCCCGGCGGGCAGGTGTCCGGTCGTGGCGGGTGACCGCCCGGGTGCGGGCCGTTCGGCTCCGACCGGTGGGTCACCGTCCGCCGACGGGACGGGAGGGCGCGGCGGTGACCAGGAAGTGGACCGGGGTGTCGCTGGACGAGGTGCGGCTCGACGTGGCCGGGATCGGCGGCGCGAGGTACCGGCCGGACCCCTCGGTGGTGCTGCCGGAGCACGTGGCGGTGTACCGGATACTGGACGGCCGGGGCGAGCCGCTGCCCTGTTCGCCGGCCGAGCACGAACGCTGGGAAGTCGCCGCCCTCGCCTGCCTGGCGCGGCTGTCCCGGGCGCTGGAGGACTTCTACTGGGCGCACGGCGGCACCATGATCGAGATCGATCTCGCCACCGGCCGGGGCTCCCGGTACGGCATCGTCCGTCCGCGCCGCCTGCCCGGGTGGGAACGGCGGGTCACCGAACGGTCGGCGCGCGCCCAGCAGATCCTGGCGCTGGAGGTGGCGCGGGCCACCGAGGAGTACCGGCCGGTGCGGGAGGAGGTCGCGCTGAGGGTGGCCGAGGCGAGTGCGGCCCGCCGGGCGGCACTGGAGGCCGAGGCGCGGGTGACCCGGCACCGTCGGGCCGTCCTCGACGAGCTGGCCCTCCGCCGGGTCTGGCGGTACCGGGCGGCCGGGGCGGGGGAGCCGGTCCTCGTCCGGCGCGTCGATCTGCCGGACACGTCCGACACGCCGGATGCCGGGGAGGATCAGCTGCCGGACGGCCGGGAGCCGCTGACCGGGCGTGAGTTGGCGGAGGCGCTGAACGCCCTGACGACCCAGGCCGCCGAGAGCCCCGTGGAGCTGCGCTGGGACGAGCGCGCCAGGGCAGCGACGGAGGCGGACTGCCTGGCCCGGGAGGTGCGCATCACCTTCCTGGAGTGGTGGTGCGATCTGGCCGGCAGCCGCTGGCTGGCCGGTCCGGAGGGTCCCCGGGCGGTCTTCGTGCCGCCGGGGACGCGCAGCTCCGGCCCCCGGCAGACCTACGGCGGCACCGGGATGGGCGGCACCGGAGGGTTCGGGGGCGGCCACTCCTGGGGAGGGTTCGGCGGCTACTGACCTGGCTACCGGGGCTGGCTTCTGCCTGGTGGTGAAGCGATTCTGAACCCTGTCGTGATGTGTGCGTTCGCAGCCTCCCGCACTGTTGTCAGTGCCCTCGGCTAGGTTGATCGTCATGCAGCTCCGGTACTCCTTCCGCCTCTACCCGAACGGGCCTCAGCGTTCGGCGCTGGCCCGCGCGTTCGGGTGTGCGCGGGTGGCGTACAACGACGGCTTGCGGGCCCGTGAGGAAGCCCGCGCGGCAGGGCTGCCGTTCGTCCCGTCCGGGGTGTTGTCGAAGGCGCTGACGGAGGCGAAGAGAACCGAGGCCCGTTCCTGGCTCGGTGAGGTGTCCGCCGTGGTCCTGCAACAGTCGTTGCGGGACCTGGACACCGCGTACCGCAACCTCTTCGACGGACTCAAGGGAAAGCGCCCCCGCATGGGTGCGCCCCGGTTCAAGAGCCGCAAGGACACCCGGCAGGCGATCCGCTTCACCGCGAACGCCCGCTGGAAGATCACGCCGGGCGGTGACCTCACGTTGCCGAAGATCGGTGACGTGCGGGTGAAGTGGTCCCGCGTGCTGCCGTCGGTGCCGTCCACGGTGACCGTGGTCAAGGACGCCGCCGGACGGTACTTCGCCTCGTTCGTGGTGGAGACCGACCCGGCCGCCGACCTTGCCCGGATGCCGGAATCGGACACCATGGTCGGTATCGACCTCGGACTGACCCACTTCGCCGTCCTGTCCGACGGCCGGAGGATCGACAGTCCGAGGTTCCTGCGCCGCGCGGAGAAGAAGCTCAAGCGCGCACAGCGGGCCCTGTCCCGCAAGGCCAAGGGCGGCAAGAACCGCGAGAAGGCCCGTCGCAAGGTCGCTCGCAACCACGCACGGGTGGCCGACGCCCGGCGCGAGTTCCACCACCAGCTCTCCACCGAACTGATCCGCGAGAACCAAGCGATCGCGGTGGAGGACCTGGCGGTCAAGGGACTCGCCCGCACCAGGCTGGCCAAGTCCGTGCACGACGCCGGATGGTCGGCGTTCGTCACCATGCTGGAGTACAAGGCCGCCAAGTACGGCCGGACCCTGATCCGGATCGGCCGGTTCGAGCCGACCAGTCAGGTGTGTTCCCACTGCGGCGTCAAGGACGGCCCCAAGCCGCTGAACGTCCGCGTCTGGCAGTGCCAGGCGTGCGGATGGTGGCTGGACCGGGACATCAACGCCGCCGTCAACATAGCCAAGGCCGCCGGACTGGCGGTATCAGCCTGTCGAGCGCGGGTAAGACCGGTACGTGTACCGGCACGGCGCGAAGAAGCAGGAACCCACCGAGACGGTCAGACGACCGTGGTAGGAATCCCCGCCCCTTAGGGCGGGGAGCGGAAGTCAATGACCCGGCTACCGACCCGCGCGACGGGTCGTCAGGCCTCCGGGACCGGGGCGACGACGAGTTCCCCGACGGCCTCCGCCAGGGCCGCCCGGGCCTGGGCGTTCAGCGCCGAATCGGTGACGAACACGTCGATCTCGTCGAGCGCGGCGAACCCGCTGAGTGCGACCACACCCCACTTGGTGTGGTCGGCCACCACGGCGACCCGGCGCGCGGAGGCGACGAGGGTCCGGTTGGTCTGCGCCTCGGCGAGGTTGGGCGTGGTCAGACCGGCCTTCTCGGAGACCCCGTGGGCCCCCAGGATCAGCAGGTCGACGTGGAGGGAGCGGACCGCCTGGTCGGCCAGCGGGCCGACCAGTGCCGCCGAGGGCGTGGGCGAGCCACCGGTCAGCAGCAGCGAGGGCGCGCCCGCCCCGTACTCCTCGCCCGCCGAGCGGATCAGCTCCGCGACCGGCAGTGAGTTGGTGACGACGGTCAGGCGGGGGATGTGCAGCAGCCGTGCCGCGACCGCGTAGGCGGTGGTGCCCGCCGCGACGGCGACCACGCTGCCCGGCTCGACCAGGGTGGCGGCGGCCTCGGCCACGGCGGCCTTCGCGGTCGACTCCAGGCTCGACTTGGCCTCGAAACCCGGCTCGTCGATCGCGGTGCCCGAGGCCGCGACGGCGCCGCCGTGCACCTTCTTGACCACGCCCGAACGCTCCAGGGCGTCGAGATCGCGCCGCACGGTCATGTCCGACACGCCCAACTGGTCGACCAGCTCGGCGACGCGCACGGCTCCGCTGCGGCGCACCATCTCGGCGATCATCGCCTGCCGCTGGTGGGCCAGCAGCCCGGTGTCAGCCACAGATGCACTCCCCTCGTCCCTCATCCTGGTACGCCATCAGACCCGACAGTCCGTAAAGGATACTGGCCGACCGCATACGGCCGACTGCCGCGTCCGGAGCCGGCACGCACCGGATGTCCGGCGGGGCAGGGATCTACGCCGGGCGGGCCCGGTGGTGGTGCAGGTGGAGGTCGCGGAGCAGGGCGATCTCCGCGCCGTGGTGGAGGAGCTCCTGGTTGACCCACCACACGACGTCGACGAAGCGCTCCTCCGCATCGCCGCCGTACGGGTACGCGCTGTGCCCGACGGTGTCGAGTACGGCGTCGTCGGCGGTGAGCAGGGTCGCCCGCCAGGCGTCCGCGGCGGCGTCGAAGGCCTTGAGTGCGGTGGTCGCGTCGCCGGGCACCGGGAAGTCCTCCCTGGTCAGGGTGCGGGTGCCGGTGGTGTGGTCGGCGCGTAGCGCCAGCAGTTCGGTGAGGTGGGTCAGGCGCCAGGCCAGCGTGGTGAACGGCGGCGGCACCGGATGCGGGTGCGGCGCGGCGTCCCGGCCCCACGGGCCGGAGCCGTCCAGGCGGGTGGCCCGCTCGCCGGGGCCGTCCGCGTGCCGCCGGACCGACCAGCAGTCGGGGACCGGCTCCCAGAGGTACTCCTCGTCGGTCAGCGGACCGACCGGGACGTCGGTGCCGTTGCCGCTGTCCACCACGGGCCCGGCCAGCCGGTCGGCGAGGCGCTTGCGTCCAAAGTCGAAGGTGTCGAGCAAGGGGACCAGTCGGGCCGGCAGGGTCATCGGGACGCTCCTTCGGTGGCCCGGATGCGGGCGCGCGCGGGCGGCGCCGGACGTCCCCGGCCCGCTCGCCCGCACCCTGCCACACCGGTGATCGTCCGGCCACGCCTTTTCCACCGGCCCGGGGAGGCCGGGACGTGCCTGGCCGGGGAACGCACGACGCCGCTGGACGCCGGGTGGGCCCTTGGTGGGCTTGGCCGGGTGCAGCGGCGTGTGTCGTGGTGCGTCCCCGGGGTTCGGGGCGGGGGTGTTACTTGGTGAGGCCGGCCTTGACGGAGCAGACGGGCCAGGCGCCGGGGCCCTGG
>NZ_JBHSOF010000064.1:27897-40542 GCF_042656005.1 Kitasatospora misakiensis | reverse complement strand
GTGCGCCGACGCCGGGTCCGCGCCCGGCTCCGCGCCCGGCCGTGGCTCCGGCCGCCCCGGCGGCCGAGTTCTCCTCGCCCGCCCCGGTGACCGGTGAGACCCAGGCCCCGCGCCCGGCCTCGCAGGCCCCGCAGCAGGCGCCGCAGGCCTCGCGTCCGGCCGGTCCCGCCGCCGGCGGGGCCCGTCCGGGCCCGCGTCCGGCCGGTCCGCGTCCGGGCAACAACCCCTTCACCTCGGGCAGTGCCACCGGCATGGCCCGCCCCGGTGAGCGCCGTGCCGGCGCGCCGGGTGGCGGCCGTCCGGGTGCTCCGGCCGGCCCGGGTGGCGACCGTCCGCCCCGTCCGGGTGGCGACCGTCCTCGTCCGGGTGGCCAGGGTGCCCCCGGCGCCGGTGCCCCCCGTCCGGGCGGCGACCGTCCGCGTCCGGGTGGCCAGGGTGCGCCGGGTGCCGGTGCCCCCCGTCCGGGTGGTGCCCCGCGTCCCGGTGGCGCTCCGCGTCCGGGTGGCCAGGGTGCCCCCGGTGCCGGTGCCCCGGGTGCCGGTGCTCCGCGTTCCGACGGCATGCCGCGTCCGGCCGGCCCGCGTCCGACCCCGTCGGGCATGCCGCGTCCGAACCCGGGCATGATGCCGCAGCGTCCGGCCGGTCCGGGCCCGCGTCCCGGCCCGGGTGGCCGTGGTCCGGGTGGCCCCGGCGGTCGTCCGGGTGGTCCGGGTGGTGCCGGTGGCGCCCGTCCGGGCTTCCAGGGTCGTCCGGCCGGTCCGGGCTCGCGTCCGGCCGGTGGCGGCGGCTTCGGCGGCCCGCGTCCGGGCGGTGCCCCGGGTGGCGGCGGCGGCTTCGGTCCCCGTCCCGGCGGCTTCGGCGGCCGTCCCGGTGGCCCGGGTGCCCGTGGTGGCACGCAGGGCGCCTTCGGTCGTGGCCCGGGCGGTCGCCCGGCGCGTGGCCGTAAGTCGAAGCGGGCGAAGCGCCAGGAGTACGAGGCCATGCAGGCCCCGTCCGTCGGCGGTGTGATGCTGCCTCGCGGCAACGGCCAGACCGTTCGCCTGTCGAGCGGCGCCTCGCTGATGGACTTCGCGGAGAAGATCAACGCCAACCCGGCCGCGCTCGTCTCCGTCATGTTCAACCTGGGCGAGATGGTCACCGCGACGCAGTCGGTCTCCGACGCGACGCTGCAGCTGCTGGCCGACGAGATGGGCTTCCAGCTCGAGATCGTCAGCCGGGACGACGAGGACCGCGAGCTGCTGGAGTCGTTCGACATCGACTTCGGCGCCAACGAGGGCGACGAGGACCAGCTGGCCCCGCGCCCGCCGGTCGTCACCGTCATGGGTCACGTCGACCACGGTAAGACCCGCCTGCTGGACGCGATCCGCAAGTCCAACGTGGTGGCCGGCGAGGCCGGTGGCATCACCCAGCACATCGGTGCGTACCAGGTGGTCACCGAGGTGAACGGCGAGCAGCGCCCGATCACCTTCCTCGACACCCCGGGTCACGAGGCGTTCTCCGCCATGCGTGCCCGTGGTGCCAAGTCCACCGACATCGCGATCCTGGTGGTCGCGGCCAACGACGGTGTCATGCCGCAGACGGTCGAGGCGCTCAACCACGCCAAGGCCGCGGGTGTGCCGATCGTGGTCGCCGTCAACAAGATCGACGTCGAGGGCGCCGACCCGACCAAGGTCCGCGGTCAGCTGACCGAGTTCGGTCTGGTGGCCGAGGAGTACGGCGGCGACACCATGTTCGTTGACATCTCCGCGCGCCAGGGTCTGCACATCGACCAGCTGCTGGAGGCCGTGGTCCTGACCGCGGACGCCTCGCTCGACCTGCGGGCCAACCCCGAGCAGGACGCGCAGGGTATCGCCATCGAGGCCCACCTCGACAAGGGCCGCGGCGCCATGGCGACCGTGCTCGTGCAGCGCGGTACCCTCCGCGTCGGCGACTCGATCGTGGTCGGCGACGCCTACGGCCGCGTCCGCGCGATGCTGGACGAGAACGGCAACAGCCTCAGCGAGGCCGGCCCGTCCCGCCCGGTGCTGCTGCTCGGTCTGACCTCGGTGCCCCGCGCCGGCGACAGCTTCATCGTCGTCGACGAGGACCGCACCGCCCGCCAGATCGCCGAGAAGCGCTCGGCCCGCGACCGCAACGCCGCCTTCGCGCAGCGTCGGGTCCGGGTGTCCCTGGAGGACCTGGACAAGGCCATCGCCGCCGGCTCCATCGAGCAGCTCAACCTCATCATCAAGGGTGACGTCTCCGGTTCCGTCGAAGCCCTTGAGGACGCCCTCGTCAAGCTGGACGTGGGCGAGGAGGTCGAGCTCCGGGTCCTGCACCGCGGTGTGGGTGCCATCACCGAGTCCGACGTGGACCTGGCGATGGGCTCGGACGCCATCATCATCGGCTTCAACGTGCGCGCGGAGGGTCGTGCGCGTACCGCGGCCGAGAAGGAAGGCGTGGACGTCCGGTACTACTCGGTCATCTACCAGGCGATCGAGGAGATCGAGAACGCCCTCAAGGGCATGCTCAAGCCCGAGTACGAGGAGGTGCGCCTCGGCTCCGCGGAGATCCGCGAGGTCTTCCGCTCCTCCAAGTTCGGCAACATCGCCGGTGTCCTGGTCCGCGAGGGCCTGCTGCGCCGCAACGCCAAGGCCCGCCTGCTGCGCGACGGCAAGGTCGTGGCGGAGAGCCTCACCATCGAGGGTCTGCGCCGCTTCAAGGACGACGCCACCGAGGTCCGCGAGGGCTTCGAGGCCGGTGTGACCCTGGGCTCGTTCAACGACATCAAGGTCGAGGACATCATCGAGACCTACGAGATGCGCGAGAAGCCGCGCGCGTAAGCGGGTGGCTGCCGGGGCCGGTCGACGGGTGGTATTTCCGTCGACCGGCCCCGGTCCTGCTGTGTAGGGTCCGGGGAGCGGTCCGGTTCCGGTCCGCTCCCCGAGGCCTTCCAGGTCGGCTCTGACCTGTCACACATGTTCGTGGGAACACTCACCTTCGACCTGCTGTTGGGCGACGTCCACTCGCTCAAGGAGAAGCGGTCGATCGTGCGGCCCATCGTGGCCGAACTGCAGCGCAAGTACAGCGTGTGCGCTGCCGAGACCGGGAACCAGGATCTGCACCGCCGGGCCGAGATCGGCCTCGCGGTGGTGTCCGGCGAAGCCGGGTACGTCACCGAGATCCTGGACAGCTGTGAGCGGTTGGTCGTCGGCCGCCCCGAGGTTCAGCTGCTCTCCGCCAGGAGGCGCTACCACAACGACGACGACGAATGAGAACTGTGGAGCAGGCCGGCGCGAGTCGCCGTTCTCACACAGATCAGGACCGAGAGCGCCCACAAGGCTGGGCGCGGGCCGGTACTTTGGGGCTTGGGCCCCGAAGGGCGAGCAGCACGCCCGAGTACCCGGCCCACTGCACGAGGAGGCAACGTGACCGACACCGCAAGGGCGCGCAAGCTCGCCGACCGCATCCAGGTGGTCGTCGCCCAGACCCTGGAGCGCCGGATCAAGGACCCGCGACTCGGGTTCGTGACCATCACCGACGCCCGGGTGACCGGGGACCTGCGCGAGGCCACCGTCTTCTACACGGTCTTCGGCGACGACACCGAGCGTGAGGCCACGGCCGCCGCGCTGGAGAGCGCCAAGGGGGTGCTCCGCTCCGAGGTCGGCAAGCAGACCGGGGTGCGCTTCACCCCGACGCTGACCTTCGTCGCGGACGCCCTGCCGGAGAACGCCCGGAACATCGACGACCTGCTCGACCGGGCCCGGGCCATCGACGCCGCGGTGCGCACCACCGCCGCGGGCGCGGCCTACGCCGGTGACGCGGATCCGTACAAGGTTCCGGCGTCCGAGCGTGACGACGAGGACGAGTAGTCATGACGGGTGAGCCGGCGGCGGCCGGTTCGGCAGCCGGGACCGGTTCGACCACGGGGGCGTCCTCCACCGACACGGTGGAGGGTGCCCTCGCGGTGCTTCCGGGGCCGCGCACCGAGGAGAGCGGTTTCGAGCTGGTCTGGCAGCAGGTGGTCGTGGAGATCGGGCGGGCCCGTTCGATCGACCTGATCTGCCACATCTGCCCGGACGGCGACGCGCTCGGCTCCGCGCTGGCGGCCGGGCTGGCCCTGCGCGCGCTCGGCAAGGAGGTCCGGGTCTCGTTCGGCGACGACCCGCAGATCGTCCCCGAGTCGCTGGCCTTCCTGCCCGGGCAGGAGCTGATCGTGCCGGCCGCCGAGGTGCCCGACACCCCCGAGCTGGTGCTCTGCTTCGACGTCGCCGCGGAGAGCCGGCTGGGACTGCTGCACGACAAGGCGTTCGCCGCGCCGGTGCTGGCCGTGCTCGACCACCACGCCTCCAACCCCGGCTTCGGCACCCACCAGCTGATCGACCCGGGCGCCCCGGCGACCGCCGTCCTGGTGGACGAGCTGCTGCGCAGGCTCGGCGTCGAGCTGGACCAGTCCCTGGCCACCTGCCTCTACACCGGCGTGGCCACCGACACCGGCTCGTTCCGGTACCGGGCGACCACGCCCGCCACCCACGAGCTGGCCGGGCGGCTGCTGGCCACCGGCATCCGGCACGACCTCATCTCGCGGCAGCTGTGGGACACCTCGTCCTTCGGCTACCTCAAGGTGCTGGCCGGCGCGCTCGACCGGGCCGTCTACGAGCCGGACGCGGCGGACGGTCTTGGCCTGGTGTGGACCTGGGTGCCGTACCAGGACCTGGTGCTGTTCAGCGTCACCGTCGAGGAGATCGAGGGCCTGATCGACATCCTGCGCCGCCCGGCCGAGGCCGAGGTCGCGCTGGTGCTCAAGCAGGACCCGGACGGCACCCTGCGCGGCTCCTCGCGCTCCAAGGGCGCGGTGGACGTCGCGGCCGCCTGCGCGGAGCTGGGCGGCGGCGGCCACGTCTTCGCGGCCGGGTTCTCCGCCCGGGAGGACGTCGACGCGGTGGTGGAGCGGTTCCGCGCCGCGCTGCGGGCCCGCCGGGACTGAGCCGCCGGGACTGAGCCGCTGGGACTGACCTGCCGGCGGCGTCCGGGCCGTGCTGCGTGGTCGGCGGGGCCGCGCGGTCGGTAGCCTGCGGTTGATCGTTTTGTACAGAGCTTTGACAGAAAGAACTTGATGAAGCGCAAAGGCACCGGTCCGGACGGCCTCGTCATCGTCGACAAGCCGGAGGGCATCACCTCGCACGGGGTGGTCGCCAAGCTGCGGTGGCTGGCCGGGACGCGGAAGGTCGGCCATGCCGGCACCCTCGACCCGATGGCCACCGGCGTCCTGGTGATCGGCGTCGAGCGGGCCACCCGGCTGCTCGGCCACCTGATGCTCACCGCCAAGACCTACGAGGCGACCGTCCGGCTCGGCCAGACCACCGTGACCGACGACCGGGAGGGCGAGGTCACCTCCTCGACCCCGGCCGACGGGGTGGCCCGGGCGGACATCGACGCCGGGATCGCGGCGCTCACCGGCGAGATCATGCAGGTGCCGTCCAAGGTCAGCGCGATCAAGATCGACGGCAAGCGCTCCTACGCGCGGGTGCGCGAGGGCGAGGACTTCGAGCTGGCCGCCCGGCCGACCACCATCCACGCCTTCACCGTCCACGCGCAGCGGTCCGCCGTCGCGGAGGACGGCACGCCGGTGATCGACCTGGACGTCACCGTGGAGTGCTCCTCCGGCACCTACATCCGGGCGCTCGCCCGGGACCTCGGCGCCGGGCTCGGCGTCGGCGGGCACCTCACCGCGCTGCGGCGCACCAAGGTCGGGCCGTACGGGGTGGAGTCGGCGCACACCCTGGAGCAGTTGGAGGCCTCGGTGACCGGGGAGGGGGCCACCGGTCTTGAGGTGCTGCCGATCGGCGCCGCCGCCGCGGCGGCCTTCCCGCGCTGGGACCTCGACGCCGACCAGGCGAAGCAGCTGTCGCACGGGGCCCGGCTGAAGGCTCCGGGGATGGGCGTGGACGGGCCGATCGCGGTGTTCGGGCCGGACGGCACCTTCCTCGCGCTGGTGGAGGAGAAGGGCGGCCAGGCCCGGCCGGTCGCCGTCTTCGTCGGCTGACCCCGGCTGACCTGGGCCCTAGCGGCGTCGGCCCGGGGGAAGTTCACCCGCGCGGGGGAGCGCACGAGGTGAACCGGGGTCGTGAACGGCGCGGGCGCGGTCGGTCCACGCCCGCGCCGGGCAGGCTCCCCCGCGGCGAGCAGGTCGCCGCGACGCGTCCACTCCCGGGCCGGCGGGCCCTGCGGGGAGGGCTGCGGGCATGCCGGGACTGCTGGGCTTCAGGGGTTTTCCGGGGGCGGACGACGGCGCGGCGGCGGGCGACCCCGGCCGCCGGCTGCTGCGGATCCACGACCGGGACGGGCGGCCGCGCGGGCTCGGCTTCGTGGTCGACCCCCTGGGCACCGTCCTCACCGCGCACGAGACGGTCGCAGGCCTCGACGGGATCGTCCTGCACCTCTTCGGGGGGCAGACCCGCGTCCTGGGCCCGGACCACGTCCGGCCGCTGCCCGGGCACGGACTCGCCCTGCTGCGTACCGACACGGTCGGCGGGCTGCCCGTGCCGCCGCTGCCGGTCGCGCCGCCACCGGTGGCCGGGGACGGCGGTGTGCTGCTGGTGCCCGTCCCGGTCCGGGGCGAGGGGCGCGCGGACGGGCGGACGGTGCTGCTGCGCTGCGGCGTCGCCGCGACCACCGGGGCCGTCTACTCGCGGGCCGACGACTTCGACCTGATCGACGGCGTGCTGCTGCTCGACGTGCCCTCGGCGGCGGACGCGGCGGCCGTCCCGGCCGGGGCGCCCGTGCTTGACGCCGCGAGCGGCACCGTGGTGGCCGTGGTCGCGCCCGGGCTGCGCACCCCGGGGCGGCCGGGTCCGCCGACCGCCGTACCGGTGGCCGCTGTAGGGGCGGACGGTTCGGAGCTGGCCGAGGTGCTGGCCCGTAACGCGGCCGGCGTGCCCGCGTACGGGAGCGCGCTCAACCTGGCCGGGGTGCTGCGGCTGACCGCCGCCCAACTGGCCGCTGCGGGTGCCGGGCCGGGCCGGGTCGCCGCGCTGGCGGCCGACCGGGTGGACCGGCCCGACGGGCTCGCGGCGTGGGCCGACCTCCTCGCGGACGGGGACACCGGCGGGGAGTTCACAGGGGATGGCGCGGCGGCCGGCGCGGAGGTCGGCGTGGTGGCGCTGGTGGGCGCGGCCGGGGCGGGCCGGAGCACCGAGGCGGCGGCCGTCGCCGTCCGGCGCGCGGACGGCGAACGGCCGCGGCCCACGGTGTGGTTGCGCGGCGCCGACCTCGGGCCCGGTGAGGCCTCGCTCGCGGACGCGGTGGAGCGGGCGCTCGGGTCGGCCGCGGCCGGGCTCGGCGTGCCGGCACCGACCGGCGCCGGGGCGGTGGCGGCGCTCTGCGCGGCGGCCGGGCGTCCGCTGCTGGTGGTGCTGGACGGTCCCGAGGAGTCGCCGGTGCCGCTCGACGCGGACTGGCTGCGGGCCTCGGCCCGCTGGCTGGCGGCGGGCGGCGCCCGGCTGCTGACCACCTGCGGGGAGGAGGCCTGGGAGCGGCTGGCGCCGGGCGGGGCGGCGGGCGAGTTCCTGGTGCCGGTCGGCGGGCCGGAGCGGCGCACGGGCGCCCTGCGGGTGGTGGTGCGCCGGCTGGGGCCGCTGCCCGCCGAGGCGGCGGAGCGGGTGCACCGGCGGTACGGCGTGCCGTCGGGCTGGCCGGCGGCGGCGGACGCCCGGCATCCGCTGGCGGTCCGGCTGGCCGGGGAGCTGTGGGCGCAGGGGCTGACCGGCGAGCCGACGGGCCGCACCGAGCTGTTCGCCGCCCACCTCGACCTGTGCTGTCTGCGGGTGGCCCAGCGGCTCGCCGAGGGCGGCCGCCCCCGGCGGCCGGGGGCCCACCGCCGGGGCGCCGTCCGGCCCGCCCGGGTGGCGGCCGGGCGGGTGCGCCGGACGGCGTCGGCGGAGCCCGGCCGGGTGCACGAGGCGGCGCGGCGGATGCTGGGGGCCGAGCAGGGCGCCCTGGGGCGGGCCGCGTTCGAGGAGCTGTTCCCGGTGGCGGGCGGCTGGGCGACGGCGGTGCTGGCGGAGGGGCTGTTCGTCCCGGCCGGGGCCGGCTACCGCTTCGCGCACGGGGAGTTCGCCGACTGGTTGCAGGGCCGGCACCTGGACCTCGACACGGCGCTGCGGCTGCTGCTCGGCGAGGCCGAGGACACCAGGCCGGCCGGCGGGTCCGCCGCCGTGCCGCGGCACCGGATCGGCCCGGTGGTCGCCGCGCTGGGGCGGATCGCCGAGACCTGGGGCGCGTCGGCCCTGGACCCGTGGCTGCACCGGATCTGGCGGGCCGTGGACCTGCGCCCGGCGGGCAGCGAGCCCGGCTGGTGGGCCGGGCGGCTGCTGGTCGCCGGTCTGGCCGCGGGGCCGGACCTCGCCGAACACCGGGCGCTGCTGGAGCAGTTGGCCGAGCGGATCGTCGAACGGGCCGCTCTCGCGGGCGGCTTCGAGCGGTTGCCGGCGGAGGGGCTGGGGCGGTTCGACCCGGCGTTCTGGGCCGGCCTGGGCCTGCCGGCGGAGGCCGAACTCGCGCTGCTCCGCAGGCTGGTGGCCGCCGACGGACCGGACCGGCCGTTCCTCGCCGCGGTGGCCGGCCGGCTGCGCGCCGACCCGGCGGCCGTGCTGCCGCTGCTGTGCACCTGGTTCGACGATCCGCGGGGCCTGCCCGCCCGCCCCGGCCGTACCGTCGCCGACCTCGCGCACGACCTGCTGTTCGCCCACCGGGCCCTGGCCCTGGACGAGTTGACCGAGGCACTGGCCGGGGCGGCGCACCCGAGGGCGGACGCGCTGCTCGCCGTGCTGGCCGTCGAGGAGCCCTCGGCGCTCTGCCGCGCGGTCGACCGCTGGAGCCACGACCCCCGGCCCGAACGGCATGTGGCCGCCGCGGTGCACGCGCTGCGCGCCGCCCCCCACGCGCGCGGCGCCGGGCCGGAGTTGCTGCGGTTCACCGCGCTGGCCCTGCTGGCCCGGGACGAGGAGCCCGCCCTGCACGGCGCCGCGCTCGCCCTGCTGCTGCGCGACGCCGGGAGCCGGGCCGCCCACCTGTCGGCGGCGCTGGACCTGTACCGGCGGGGGGAGGACCGCTTCCTGACCGCGCGGACGCTGGCCCCGGCGCTGGAGAGCGACCCGGAGCCGGTGCTGGCCGCGCTGGCCGACCGGCTGGGCGGGTCCGGCAAGGAGGTGCCGCCGGGCGCGCCGGTGGCCGGGACGCTGCGGGTGCTGGCGGACGCCCGCGCGCCGCTGGCCGCCCGGCGCGCTGCCGAACTGGCGGCCCGGCTGCTGCGCGAACGGCCGGCCCTGGCCGGACCGGTCGCCGTCGACTACCTGGGCCGCCGGCTGGCGCGCGGTGCGGTGGAGGGCGCGGTCGCCCGGCTGGAGCTGCGGGTGCTGCTGAGCGGCGCCCTGGCGGCCCGCGCGGTGGCCGTCCGCCGGCCGTTCGCCGAGGTGCTGTCCCGTCCGGTGCCCGACCCGGTGGCGGACGCGCTGCGCTGCGAGCTGCTGGACACCCTGCTGGCCACCGAAGGGGACCCGGAGGTGCTGGCCGCCGCCGTCGCCGGGCTGGCCGAGCACTGCGCGGGGGAGCGACCGGCCCGGGCCCGAGCGGTGCTGGTCCGGGCGGCGGCCGCGCTGCCGGACGCCGACGGCCTGCTGGTGCGCTGCGCCGTCCGCTCGGCGGCGTTCGCCGAGCTGCTCGCCCGCTGGCCGGAGGACGAGCGGCCCGCCCGCCCGGTGGACCCGCCGCTGGACCGGCTGCGCGCCCTGGCGGCGGCCGGCCGGGAGCCGCGGGACGCGGCGGCGGAGGCCGAGCGCGGCGGCGCCGAGGCCGTCCGGACGCCCGCCGGGAGCGGCCGACACCCGGTGGTTCGGCCAACCTGCCTTCCGGTGCCGAACTCGGGACAGGCGCATGGCACGCTATAGGGGTTCGGGTTTTGAGCGTTTGAGCGTACAGAAGGTACGCGCCGTACGGAACAAGGAGCGGTCAGGTGCAGCGCTGGCGTGGCCTGGAGGAGATCCCCGGTGACTGGGGACGCAGCGTCGTCACCATCGGCTCGTTCGACGGGGTGCACCGCGGACACCAGCTGATCATCAACCGGGTGGTCGAGCGTGCCCGCGAGCGGGGCGTCCGCTCGGTGGTGGTCACGTTCGACCCGCACCCCAGCGAGGTGGTCCGCCCGGGGACCCACCCGCCGCTGCTCGCCCCGCAGCCCCGCCGCGCGGAGCTGATCGAGGAGCTGGGCGTCGACGCCGTGCTGGTGCTGCCGTTCACCACCGCGTTCTCCAAGGAGTCGCCGGAGGAGTTCTTCCGGCAGGTGCTGGTCGACGCGCTGCACGCCTGTCTGGTCGTCGAGGGGCCGAACTTCCGCTTCGGCCACCGCGCGGCGGGGAACGTCGCCCTGCTGGCCGAGCTGGGCCGGTCCGCGGACTGCGGGGTCGAGGTGGTCGACCTCCAGGTGCGCGGCGCCGCCGGCGACGGCGAGCCGTTCTCCTCCACGCTGACCCGCCGGCTGGTCGGCTCCGGGGACGTGGCCGGGGCGGCCGAGGTGCTGGGCCGCCCGCACCGGGTGGAGGGCGTGGTGGTGCGCGGCGCGCAGCGCGGCCGTGAGATGGGGTACCCGACCGCCAACGTGGAGACCGTGCCGCACAGCGCGATCCCGGCCGACGGCGTGTACGCGGGCTGGCTGCTCGTCGGCGGCGAGCGCATGCCGGCCGCGATCTCGGTGGGCACCAACCCGACCTTCGACAACACCGACCGCACCGTCGAGGCCTACGCCATCGACCGGGTCGGCCTGGACCTCTACGGGCTGCACGTGGCGGTGGAGTTCCTGGTGTACCTGCGCGGGATGGAGAAGTTCGACTCCATCGAGGCGCTGCTGGACCGGATGGCCGACGACGTGAAGCGGGCCCGGGAGCTGACCGACGCGGGCTGACCGCTGCCGCCGCGCCACGCACGAGGGCCCGCCGACCGGGGAGGTCGGCGGGCCCTCGCGTGTGCTCACTGCTGCGGCGGCGCGGGCGGCGGCGGGTAGCCGTAGCCGGGGGGCGGCTGGTGGCCGTCCTCGGGCTGGGGGTAGCCGTAGGCGCCGGCCGGCGGTGCGGGCGGCTGCTGCCACTCCGGGGTCGGCTGCTGCGGCGGGGTGTTCTGCGGCGGGTAGCCGTAGCCGGGCGGGGGCGGCGGAGTCTGGCCGGGCTGCGGCTGTGGCTGCGGCTGCGGCGCCCAGGGCGTGCCGGGCGCGGGCTGGCCGGGCTGCTGCGGCTGGGCGTACGGGTACGGCTGGCCGTACGGCGGCTGGGCCTGCGCCCCCGGCTGCGGCTGCGGGTAGCCCGGCGCCTGGGGCTGCTGCGGCTGGGCCTGCTGCTGCCAGCCGGTCTGCTGGGCGGCCTGCTGCGCCCGGACGATGTCCTCGCCGACCAGGGTGGCCAGCTCGAAGTAGGCCTCGCGGACCTTGGGCCGCATCATGTCGAGGTTGACCTCGGCGCCGGCCGCCAGGCTCTCGTCGAACGGGACCACGACCACACCGCGGCAGCGGGTCTGGAAGTGCGCGACGATGTCCTCGACCTTGATCATCTTGGCCGTCTCGCGGACCCCGGAGACCACCGTGATCGACCGCTGCACCAGGTCGGCGTAGCCGTGCGCGGAGAGCCAGTCCAGGGTGGTGGAGGCGGACGAGGCGCCGTCCACGCTGGGCGTGGAGACGATGATCAGCTGGTCGGCGAGGTCCAGCACCCCGCGCATCGCGCTGTACAGCAGACCGGTGCCGGAGTCGGTCAGGATGATCGGGTACTGGCGGCCCAGCACGTCGATGACCTGGCGGTAGTCCGAGTCGTTGAAGGTGGTCGACACGGCCGGGTCGACGTCGTTCGCCAGGATCTCCAGGCCCGAGTGGAGGTCCTGGGAGGTGAACTGACGGATGTCCATGTAGCTGCGCAGGTGCGGGATGGCCGTCACCAGGTCGCGGATGGTGGCGCCGGTCTGCCGCTTGACCCGACGGCCGAGGGTGCCGGCGTCCGGGTTGGCGTCGATCGCGATCACCTTGTCCTGGCGCTCGCTGGCCAGCGTGGCGCCGAGGGCGGTGGTGGTCGTGGTCTTGCCGACGCCGCCCTTGAGGCTGATCACGGCGATCCGGTAGCAGCTGAGCACCGGGGTGCGGATGATCTCCAGCCGGCGGGCCCTCTCGGCGGCCGCCGCCTTGCCGCCGAACTGGAAGCGCGGCTGCTGGCGCTGCTGCTTCGGCTGGCTGCGCAGCAGGCGGTCCGAGGACAGTTCGACCGCGGCGGTGTAGCCGAGCGGCGCGCCGTGCGCGGTCTGCTGCGGGGCACCGGCCTGCTGGAACGCGGCGGGCGCGGCCGGCGCGGCCGGCGGCTGGCCCCATTGCGGGGCGTTCGGCTGGGGCTGGGGCTGCGGCTGCGCGGGCTGCTGGTAGGCGCCGGGCTGCGGCCAGCCGCCCGGCGGCGGGTCGGCCGGGGCGGGCGGCGCGGACGGTCCGGGCTGGGGCTGGGGCTGGGTGGGCTGGGGCTGCCCCGGCTGGGCCTGGGCCTGCTGAGCCTGGGCCTGCTGGGCGGCCGCCCACGCGGCGGCCTGCGGGTCCTGGGGGTAGGCCTGCGGGTCCTGCGGGTACGCCGGCTGGTCCTGGGGGTA
>NZ_JBHSOF010000064.1:0-27797 GCF_042656005.1 Kitasatospora misakiensis | reverse complement strand
CCGGCTGGTCCTGGGGGTAGGCCTGCGGGTCCTGCGGGTACGCCGGCTGGTCCTGCGGGTAGGGCTGCGGCTGGCCCGGCGCGGCGGCGAAGGGCTGCTGCGGCGCCGCCGGGTACGGCTGGGGCGCCGGGACGGCGGCCGGCGGCTGGGCGGGGCCGGGCTGCGCGGCTGCCGACGGGTCGGCCGGCGGCCAGCCGTGCACGGCGGTCGGAGCGGGCGCGGGCGCCGGTACCGGGTCGGGCGACGGTGCGGGCACCGCGGCCGGGGTCTGGGAAGCCGGGTCGGTCGGCGGCACGGCGTAGGCCCCGGCGGGCGCGGCCTGGCCCTCGCCGGGGATGCCCGGGACACCCTGGACGGGTGCGGGTGCGGGTGCGGGCGTCGGCGCGGGGATCGGGGCGGGCGCGGCCACGGGGACGGCGGCCTCGGCCGGCTGCGGCTGCGCCGACGGCACGGGCTGGGGCAGAGGCTGAGGCTGGGGCACGGCCGAGGGCTGCGGCTCGGCCGGCGCGGCCGACTGACCCGGCACCCCGGGCGCGGCCACCGGGGCCGGCGCACCGCCAGGAGCCGGCGTCACCCCGCCGCCCGGCGCTGGCGACCCCGCCGGGGACGCCCCCGCTGCGGGCGCCGGAGCACCCGCGGCGTCCGTCTGCACGTACCAGGACGGGGGAGTGTAGTCGGGCGCGTCGGACCAGTCCTCGTCGTCCTCTGCCGCGTTGTCGCCGACGTAGACGCCGTCCCGATCGCTGCTCACCTAGGGCTCCCTCGTGTTCGCCGCCGCATGTTCGCGGTGCCGTTGCCGTCTCACAGCCTAGGCCGTGAGCCACCCCCGGCTGAAGGCGGTGTCTCATCTCCGACCGGGCCGCGACCGGGCCGAGACCGGCTCCGCCCCGGTCAGTCGAGGCGGCGCGGACCGCCCAGGACCTGGCGTTCCGCCTGCCCGGTGACCACCCGGACGTACTGGCGGCTCATCCGGGTCGTCCACAGCGTCAGGTCGTCCGGGAGGGACGGCAGGGCGGCGACCTCGTTCGGTCCGAGCGAGAGCACCCGGCCGATCAGCTCGGCCTCCTCCGGCATCACCCGCTGCACGCCGACCAGGTCGGCCGCGTTGAGCACCCGGGAGGCGTTCGGCCCCAGGTGCGGCACCACCGTCAGCATCGTCTGCCAGGGCGTGGCGGAGAGCCGGCTGCGCGGCGGGCGGGCACCGAGGTCGCGCACCACGAGCACCGGCGAGGTGACCGAGGCGCCCTGCGGGCCGAGCCGGCCGGGCTGGTGGACCGTCACGCACGGCTGTCCGCCGCCCGCGGCCTGCGCCATCGGCCCCCAGAGGTGGCCCCGGGCGGTCTCGACGGCGATCCGCGCGCCGGTGGCGGCCGCCCGCAGCGCGATGACCTGCGCCGTCCAGAGGCCGCCGACCAGCACCAGGTCGTAGGAGCTGGGCCGGAACAGGCCGAGCACGGCGGGCCGGGCCTGGTGCACGTCCTCGCCGATCAGCACGCCGTCGTCGCCGACCGGGAAGGACAGCGCGTCGAGTTCCGCGACGGTGAGCACGTGCTTCTCCCGGCGCGGGCCGCGCAGCCCGAAGCCGGGCAGCAGCCGGCGTCCGGGCCGGGGCTGCGCGTCCGCGCCGGTCTGCGGCGCGGGGGCGGGGTAGGACAGGTGGGCCATCAGGAAGCACCTCCCAGGGGCAGGGTGGCCAGCACGCCGGGTGCCTGCTCCAGGTCGAGCCGGGTGAGGCCGAGGCCGGTGCTCTGGGCCCTGGCCTCCACCTGCCGGCCGAGTTCGACGGCCTCGCTCTCGCTGCGCCCGGTGACCCGGACGTGGCCGCTGAGGGTGACCGAGCCGCCGGTGCCGTGACCGGCGGTCAGGCTGAAGGTGCTCGCCAGCGCGGGCGCGCCGGTGACCAGGTTGACCAGGTCGGGGACGGCGATCCGGCCGGGGGCGCCGCCGGGGCGGCCGAGCTGCGGCCAGCGGGAGATCCAGTAGGTGCTGTGCCAGCGGTCGTCGACCCGCCAGAACCGGTTGGTCTCCTGGGTGCGCCGCCCGCTGCCGCCGCCGCTGCCGGTGCCCTGGCGGCCGGCCGTGGCCAGCGGGTTGACGCAGGTGGAGATGGCGAGGGCGGCGATCAGCTCGCGTTCGTCGAGCACGGTGGCGTTGAAGCCGGCGCTGTTCAGCCGCCCGGCCAGCTGGTCGGTGACCCGCTGGAGCGCCTTGCGGGCGCCCACCTCGCCGCCGCCCCGGGCACGCACCGCGGTGGCCGCCCGTTCGGGGTCGAGCTTGAGCGCCACCCAGGTGAGCCGCAGCGCGGGGGTGGCGGTGCCGTCGGCGAGCTCGCGGTAGGCCCGGGCGGCCAGCGACTGCTCGGGCAGGTGCGGCGCGGGCGCCGGCTGGGTGTGCTGGACCAGCTGCACCGATTCCAGGGCGATGTCGTCGACCCGCAGCGCGGAGCAGACCACGTCCAGCGGCAGCGGCCGGGCGGTCCGGGCCGGCCGCAGCGGCAGGTCCTTGGCCTGGACGAGCAGGACGGCGCTGAGGAAGGTGCCGTCGCCGACCATGCCGGTCTCCCGGCGCACCGGTCGGCCGCCGAAGTCGGCCTCGGTCGCGTGGGTGCAGGTGCGCAGCGCGGGTTCGAGTTCCAGGGCGGGGGCGAGCGCCGGGTCGGTGCCGGGCGGCGGGACGTGGGCGCGGGCGTACCTGCGGCGGGCCCGGAGCGCGGCGCGCACCCGCAGCGCCTCGGGGATGGTGCGGCCGCGCAGTGGCACCAGCGCGAGCACGACCAGGGCGAGGGCGACGGCGCCGAAACCGGCGGCGACCGGCCGGCTGATCGTCCAGCCGACGGCGACCAGCGCCACCGCGACCTCGACCAGCACGAGCTGCTGGAGCCTCAGTCGGCCGCCGAGCAGCCCCGGCCGGGGGTGGACGCGGACCGGCACGGGTCCGTCGGGTCCGCCCGCGCGTCCCGGGGCGGGAGCGCCCGCGGTCCCGGTGCGGTCGCGTCGTGCGGAGCGGCGCGAACCACTGCCCCGTCCCGTGCTCCGGCGCCCCGGAGCGGTCTGGCTTGGCATCCCCCGAGTGCCCCTCTCTGATCGGTTGTCGCGGCCCGGCTGGCCGGTGCGTGAACCGTACCCGTACCGTACTCACCGTCTGCTGCCGCATCGTAGAGGGTTCGAGCCCGTTCTCGCCCGGGGGGTGCGGCTCACGGGGCAGCACGGTCTGACAGGGGAGACGACGAGCATGGCATCGCGCCGGGACGAGCTGAACGCCTACACCTTCGCCCGCAAGCGCACCGTCGGGGCCTTTCTGCTGCCCGGCGGCGGTGGGAGCGACGAGGACGCGCCGCGCCCGGTGAAGGCGATCCTGCCGAGTGTGGTGGTGGGGGCGCTGGTGATCGGCGGCTTCGGCCTCTGGGGGGTGTTCAAGCCGAGCGCGCCGGTGGGTTGGGACGAGGGCAAGTACATCGTCCAGGGCAAGCAGAGCACCACCCGGTACGTGGTGCTGACCGACCCGGACGGGAAGACCAAGCGGCTGCACCAGGTGCTGAACATGGCCTCGGCGCGGCTGGTGCTGCCGGTGGACAGCAAGGTGGTGGTGGTCGACGACGGCGTCCTCGACCGCTACCCCAACCACGGCCCGACGATCGGCATCCCGTACGCGCCGGACAAGCTGCCCAGCAAGGAGAACGCGAGCCGGCCGATGAAGTGGTCGGTCTGCGACCGGCCCGGCGACGAGCAGGGCAGCACGGTCAACCAGGCGGTGTTCGTGGCGGGCGGCGCCGACGCGGACGCGCTCGGGGAGAAGGACCGGATGCTGGACGTCGGCCAGGCGCTGCTGGTGCAGCAGGCGGACGACCCGCAGGTGGCCGCCTCCGGGCAGGCCGCGGGCCAGGGCAAGTTGCGGATCTTCCTGGTGGACAGCAAGGGCCGCCGGCACGCGATCGGCGCTCCGGAGGACTCGGACACCACCCGTTCCCAGCTGATGTGGGCGATCTTCGGGGCGATGGCCACCCCGCAGAAGGTGAAGAAGGACTGGCTGGACACGCTGGCGCCGGGCAGCGACATCGTCTTCCCGCGGATCGACGGGCTGGTGCCGGACACCAAGGTGGCCAACTCCTCGGTGCCGCTGCAGAACCCGGAGGACCGCAAGATCGGCCGGCTGGTGCGGTTCGGCGAGAAGCACTACGTGGTGGGCAAGAGCCAACTACTGCTGATCACCCCGTTCCAGGCGGAGCTGATCCGGCAGAACCCGCTGCTGCAGCCGCTGTACAACCAGGACGTCAACAAGAGCCCGCGGATCGACGACCTGACCCCGGCCGAGCACGCGACCGTCAACAGCAACGTGCCGCTGATGGGTGAGAGCGCCGCCGACTGGCCCACCAGGACGGGTGCGCCGGCCAACACCTGGCAGGCCCCGAAGGACGCCCGCTCGGTGGTCTGCAGCACCTTCGACGGCGTGGCGGAGGACGGCCGGACGCCGCGGCGCAGCGTCTGGGCCGGGACGGACTACCCGGTGCGCTACAGCAACGGCGCCTCCACCGCGCATGTGACGCCCGGTCACGGCCTGTTCTACCGCGCGCTGGACAACGCGACGGACGGCTCCGGCACGGACTTCCTGATCACCGAGACCGGTCTGCGGTACGCGGTGCCGGCCAGCAGCGAGGGTGGCAAGGGCGGCCAGACCACGCCGCCGGCGCAGCCGGGCCAGCCGGCCGGGCAGCCGGCGGGTCAGGGCGGCGCGGCCGGCCAGGGCGGGGCGGCCGGTCAGGGCGGGGCGGCGAAGGGCCCCTCGGGCCAGCCGGCCACCCCGTCCGGTCCGCCGCAGCCCGAGGACCTGGGCGGCAACCAGGCCCGGCTGGGCTACCAGGGCCTGCAGCCCGCGCCGGTGCCGCAGCAGTGGTCGAACCTGGTGCCGGTGGGCCCGGCGCTCAACGCCAAGAGTGCGGCGCAGCAGCAGAACGCGTGAGCGCGCGGTGGCGACTGTGGCCTTCCCCCGCCGTGTGCAAAGGAATTGGCCGTGATGTCATGGCTTGGTAACCGACCGTCGCCCGGTGTTGGGCGAGCTGCGTGTGCCGACTACAGTGCTGCAGGACATCACACCGGTGATGCCCGGGGGCGGAGACGAAACCCCCGGACTCAAGGTCTGTCTCATGGGGGACGGTAGAGCATGGGTCAGTTCAAGACGACCGCGCAGGAGATGCTGGCATTCGCCAAGCACATGGACGAGGTCATCAACCAGATCAACACCGAGATCAACGGCCTCAACAACCTGGTGAGTTCGATCACCAGCGGTTGGCAGGGCCAGGCCGCGCAGGCCTACACCAACCTCCAGGGCCAGTTCAACACCGACGCCCAGGAGCTGAACAAGTCGCTGCGCGCCATCAAGGACGCGATCGAGCTCACGACCCAGAAGTACTCGCAGGCCGACGCGGACCAGCAGGCGGCCTTCGGGACCGCCGCGGCGTCCTGATCCTCAGCTCTTTCCGTTCACCCGTCGACGCACCCCTCGGGTGATGGGGTGCGCCGCAGCCTCGACTAGGAGACATCGTGGCCGACCACATTCTGGTCAACTTCGCGACCATCAAGAACGCCAGCTCGGAGGTCCGTCGGACCGCGGGCACCATCAAGGCCCAGCTCGAGGAGCTGAAGGCCGGCGTCACCAAGATCTCCGGTAGCTGGGAGGGCGCCGCCCAGCAGGGCTACCAGGCCCACCAGGCCAAGTGGGACCAGCGTGCCGAGCACCTCCAGCAGGTGCTGGAGCAGATCGCCAAGTCGCTCGACAACGCGGCCCAGAGCTACCAGAACACCGAGAACCGCAACGCCACCCTCTGGACCGGCTGACGGTTCACGGCCCGAGGACGACTCGCCGAAGGGCGGGTGCCCCGCGCGGGGCACCCGCCTTTGGCGCGTGACCGCGCAAGCAGGTGGACGACATGAGGGGTGGCAGGGTGCCGGTGGTCAGGTACCGGACGGCGGCCGCGGCGATGGCCGCGCTCACGCTGCTCGGCGGCCCGCTGACGGTGCCGGCGGCGGCGGAGGGGCCGGGCATCTCGGCCGCCGGGGAGTGCGGCAAGAACGCGCAGAACGTGCAGGCCGTGCCGTGGTCGCTCCAGCGGATGGTGCTGGACGAGCTCTGGCAGGGCGGCGCGACCACCGGCGCGGGGGTGGTGGTCGCGGTCATCGACACCGGGGTGGACGACCAGAACCCGCAGCTCGCCTCCAAGGTCCTCGACGGCGGTTCGCTGCTCAAGGACAAGGAGGGCAAGCGGGTCGAGGGCGGCGGCAAGGACGACCTGGTGGGCCACGGCACCAAGGTGGCGGGCATCATCGCGGCCTCGCACAGCGAGCAGACCGGCTTCGTCGGTATCGCCCCGGGTGCCACCATCCTGTCGATCCGGCAGAACGACGCCGAGGGCAACGGTGACGTCCACTCCCTGGTGGAGGCCGTCAACTCGGCGGTCCAGCAGGGCGCCAAGGTCATCAACATCTCGCAGGACGTGCGCGGCGCGGCCGACACCCGCTTCGTCGGCTACGAGGAGCTGAAGGCCGCGGTCGAGAACGCCGAGAACAAGGGCGTGGTGGTGGTCGCCTCCTCCGGCAACGAGGGCAAGAAGGGCGACACCTACCCGGCGGCCTTCCGCACCGTGCTCGCCGTCGGCGCCTCCGACCGCAACAACGAGCGCACCTACTTCTCCCAGTACGGCGACTTCGTGGACGTCGCGGCGCCCGGGGTCGACATGCTCTCCACCGTCCCGCGCGGCGGGCAGTGCGTGGACAACGGCACCAGCTTCGCCGCGCCGTACGTGGCCGGTCTCGCGGCGTTGCTGCTCGGCGCGCACAAGGACTGGAAGCCGAGCCAGGTGCGCGCCTGGATCGAGCAGACCGCGCAGCGCACCGACCACAAGGCGAACGAGTACATCGGCTGGGGCGTGGTCGACCCGGTGAAGGCCGTCACCACCGCGCCCGCGACGCCGCCGGACAAGCCGGTGGAGGACCCGCCGGTCCAGCTGGCCTCCGCCCCGATCGTGCCGCGCCCGCTCGGCCTCGGCGAGACCCAGGCCGACCGCGACGGCCGCACCGCGACCTACGTCCTGGGCATCGGCGCCCTGCTGGTCGCCCTGCTGATCGGCGGCGGCATCGTCCTCCGCGACCACCGCCGCCGCCCCTGAGCCACGCCCCCGACGAACGCCCCCGACGAACGCCCCGATCCCGCGCGGAACCGTCCCCCGAAGAATTCTTCGTATCCGCTGTAACATCCCGCCCGGCCCGCCGCATCGAAGAAGTGTCGACAGCGGTGAACGGGGAGGTCGTGGGGGATGGGGCGGATCGGGGCCACGCGCGAGACGAAGGACGCGGAGTTCCTGGAACTCGTCACGGGGCACACCGGGCGGCTGTACCGCTCGGCCTGTCTGCTCACCGGCGGTGACACCCACCACGCCGAGGACCTCGTCCAGGAGGCCCTCAGCCGGATGTACGTGCTCTGGCGCCGCAGCGCGTGGACCGGTGGGCGGCACCGGGTCGAGAACCCGGGCGCCTACACGCACACCGTGATGGTGCGGGTCTTCCTCGCCCAGAAGCGCCGCCGCTCCAGCGGCGAGCACCCCACCGACCTGCTGCCCGAGTCCGAGGGCCGGGAGCCGGACGGGGCGCTGCGGGTCACCCTGCTCGACGCGCTCGGCCGGCTGCCCGCCAAGGACCGCGCGGTGCTGGTGCTGCGCTACTGGGAGGACCGCAGCATCGAGGAGACCGCCGAGGTGCTGCGGCTGTCCCCGGGCGCGGTCCGCACCCGGACCAGCCGTGCGCTGGCACGCGTCCGCGAACAGCTCGGCGACGCCCTGGCCGAGCTGGCCGTCCGCTGACGGACCGCCCGACCGCCGCCCGCGCGGGGGTCCGCCACCGGCCCCCGCCCCGTGACCGAAGGAATCGGTGATCACGCATGTCCGTACCGGACAGCTTCGAGGACGATCTGCTCCACGCCATCACGCGCACCGGCGAGGGCTTCCGCCAGGACGGCCGGGACGGCCCGAGAGGGCTGGCGGTCGGCGGGCGGGCCCGCGGCCGCCGCCGCTGGCGCCGTCGGTCGGCGGCCGCCGCGGTGGGCGGTGCGGCCGCCCTGGCCCTGGTCGGCACCGGCGCCGCGTACCTCACCGACGGCTCCCCGGCCGGCTCCCGGCCGGTCCCGGCGGCCAGCGGCGCCCCGGACGGCGGTTCCGGGGCGAGCACCGCGTCGCCGTCGGCCACCCCCTCGGCGTCCCCGTCCGCCGGCCCGGCCGTGATCGGTGGCGAGGAGGTGCTCGCCACCTTCCGGGGACTGCTGCCCAAGGGCCAGGTCACCGAGGCGGTCGGGCAGGGCACCGACGCGGCCGCCGGCCCGCCCCGCGCCTTCCTGGTCCTCGACGACGGAAAGGGCAGGGCGGCGGTGACGATCTCCTTCGGCCGGCTCGCCGCGGACGACCCCCGGTCGGCGGCGAACGACTGCCCGGACAAGAAGCACGTCCGCTTCGACGCCTGCACCTCGACCGTCCTGCCGGACGGCGGACGGCTGACCGTGCTCCAGGGCTACGAGTACCCGGACGGCCGGGCCGACACCAAGCGGTGGTCCGCCACGCTGACCGGCAAGGACGGCCGGCGGATCGAGCTGAGCGAGTGGAACGCCCCGGCGGAGAAGGGCAAGCCGGTCTCCCGGCCCACCCCGCCGCTGATGGCCGAGCAGCTCAGGGCGGTCATCACCGACACGGCCTGGGACCGGCTGATCGCCGCCCTCCCGGTGCCGGCCCCGCCCACGCCGCCGGACACCCCCCGGCCCACCGCCAACGAGTACAGCCAGGAGGAGATCCTCGCGATCGCCGCCGAGCTGCTCCCGGCCGGCCTCAAGGAGACCGAGACGGGGGGCCAGCCGGGCTTCGCGGACTTCGTGGTGAACGACGGCAAGGGCAAGTCCCTGGTGCAGATCAATGTGCAGGACTGGAGAGGGAGCGGGGACGGCGGGATCTTCGGCGGCGCCGCGACGCAGCCGGACGGCACCAGGGTGGTGGTCCGCAAGACGCCCGGCAAGCTGGTGATGTGGACCGTGGACACGCTGCGCCCGGACGGTCTGCGCGTGGTGGTCAGCGCCTTCAACAGCGGCAGCCAGGTGACCGCGGGGACCCGGACCGCCCCGGCGCTGACCACCGAGCAGCTGATGAAGATCGCGCTCGGCCCGCAGTGGAAGCTCAAGAAGTAGCGCGCGGAACGCGGCAGTGCCCCGGGCCGGGGGCCCGGGGCACTGCCGTGTGGGGGAGGGGGAGGGTCCGGTGGGGGTCAGGCCTGCTGGTCCTCGGGGACGCTGATCACCCAGTGGGTGTCCTGCCGGGGGCGCAGGTAGCACAGCCAGTAGAGGGTGGCGCCGGCGGTGATGCCGCCGGTCCACAGCAGCGGCACGGTGTCCAGCTGGGTGATCACGTAGACCAGCACCGCGATCAGCGCCACCGGGACGGCCGGCCAGAGCGGCATCCGCCAGGCGGCGGCGTGCTTGTGCCGGTTGCGGCGGGAGAGCAGCGCGGCGATCGCGACCAGCAGGTACATCCCGGTGACGGCGACCCCGGTGATCTCGCTGAGCAGCTCGCCCTTGACGTAGCAGAGCGCGGCGCCCGGCAGGCCGACGGCCAGGGTGGCGACCCACGGGGAGCCGAACCGGCCCAGGGTGCCGAAGGCCTTGTTGACCGGCTCGGGCCAGGCCTTGTCGCGGGCCGAGGCGAACAGCACCCGGGAGTTCTGGATGACCATGACGATGCCGGCGTTGATGATGGCCAGCGCGACGCAGAGGCTGATGAAGGTGCCGACCGCGGAGCTGCTCCAGGCGGTGACCAGGCCGGAGATGTCGCCGGAGCTCAGGGTGGCCAGGTCGGGGGCGCCCATGGTGATGGCGGCGACCGGGACGAGGATGACCGCGGCGGAGATCGCCAGCGTCCACAGCACGGTGCGGGAGACGTTGCGGCGCGGGTTCTCCAGCTCCTCGGAGAGGTAGACGGCGGTGGAGAAGCCCTGGGTGATGAAGAGCGCGATGCCGAGCGCGCCGATGATCGCGCCGACGCTCACCGTGGTGGTGACGCCGTCCTCGCCGGTGACCACGCCGTGCAGCATGCTCGGCGCGCCGCTGTTGGCGTGGGCGAAGCCGAGCACCGACACGACGCCGGCCGCGATGACCTCCAGGACCAGGAAGACACCGGTGATCCAGGCGTTGGCGCGCAGGTCCAGCAGGCCGGCCAGGGTGGCGGCGAGCATCACCGCGGCGCCGGCCAGCGGCTTGTCGACGTGCAGGACGGGGGCCAGGTAGTCGGCGGTGCCGAGGGCGATGACCGAGGGGACGATCATCACCACGATCAGCGAGAGCACGAAGACCAGCCAGCCGGCCAGCCGCCCGGCCAGGGTGCCGACCATGGCGTACTCACCGCCGGCGCTGGGGATCAGGGTGCCGAGCTCGGAGTAGCAGAAGGCGACCGCGATACAGAGCACCGAGCCGATCGCGATGGCCAGCGCGGTGGCGCTGCCGATGCTGGAGAACAGCTCCGGGACGATCACGAAGAGCGTGGAGGCGGGGGTGACGCAGGACAGCGTGAGCAGGGTGCCGCCCACGACGCCGATCGAACGCTTGAGCGTCTGCTGCGGGGCGGCGGGCGCGCCCGCGGCGGTCGCGGTGGGGGCCGCGGCGGTCGGTGGGCGAAGCGTGTCGGTCATGAGGCATCCGATCGGCTCTGTGCGGTCCTGGACTGGGAGCGGTATCGCCTCCGCTGGCTGCGTGCTCGGGTTCTGGTCCTGTCGCTCCCGGGCCGCCATGGAACCGTGGCCGTATCGATCGCGTCAATCGCGCACATGCTTCGGAATCCGTTGTGGTGAAGTGCATAAGCATGCGATCTGATGATCACTTATCGTCATCGCCATGTATGTCCGGCTTGTTACTTTCGCCACATCGCACTTGAATCCAAGGTGAACGCAGCATTGCGCGCATCATTCCAAGGCCGTGGCCGGATGTGGAGGCAGGTCGGCCGGAAGCCTCCGCGCCGCAGGTCAGGGCCCCCGCCGGGTACGGGAACCGCAGCCCTCCGGCGGAAAGATCTAGGTAACGTTTCGGCACCCGGGACGGCGAAGGGGCCGGATCCCGAGGATCCGACCCCTTCCCTCACACTGCGTCACGGCCTTACGGAGCCGGCAGCCAGCCCGTCTGCACCATCTGCCCGCTGGTCACCCGGCGCGAGACGAACACGCCCCGGCCCGGCGGCAGCGCCTGCGGCTTGACGGTGCCCAGCAGCGGGCCCTCGTCCCGGTTGCCGGACAGCAGGACGCCCTGCCCGCCCAGCTCGCGCATCCGCTGCATGAACGGCTCGTACAGCGAGCGCCCGGCGCCGCCCGCGCTGCGCGCGACGATCACCCGCAGGCCGATGTCGCGCGCGAACGGCAGGAACTCCGTCAGCGCGGCCAGCGGGTTGCCCGAGGAGGTCGCCACCAGCTCGTAGTCGTCCACGACCACGAACATGTCCTTGCCGCTGTACCAGCTGCGGTTGCGCAGCTGCTCCGCGGTCACGTCGGGACCGGGCAGCCGGCGCGAGCAGGCCCCGCGCAGCATCTCGACCACCGAGGACATGGCCGGCTGCGCGGCCGCGTACTCGACCAGGTACTCCGGCGGGACGACGCCGAGCAGCGCGCGCCGGTAGTCGCCGACCACGATGCCGGCCTGGTCCGGGGTGTACCGCTCGGTGATCTGCTTGACCAGCATCCGCAGCAGCGCGGACTTCCCGGACTCGGTGTCGCCGAACACGATGAACAGCGGGTCGGTCTCGAAGTTGACGAAGGCCGGGGCCAGCTCCGCCTCGTCCACGCCGAACGCGACACCGCGCTCCGGGTGCTCGAAGCCCTTCGGCAGCGAGTGCCCGTCCAGCACCGTCGGCAGCATCCGCACCTGCGGCGCGCGCGGACCGGTCCACGCCCCGGCGACCGCCGCGACCAGCCCGGCCACGCCGTCCTGCAGGTCCTCCACCGAGTCGGAGCCGTCCAGTCGGGGCAGACCGGTGAGGAAGTGCAGCCGGTCCGGGGTGACGCCGCGGCCCGG
This sequence comes from Kitasatospora misakiensis, assembly GCF_042656005.1. NCBI lineage: Bacteria > Bacillati > Actinomycetota > Actinomycetes > Kitasatosporales > Streptomycetaceae > Kitasatospora > Kitasatospora misakiensis. The sequence continues at coordinate 15,722 of NZ_JBHSOF010000064.1, read as the reverse complement.
CACGGCCGGCACGTTCTGCGCCACCCGGCGGTCCACCTCGGACTCCATCGCGTCACCGAGCTTCAGCTCGGTCCGGTTCTGCAGCAGGTCCTTGAGCGCCGGGCGGACCTCGGCGTACCGGGTCGCGGTGACGATCAGGTGGATGCCGTAGCCGAGGCCGCGCTGGGCGATGTCGCCGATGACCGGCTCCAGCGACTCGAACTCCTGCTTGAAGGTGTTCCAGCCGTCGACCACCAGGAAGACGTCGCCGAACCGCTCGTCGGGCAGCGCGCCGGAGGCCCGGCGGGCCCGGTACGTCCCGATCGAGTCGATCCCGGTGCTGCGGAAGAGCTCCTCGCGCCGGTTGAGCACCCCGTGCACCTCGGAGACCATCCGGCGCACCTTCTCGGCGTCCAGCCGCCCGGCCACCCCGCCGACGTGCGGCAGGTCCTGGACCGACTGGAAGCCGCCGCCGCCGAAGTCCAGCAGGTAGAACTGCACCTCCAGCGGCGTGTGGGTGAGCGCGAACGAGGTCACCGTGGTGCGGATCATGGTCGACTTGCCGGAGCGCGGGCCGCCGACCACCAGGCCGTGGCCGGCCGCCCCCGCGTAGTCGTGGTCGAGGATGTCGCGCTTCTGGTCCCGCGGCTTGTCGACGATGCCGACCGGCACCCGCAGCCGGCCCAGCGCGCCGTACTGCGGGGCGGTCAGCCCGCGCTCGGCGGTCGCCTGGAGCGGCGGCAGCAGCTGGTCCACGCTCGGCGGCGCGTCCAGCGGCGGGAGCCAGACCTGGTGCGCGGCCGGGCCCTGGCCCGCCATCCGCTGCACGAACACGTCCAGCACGGTGTCCGCCAGGGCGTCGTCCTGCTCCTCGACGAGCGGCTCGACCTCCTGCACCAGCGGCTCGGTCACCGGCACCTCGGCCGCGGTGAACCGCACCGGGAGCACGGTGACCAGCCGGCCGCCGGTCGACCGCTGCTGCCCCGGCGCCCGGTAGGGCCCGGAGACGTAGGCGGCCTTGAAGCGCTCCATCACGTCGGTGCCGAACTTCAGGTAGCCGACGCCCGGCACCGGCGGCAGGTGGTAGGCGTCCGGGACGCCGATCGCCGCCCGCGACTCGGCCGCCGAGAAGGTGCGCAGACCGATCCGGTAGGAGAGGTAGGTGTCCAGACCGCGCAGCTTGCCCTCCTCCAGGCGCTGCGAGGCCAGCAGCAGGTGCACCCCGAGGGACCGGCCGATCCGGCCGATCTGGATGAACATGTCGATGAAGTCGGGCTTGGCGGTGAGGAGTTCGGAGAACTCGTCGATGATCAGCACCAGCGAGGGCAGCGGGTCCAGCGCCGCGCCGGCCGCCCGGGCCCGCTCGTACTCGTGGATGTTCGCGTAGTTGCCCGCCCGGTGCAGCAGCTCCTGGCGCCGGTTGAGCTCGCCCTCGATGGCGTCCCGCATGCGGTCGACCAGGGTGAGCTGGCCCTCCAGGTTGGTGATCACCGCCGAGGTGTGCGGCATGTCCGCCATGCCGGCGAAGGTCGCGCCGCCCTTGAAGTCGGCGAGCACGAAGTTCAGCGTCTCCGAGGAGTGCGTCATCGCCAGCGCCAGCACCAGGGTGCGCAGCAGCTCGGACTTGCCGGAGCCGGTCGCGCCGACGCACAGGCCGTGCGGGCCCATGCCCTCCAGCGCGGCCTCCTTGATGTCCAGGTACACGTGCTCGCCGCCGGCCCCGACGCCGATCGGCACCCGCAGCCGCTCGTGCTGCGCCCGCTGGCGCCAGCTGCGGGTCACGTCGAAGGAGCCCGGGTCGCCGGAGTTCATCAGGTCGGTGAAGTCCAGGTTGGACAGCAGCGGCTCGTCGTCACCACCGGCCGAGGCCCGGTACGGCGCCAGCTGCCGGGCCAGCGCCTCGGACTGCCAGGCGCTGAGGGTGTCCGGCGTGCCCGCGTAGGTGGCGCCCGAGGCCGAGCGCAGCACCAGCTCGTCCGGCGAGACGGTGACGATCAGGTGCCCGGTCGGCTCGTCCAGGTCGCCCGGGACCACCTCGACGATGGTCACCCCGTGCACGCCCTCGGCGCCGGCCAGCAGCGAGTCGTGCGACACCGACGCGCCGTCCATGACGACCACGATGTGCGGCTGGTCGGCCGCCGGCGAGGCGTCGCGGACGAACCGCTGCCGGCCGGCCAGCTCGTCCTGGAGCAGCAGCTCCAGGTCGCCGAGCCCGGTGGCGATCAGCCGGCGCGAACCGGCGCCGTCGCTCTCCTTGCGGTGCTGGTTGTGCGGGAGCCACTTGGTCCACTCCCACTCGTCCACCGCGCCGGGCGCAGCCGCCACCGTGATCAGCAGGTCGTCCGGCGAGTGCAGGGTGGTCAGCTGGGCGATCATCGCCCGGACGTTGCCGTAGACGGTGTCCGGGTCGCCGCAGACCGTGATGTGGTAGAAGGCGCGCAGCGAGATGGCCAGCGGCAGGTCCTGGAGGGTGCCGTGGGCCTTCAGGAAGGTCTGCATCGCGGCCGCCGAGAGCGGCTCCAGCTCCTCCATCGGCGCGGTCTGCGGCGCCACCAGCGGGGTGGACAGCTGGACCGGTCCGCGGCCGACCCGGATCTGCGCGAAGTCCGCGTCGCCGGCCCGCCGCTCCCACAGCCGCCGGCCGTCCGCGACGATCGACCAGAGCTGGTCCGGCTCCGGGTTGAGGAACAGCTGCGCGCCGCGCTGGCGCTCGGCGGTCCGGCGCACCTGGCGGCGCATCTGCTGGAGGTACTTGAGGTAGTCGCGCCGTTCGTCCGCGGTGGCCGTGGAGCCGCCCTTGCGGGCTCGGACGATCTGGGCGAGCGCCATGCCGATCGTCGAGACGATCATCAGACCGCCCATGATCTTCATCGAGGGCTGGGCGCCGGGGGAGAAGAAGAACACCGCCGACCCGCCCATGCCGAGCATCGGCAGGATGCTCATCACCCAGTCCTCGCCGCCCGACCGGGGCAGCTCGGGCGGGGTGACCAGCTCCACCGGCTCGTCCGGCACCGCCGGCGGATACGCCCGGGGTGGCCGCTTGACCATGATCACGCCCATACGCGCTCCACCCCCCGACCACGAACGCTTCGCAAGATCACTACGGCATCAGCCCTCACGCAACAGGATCCGTACGGGTGAGGACGCCCCGTGTGACGCCGCCCCCGCTCCGCCGACCGCAGGCATCCATGGGGAGGAACGCGCCGCCCCCGCCGCCCTGCGCAGGGGCCGATCCTACTGGGGCCCCGCTCCGGCGGACCCGCCCGCCCTCCGCGGGGCCGGCCGCGAACCGAACGGGTAGGGTAACGCCGCGCCAACTCGTGGCCGCACCGGGCCGGTTCCGCCCGGCCGCCACCCGCGCGAAAGCCAGACCGACCAGCCGCCGGTGCCGCGGCACCGTCATCAAGGGGGAGCGCCCAGTGCGTCGAGCGAACGAGGTACGGGCATGACGACGCCCGCCACCACCGGCTTCTGCCGGGTCACCGTGGTCGCCCCGGACAGCCGGATCGACGTCGCCCTGCCCGAGGACGTCCCGCTCGCGGACGTGTATCCCGAGGTGCTGCGACTGTCCGGCCAGACCCAGCCCGACGGTGTCCCCACCGGCTTCCACCTGGTCCGCCGCGACGGGACGGTGCTCGACGGCGGCCGCTCGCTCGCGGCCCAGCAGGTGCGCGACGGCGACCTGCTCAACCTGCGCCCGTTCGCCGAGTCGCTGCCGCCCGCCGTCTACGACGACGTCGCCGACGCGATCGCCACCGCCGGCGAGACCGACCGCCGGTTCTGGAGCCCCGAGCTGATGCGCGCCTTCGGCCTCATCGGCGCCGGCGTGCTGCTCACCCTGCTCGGTTTCGCCCTCTGGTTCTCCGACCTGCGCCACGACATGCACGGCCTGCCCGGCGTGCTGTCCGGCGTCGCCGCCGTGGTGCTCACCGCGCTCGCCGGCGTCCGCGCCCGGGTCTACCGGGACGCCTGGGCCGGCCTCGCGCTCGGCCTCGGCGCCCTGCCGCACGCCCTGATCGCCGGCAGCGGCGTCCTCGCCCCCACCGGCGGCCCGCTGGACGGCCCGGGCCGGCTCCAGTTCCTGACCGGCTGCGTCGCCGTCCTGGTGGTCGCCGTGCTGCTGGTCGGCCTGCTGCCCGAGAAGGACTCGATGTTCGTCGCCGCCGCCTTCCTGGCCGCGGCCGGCGCGCTCGCCACCTTCGCCGCCGTCCTGCTGCCCGGCACCCCGGCCAACCACATCGCGGCGGTCACCGGCGTCGGCGCCGTCGCCGTGATCGGCTTCCTGCCCGGCCTGTCCACCCGCTTCGCCCGGCTGCCCGTCGGCTACAGCGCCCCCGGCCAGACCCAGACCCAGACCCAGACCCAGACCCGCGGCCGCGGCCGGGACCGCGACGAGGACGCCGCGCGCGCCGAGCTGGTCCAGTACGAGCGGATCGCCCACCAGGCCCGCCGCGGCCACGAGGTGCTGGTCGGCCTGGTCGGCGGCTGCGCCGCGGTGATCGTCGGCGCCTGCGCGGTGCTCGGCTTCACCGACGAGGCCTTCCCCGAGCTGCTCGCGCTCGTCCTCGGCCTCGCCACCATGCTCCGCGCCCGGCTGTTCCGCTACAGCGCCCAGGTCTTCGCGCTCACCATCGCCGGCCTGCTCGGCCTGTCGCTGCTGATCGTCGGGCTCTCCCTGCACACCCCGCAGTTCGTGCTGCGGGCCGGCCTCGGCTCCACCGACGTCGACCTGCGCACCGTCTGGCTGACCGCCTCGATCGCCTTCGGCGCCGCGGTGCTCACCGCGATCGCCCTGGTGGTGCCCCGGCTCGGCGTCTCGCCCTTCTGGGGGCGCATCCTGGACCTGGTCGACAGCCTCACCCTGATGTCGCTCGTCCCGCTGGCGCTGGCGGTCCTCGACGTCTACCGGCTGGTCCGCGGCGCCACCGGCTGATCCCGGCCGATCCGGGTACCGGGGCCGCCGACGATCCGTGTCGGCGGCCCTGCTACGCTTGGCCTCCGAGCGCAGCCGTGTGTCCGTCCCCGGGTGGGACGCCGATCGACGGCCGCGTTCGTACACGACACCGAGTTCTCGCAGAGTCCTGTGCCGTAGACCAGGAACGCTCGGTATCACCTCGAAGGAGTTGCAGTGGCTCTCGCCTCTGACATCAAGAAGCAGATCATCGCCGAGTTCGGCCAGAAGGAGGGCGACACCGGCTCCCCCGAGGTCCAGGTGGCCATGCTCTCCCGTCGCATCTCGGACCTGACCGAGCACCTCAAGGCCCACAAGCACGACCACCACTCGCGTCGTGGCCTGCTGATCCTGGTCGGCCAGCGTCGCCGCCTGCTGCAGTACCTGGCCAAGAAGGACATCGAGCGTTTCCGTACGCTCGTCGACCGCCTGGGCATCCGTCGCGGTGCCGCCGGCGGCGCCCGCTGAGAACGCCGCTCGGGGCGGCTCCCCACACCGGGGAGCCGCCCCTCGCGCGTATGACGCGGTCGACGACCGGGGCGCCCGCAGCGGCGCCCGCACGCACCGACCGGGCATAACAACTCGCGCGCACCTCCCCGGGTGGCCGAGGATTGCACCGTAGGGTTGTGGGCATGCCGGGTGATGGCGCCGAAAGCGCGCCACCGGGCAGCAGGACCCCAACCCTTCCGCGGGACGAAGGCTTCAAACGGAAGCCGCCCGCATCCGAGAGAGCGTCCAGACGCGGACCGCCCGTCCGAATCCGGCCGGCCGAGAGGCGCCGGTCCTCGGTAGTGGCCGCCGGAGGCCCCGCAGACCGAAGCGGGTCCACCGGAGGCTTCGATCGAAGACCGGCCCGGACCGTCCAGGGTCAGCACGCAGGCGATGCGCGGGGACGCTCTCCCGGAGACGTACGAAAGAGGAGATCTTCCAGGTGGAAGAGAACGTGTTCTACGCCGAGGCCGTGATCGACAACGGTTCCTTCGGCACCCGTACCATCCGCTTCGAGACCGGCCGTCTGGCCCGTCAGGCGGCCGGCTCCGTCGCCGCCTACCTGGACGACGACACCATGGTGCTGTCGGCCACCAGCGCGTCCAAGCAGCCGAAGGAGCACTTCGACTTCTTCCCGCTGACCGTGGACGTCGAGGAGCGGATGTACGCCGCCGGCCGCATCCCCGGCTCGTTCTTCCGTCGTGAGGGCCGGCCCTCCGAGGACGCGATCCTCACCTGCCGCCTGATCGACCGCCCGCTGCGCCCGTCCTTCGTCAAGGGCCTGCGCAACGAGGTCCAGGTCGTCGTCACCGTGATGGCGCTCAACCCGGACCACCTGTACGACGTGGTGGCCATCAACGCCGCCTCCGCCTCCACCCAGCTGGCGGGCCTGCCGTTCTCCGGCCCGATCGGTGGCGTGCGCGTCGCGCTGATCGACGGCCAGTGGGTGGCCTTCCCGACCCACAGCGAGCTGGAGTCGGCCGTCTTCGACATGGTCGTCGCCGGTCGTACGCTGCCCGACGGTGACGTCGCGATCATGATGGTCGAGGCCGAGGCCACCGACAAGACCGTCAAGCTGGTCGAGGGCGGCGCCGAGGCGCCGACCGAGGAGATCGTCGCCGCCGGTCTGGACGCCGCCAAGCCGTTCATCAAGGTGCTCTGCGCCGCCCAGGCCCAGCTGGCCGCCCAGGCCGCCAAGCCGACCGGCGAGTTCCCGGTCTTCCTGGACTACCAGGACGACGTGCTCGCCGCGCTGACCGCCGCCGTCAAGGACGAGCTGGCCCAGGCCCTCACCATCGCGGGCAAGCAGGAGCGCAACAACGAGCTGGACCGCGTCAAGGCACTGGCCGCCGACAAGCTGCTGCCCGAGTTCGAGGGCCGCGAGAAGGAGATCGGCGCCGCCTACAACGCGCTGACCAAGAAGATCGTCCGCGAGCGCGTCATCACGGACAAGGTCCGCATCGACGGCCGCGGCGTCACCGACATCCGCACCCTGGCCGCCGAGGTCGAGGCCATCCCGCGGGTGCACGGCTCGGCCCTGTTCGAGCGCGGCGAGACCCAGATCCTGGGTGTCACCACGCTGAACATGCTCCGCATGGAGCAGCAGCTGGACACGCTCTCCCCGGAGACCCGCCGCCGCTACATGCACAACTACAACTTCCCGCCGTACTCGGTCGGCGAGACCGGCCGCGTCGGTTCGCCGAAGCGCCGCGAGATCGGCCACGGCGCGCTGGCCGAGCGGGCCATCCTGCCGGTCCTGCCGACCCGCGAGGAGTTCCCCTACGCGATCCGCCAGGTCTCCGAGGCGCTGAGCTCCAACGGCTCCACCTCGATGGGCTCGGTCTGCGCCTCCACCATGTCGCTGCTGAACGCCGGTGTGCCGCTGAAGGCCGCCGTCGCCGGTATCGCCATGGGCCTGATCTCCCAGGAGATCGACGGTGAGACCCACTACGTGACCCTCACCGACATCCTCGGTGCCGAGGACGCGTACGGCGACATGGACTTCAAGGTCGCCGGTACCCGGAACTTCATCACCGCCCTGCAGCTGGACACCAAGCTCAACGGCATCCCGGCGTCGGTGCTCGCCGCCGCGCTGAAGCAGGCCCGCGACGCCCGTCTGCACATCCTCGACGTGATGAACGAGGCCATCGACTCCCCGGACGAGATGTCCCCGAACGCGCCGCGCATCATCACCATCAAGATCCCGGTGGACAAGATCGGTGAGGTCATCGGCCCCAAGGGCAAGATGATCAACCAGATCCAGGAGGACACCGGCGCCGAGATCACGATCGAGGACGACGGCACCATCTACATCGGTGCCGCCGACGGCCCGGCCGCCGAGGCCGCCCGCACCACGATCAACCAGATCGCCAACCCGACCATGCCGGAGGTCGGCGAGCGCTACCTGGGCACCGTGGTCAAGACCACGACCTTCGGTGCGTTCGTCTCGCTCATGCCGGGCAAGGACGGTCTGCTGCACATCTCGCAGATCCGCAAGCTGGCCGGCGGCAAGCGCGTGGAGAACGTCGAGGACGTCCTCGGCGTCGGCGCCAAGGTGCAGGTCGAGATCGCCGAGATCGACCCGCGCGGCAAGCTCTCGCTGATCCCGGTCGTCGAGGGCGAGGAGAACGGCGAGGCCGCTTCCGAGTGAAGCGCCGCTAGCTGATCCCGCGGCCCGCACGCCCCCAGCGGCGTGCGGGCCGCACCCTGTTGTGCCCCCTGCTTTTCGACCCTGCTTTCGACATGCTCCTCGACGGATTGCTTTCTACGGAGGTACCCCCGTGGCCCTGGCCTCGGCGGCGACGCAGCGCCCCGGCACGACCCGGACCCTGCTGAAGGGCGCGGACGGCGCCGGAACCGTGCGCCGCACCGTCCTCCCCGGCGGCCTGCGCGTCGTCACCGAGACCCTGCCGACGGTGCGCTCCGCGACCTTCGGCATCTGGGTCGGGGTCGGCTCGCGGGACGAGACCCCGCAGCTCAACGGCGCCACCCACTACCTGGAGCACCTGCTCTTCAAGGGCACCGAGCGGCGCAGCGCGCTGGACATCTCGGCCGCCCTGGACGCGGTCGGCGGCGAGATGAACGCCTTCACCGCCAAGGAGAACACCTGCTACTACGCGCGGGTGCTCGACACCGACCTGCCGCTGGCCATCGACGTGGTCTGCGACATGCTCACCGGCTCGCTGATCCGCCCGGAGGACGTCGAGGCCGAGCGCGGCGTCATCCTGGAGGAGATGGCGATGGCCGAGGACGACCCGGGTGACGTCGTCCACGACCTCTTCGCCAAGGTGATCTTCGGCACCGGCCCGCTCGGCCGTCCGATCCTCGGCACCCAGGAGACCGTCCGGTCGCTCACCCGCGACCAGATCGCGAACTTCTTCCACCGCCGCTACAAGCCCGAGCACCTGGTCGTCGCCGCGGCCGGCAACCTGGACCACCGCAAGGTCGTCCGGCAGGTCGAGCGGGCCTTCGCCCCGCTGCTCGCCAAGTCCGAGGCCCTCCCCACCGAGGCCCGCCGCGGCGTCAAGGTGCTGCGCACCGCGGGCCGGGTCGAGGTGCTCAACCGCTCCACCGAGCAGGCCCACCTGGTGCTGGGCGTGCCCGGCGTGCCCCGGCACGACGACCGCCGCTGGGCGATGGGCGTGCTCAACGCGGCCCTCGGCGGCGGGATGAGCTCGCGGCTGTTCCAGGAGGTCCGGGAGAAGCGCGGCCTGGCGTACTCGGTGTACTCCTACTCCTCCTCGTACGCGGACAGCGGCCTGTTCGGCATCTACGCCGGCTGCCAGCCCAAGCGGGTCGAGGAGGTGCTGCGGATCTGCCGCGAGGAGCTCGCCAAGGTGGTCGCCGAGGGCATCACCGAGGAGGAGCTGGCGCGGGCGATCGGCCAGATCTCCGGCTCCACCGTGCTCGGCATGGAGGACACCGGCTCGCTGATGAACCGGATCGGCAAGGCCGAGCTGAGCTACGGCCACCACCTGTCGGTGGACGACATGCTCGCCCGGATAGCCGCGGTGACCCTGGACGACGTGCACGAGGTCGCCCGTGATGTGCTGGGGGCGTACCGGCCCTCGCTCGCGCTGATCGGCCCGATCACCGACAAGCGGGCCGCCAAGCTCGCCGACCTGCTGGCCTGAAGGGACTCCCCACCATGACGCTGCGTGTCGCCGTGATCGGCGCCCGGGGCCGGATCGGCTCGGAGGCCGTCAAGGCCGTCGAGGCCGCCCCGGACCTCGAGCTGGTCGCCACCCTCGGCCGCGGGTCGGAGCTCTCCGAGCTGACCGACGCCGGGGTGCGGGTGGCCGTCGAGCTGACCCACCCCGACTCGGTGATGGGCAACCTCGACTACTGCCTCTCCCACGGCATCCACGTGGTCACCGGCACCACCGGCTGGACGGACGAGCGGCTCGACGCCGTCCGGGCCCGGCTCGCCGGCGCGCCGGAGCTGGGTCTGCTGATCGCGCCGAACTTCTCGATCGGCGCCGTGCTCGGCATGAAGTTCGCGCAGACCGCGGCCAAGTACTTCGAGTCGGTCGAGGTCGTCGAACTGCACCACGACCACAAGGCGGACGCCCCCAGCGGCACCGCCACCCGCACCGCCCAGCTGATCGCCGCCGCCCGCGCGGAGGCCGGGCGCCCGCCGCAGCAGGACCCGACCACCCACGGCCTGCCCGGCGCCCGCGGCGCCGACGTCGACGGGGTGCCGGTGCACGCGGTGCGGCTGCGCGGTCTGCTCGCCCACCAGCAGGTGATGTTCGGCGACACCGGCGAGACCCTCACCATCCGGCACGACTCGCTGCACCACAGCAGCTTCATGCCGGGCATCCTGCTCGGCGTGCGCAAGGTCGTGGAGACGCCCGGGCTCACCCTGGGCCTCGAACACTTCCTGGACCTGTGAGCCCCGGATGACCTCTCGTACCGGCTTCTTCGCCCTCTCCGGCGTGCTGGCCCTGGTCGCGCTGATCTGCGTGGGCGAGGGCGTCCAGCTCGTCGCCACCGGCAAGCCGCTCGGCATCGGCCTGGGCGCGTGCGCCTTCGTCATCCCGGTCATCGGCCTCTGGTTCCTGCGCCAGACGGTCCGCTTCGGGCGGGACAGCGAGCGGCTCGCCCGCGAGCTGGAGGCCGAGGGCGGCCTGCCGGTCGACGAGCTGGAGCGCACCGAAGGCGGGCGGATCGACCGCGCCTCGGCGGACGCGGTGTTCGCCCGCCGCAAGGCCGAGGCCGAGGCCGCCCCCGGCGACTGGCGGGTCTTCTTCCGCCTGGCGGTCGCGTACGCCGACGCCGGCGACGTGCCGCGCGCCCGCAGGACCATGCAGCACGCGATCCGGCTGCACCGCACCACCGGTGCCGGCACCGCCTCCGCGGGTGGCGCCGGCACCACCATCAGCAAGGCTGCGAGGAGTAGCGCGTGAGCGAGGACACGACGGCCCCCCGGTTCCGCGGCGACGTCACCGTGGACCTGGTCCGCAGCGCCGCCGCCGACTCGGACGTCATCTGGGCGGCCCGGGTCTCGACGGCGGGCGAGCAGTCCCTGGAGGCGCTCCAGCAGGACCCGGAGAAGTCCGCGGGCCTGATCAACTTCCTGATGCGCGACCGGCACGGCACGCCGTTCGAGCACAACTCGATGACCTTCTTCATCAGCGCGCCGATCTTCGTCTTCCGCGAGTTCCACCGCCACCGCAGCGGCTGGTGTCTCGCCGGTGACACGGAGATCACCCTCCAGGGCAAGGACGGCTCGCTCAAGCGTCGGACCATCGCCGAGCTCCACCAGCAGTGGCACGTCGGCGTCGAGGACCGGCTGTCGGCCGCCAAGGGCGGCGTCACCTGGCACAAGAAGTCCGAGAAATGGCGGGCCCAGGTCAAGTTCAAGGGCGAGACGCACCACCTCGGCCTGCACGACACCCAGGAGGCCGCGGCGGCCGCGGTCGCGGAGTTCCGTGAGCTGCACCCCGGTAAGCGCGTCCGGAAGCTGGAGTCGGTCCGCCGCAATCACGTGCGCTGCTTCGACGAGCGGACCATGCTCGCCGGTCGGGCGCGGATCGTCGATGTCATGGAGTCCGGCGTAAAGCCGCTCATCCGGCTGACCACCGCGAGCGGCAGGCAGCTGCGGTGCAGCAAGGACCACGCGATCCTCACTCCGGACGGCTGGCGCAAGGCGGGCGAGCTGGCCGTCGGCGACTCGGTGATGACCGGTGGGACCGCCGCCCGCCCCTCGGAGGCGCTGGTCCCGCCGAGCCTGCGACGGGGCATCGGCGTCTGGACCTCGATGCAGCGCAACCGACTGATCGACGAGTCGGACATCTGCTACCTCTGCTCGCGGACGTTCCCCCGCGAGGCCTTGGAACTCGATCACGTCGTCCCGGTCGCCCTTGACCTCGGCAAGGCACTGGACGAGAAGAACCTCGCGCCGGCCTGTGCGGAGTGCCACACCGAGAAGAGCAACAGCGAACAGGCACTGGCCAGGCGCGGTGGCAAGGTGGCGCTGGCGAAGGCGGAGCTGGTCACCGGGATCGCCGACGATGGGGAGGAGCCGACCTACGACCTCGCGGTCGAAGGCCCTTGGCACAACTTCCTCGCCAACGGGATCGTCGTCCACAACTCCTACAACGAGGAGTCCGGCCGCTACCGCGAGCTCCAGCCGGTGTTCTACGTGCCCGCCGAGGAGCGCAAGCTGGTCCAGCAGGGCCGGCCGGGCCGCTACGAGTTCGTCGACGGCACCCCCGAGCAGCACAAGACCGTCAGCTCCTCGATGGAGGCCGCCTACCGCGAGGCCGACCAGCGCTACCAGGAGATGCTGGCGGCCGGCGTGGCCCGCGAGGTCGCCCGCGCGGTGCTGCCGGTCGGCCTCTACTCGTCGATGTACGCGACCTGCAACGCCCGCTCGCTGATGCACTTCCTGTCGCTGCGCACCAAGCGGGAGAACGCGGCGGTGCCGTCGTTCCCGCAGCGCGAGATCGAGATGGTCGCCGAGCGGATGGAGGAGCGGTGGGCCGAGCTCATGCCGCTCACCCGTGCGGCCTTCGAGAAGCACGGCCGGGTCGCGCCCTGACCTGCGACGACGGGCATCCGGGGAGAGTGCCGGGCATGTCTGGATTGCGGCATTTCTGACCGCTCCTTACGCTCGTGAACACGGATTCCGGTGCTGCTTGAACCCCCGAGCACGCAGCACCGGAATCCCATGTCTACGCTGCTGGAACCGTCTCCGCGGGCGCCGAACCGGGCCGTTCCCGGACCGGCCCGGAAGGCACGGCCGTCCGAACCGTGGACCGGCCTGGGTGTCGCCCCACCGCCTACGAGTAGTTTTGGACACATGGCTCCGACCTCCACCCCCCAGACGCCCTTCGGCCGGGTCCTGACCGCGATGGTGACACCGTTCACCGCCGACGGCGGCCTCGACCTCGACGGCGCCCAGCGCCTCGCCGCGCACCTCGTCGACTCCGGCAACGACGGCCTCGTCGTCAACGGCACCACCGGCGAGTCCCCGACCACCAGCGACGCCGAGAAGGCCCAGCTCGTCCGCGCCGTGGTGGAGGCGGTCGGCGACCGGGCCCACGTTGTGGCCGGCGTCGGCACCAACGACACGCACCACAGCGTCGAGCTGGCCCGCCAGGCCGCGGCGGCCGGGGCGCACGGCCTGCTGGCCGTCACGCCGTACTACAGCAAGCCCCCGCAGGAGGGCCTGCAGCAGCACATGGTGCGGATCGCCGACGCCACCGAACTGCCCGTCATGCTGTACGACATCCCGGGCCGCAGCGGCGTCGCGCTGAGCCACGAGACGCTGGTCCGGCTGGGCGAGCACCCGCGGATCGTCGCCAACAAGGACGCCAAGGGCGACCTCGGCGCCGCGTCCTGGGCCATCGCCCGCTCCGACCTCGCCTGGTATTCCGGTGACGACATCCTCAACCTGCCGCTACTGTCGGTCGGGGCCGTGGGTGTGGTGAGCGTGGTCGGGCACGTGGTCGCCGGCGAACTGCGCGCCATGGTCGAGGCCTACCTGGCCGGCGATGTGGCCAAGGCCACGGCCGTCCACCAGCGCCTGCTGCCGGTCTTCACCGGTATCTTCCGCACGCAGGGCGTCATCCTGGCCAAGGCCGCGCTGGAGCTCCAGGGCCTGCCCGCCGGCCCGCTGCGGCTGCCCCTGATCGGCGCGACTCCCGAGGAGATCGCGCAACTGAAGAAGGATCTCGCCGACGGCGGGGTAGACCTGTAACAGACACAGACGTGCGCGCCCCGGCTCGCCGGACCCTCACGGGACCGCCGCTGGACCGGACCGAAGGCGCGAGAGCACCGACCTGGTAGGAAAACCGACACTGAGAACGCACGCCATATGTCTCACGGGGGAGGACCCCGGACATATGGCGTGCGTCGTGAGGAGAGTCTTTTGAGCCACCCGCATCCCGAACTCGGCACGCCGCCGGCCCTCAAGGCGGGCGCCCTGCGCATCACCCCGCTCGGCGGTCTCGGCGAGATCGGCCGCAACATGACGGTCTTCGAGTACGGCGACCGCATTCTCATCGTCGACTGCGGCGTCCTCTTCCCCGAGGACGAGCAGCCCGGCGTCGACCTGATCCTCCCGGACTTCACCTACATCCGGGACCGCCTCGACAAGATCGACGGCATCGTCCTCACCCACGGCCACGAGGACCACATCGGCGCCGTCCCGTTCCTGCTCCGGGAGAACCCGGACATCCCGCTGATCGGGTCGAAGCTCACCCTCGCGCTGATCGAGGCCAAGCTCGCCGAGCACCGCATCCGCCCGTACGTCCTGGAGGTCAAGGAGGGCGACCGCGAGCGGATCGGCCCCTTCGACTGCCAGTTCATCGCGGTCAACCACTCCATCCCGGACGCGCTGGCCGTCGCCGTGCGCACGCCCGCCGGCATGGTCGTCGCCACCGGCGACTTCAAGATGGACCAGCTGCCGCTCGACGGCCGGCTGACCGACCTGCCGGCCTTCGCCAAGCTGGCGGAGGAGGGCATGGACTTGCTGCTGGTGGACTCCACCAACGCCGAGGTCCCCGGCTTCATCCCGCACGAGCGGGACATCTCGGCGGCGCTGCGCAACGTCTTCGCGAACGCGGACAAGCGCATCATCGTGGCCTCCTTCGCCAGCCACGTGCACCGCATCCAGCAGGTGCTGGACGCCGCGCACGAGTACAAGCGCAAGGTCGCCTTCGTCGGCCGCTCGATGGTCCGCAACATGGGCATCGCGCGCGACCTCGGCTACCTCAAGGTGCCCGGCAACATGGTCGTCGACGTCAAGCAGCTCGACGACCTGCCGGACAAGGAGGTCGTGCTGATCTGTACCGGCTCGCAGGGCGAGCCGATGGCCGCGCTGTCCCGGATGGCCAACCGCGACCACCAGATCCGCATCGTCGAGGGCGACACCGTCGTCCTGGCCTCCTCGCTGATTCCGGGCAACGAGAACGCCGTCTACCGGGTCATCAACGGTCTGACCCGCTGGGGTGCCAAGGTCGTCCACAAGGGCAACGCCAAGGTGCACGTCTCCGGCCACGCCTCGGCCGGCGAGCTGCTGTACTTCTTCAACATCTGCAAGCCGCGCAACCTCATGCCGGTGCACGGCGAGTGGCGCCACCTGCGGGCGGCGGCCGACCTCGGCATCGCCACCGGCGTCCCGCGCAACCGCGTCGTCATCGCCGAGGACGGCGTCTGCGTCGACCTGGAGAACGGCGTCGCGCGCATCGTCGGCAAGGTGCAGGCCGGCTACGTCTACGTGGACGGCTCCTCGGTCGGTGACATCACCGAGGCCTCGCTCAAGGACCGCAGGATCCTCGGCGAGGAGGGCTTCATCTCCTGCTTCGTGGTGGTCGACTCCACCAACGGCAAGATCGTCGGCGGCCCGAGCATCCAGGCCCGCGGCTCCGGCATCGACGATGCCGCGTTCGTCCAGGTCGCGGCCAGGCTCCAGGAGGCGCTCGACCGCTCGGCGGGCGACGGCGTCCTGGAGGTCCGCCAGGTCCAGCAGCTCGTGCGCCGGACCCTCGGCAAGTGGGTGGCGGACAACTACCGCCGGCGCCCGATGATCCTGCCGGTCGTCGTCGAGGTGTGATTTGACGTGGGGCAACCCGGTGCGTAATGTTCTCCGGGTTGCCCCACGGGACGGCCCCCAGTCGAAGTCCTCGAAATGAAATTCGAGAACGGAGCGGGAAAACGGCCCGAGAAACTCTGATAGAGTTCGGGGGCGCCGAAAGGCCGAAGCAAATCGGACGAAAGAAACTCCGGAAAACGGAGCGGAAACATCTGATAAGCTGGAAACACGAAAGAACGAAGCGCCCGGAGGGCCGGTGTG
>NZ_JBHSOF010000063.1:0-40738 GCF_042656005.1 Kitasatospora misakiensis | reverse complement strand
CCCGCTGATTAAGAGTCAGCTGCTCTAACCAACTGAGCTAGCGGCGCCTGCTGACAGAGAAGACTTTAGCAGCGGGGTGCGGTCCGGCCAAAATCGAATATCCGCACCTCCCGGCCGGTCCCGTCCCGCCGATCCGCTCCCCTCCCGGACCGGGGGGGCCGCCGGGGCCGCCGGGGGCGGCTCAGCCCCGGGCGACCGGCTCGCGGGCCGCCCGTACGCAGGCCCAGAGGGCGACGGAGGCGCCCGGCAGCCACGGCTCCCGGCTCTCCGGGGCGACGATCCACCGCCCGGCGCCCAGCCCCGGCGAGTCCGGGCCGTTCACCATCCGCTGCACCGGCGGCACGGTCACCGCGTCGCCCTGCCCGTGGCAGAGCAGCGGCGGCACGTCCCGGGCCCACTCCTCCCAGGCCAGCAGCCGCCGCAGTCTGGGCGCCGCCCCGGGCTGGACGAACAGCAGGGTCCGCCCCCGGAAGACCGCCACCGGCCCGCAGCCCGGCCCGGAGGCCCACAGCTCGTCCAGTACCCGGCGGCCGAACAGCGCCGGCATGCTGATCACGTCGAAGGCCCGGCCGCAGGGCAGCACCGAGGGTGCCCACGGACGGGACTCCCAGAGGGCGCGCATGCTGCGCGGGTACTCGCTGGCGGAGGCGAGCCAGGCCTCCCCGGCCACGGTCACGTACTCCACCGACTGATAGGTCCAGATGTCCACGGACAGCAGCGTGGGGTGTCCGGGCCGCGGCCGGGAGGGAAAGCTCGGTTTACCGGACAGCGGGCCGGGCATGGGCGTACCCTTCCGCGTCCACCGGCATATGCCAGTGGCGCTGAACCCCCGATCGTCGGCCATCGGGGTGCCGGCCGCCGGCCGCCGGGTGCGGGTCCGCGGCGCCCGGGCGGCGGTCAGTCCTCGTGCCGCCGGGGCTGCAGCAGGCTGCGGCCGTACTCGATCATCTTGGCCGCGTAGTCCGGCGTCCAGTCCGCCCGGCTCGCGATCTCGGTCTCGGAGAGCGCGTCGAACCGGCGCGGGTCCGCCAGCTGCGCGGCCGCGACCGCCTGGAAGTCGGTCGCCCGCTCGGCGGCCGCCCGGAAGGCCAGTGCCAGCTCGGTGGAACGGCGCAGCAGCAGGGCCGGGTCGTCGATCGACTCCAGGTCGAAGAAGCGCTCCGGCTCCGGTTCGTCGGCCTGCGGCTCGAACAGCAGCTGCACCGGACGCTGCCGCCGGCCGGGCGCCGCACCGGCGCCCGCGCCGGGACCGGCCGACACGGCGGGGCCGCTCGGGTCGGACGCCTGCGCGTGGGAGTCGGGCATGGACGGACACCTCCGGGTGCTCGATGGGGGCGGGCGACGGCTGCTCGGGACGGGCGCCGCCCGGTCGTGGCCGTCGTCCATTGTCTCGCGGGGGCGGCCGGTAACGGAACGGTGCGCGTCGAGGCGCTATTCCCGCCGGACGCGCCGGGGGCGTGCGTCCGGCGGTGCCGCGTGGGGGTCGGGCGGGGGCCAGTCGGGGGCCGCGCCGGGGGCCGGGCCGGCGCTCAGAGCCGGCCCAGCCGCACCCGGTGCCCGGACAGGTGGTGCAGCACCCGGTGATTGGCCTCCCAGCCGTCGGGGAAGGCGACCGGAACGCCCAACTGCACCGGTTCGGTGGCCGGATGCTCGTCCAGCAGCTCCGCGATCCCGGCCCGGGCCACCACGATGCAGGCGTGCCGGTGCCGGGAGGCGAGCACGCAGAGCCGGCCGGTCTCCAGGTGGAACGCCGTCGCGTCCGGCCGCCCGGAGAGCGGGTGCAGCACCACCGTGACGTCGTACTCGCGCCCCTGCAGCCGGTTCGCGGTGTCCACCGTCACCGCAGGCCCGGCCGTCGGGTCCACCGGCACCCCCAGCTTGACCAGCGCCGCCCGGACCGCCGCCGCCTGGTCCCGGTGGGCCGTGCCGACCGCGACCCGGTCCGCCGTGAGCGGGGCCGACCCCTGCTCGGAGTGGGCGGTCAGCCCGCGGTCCAGCAGCCGCCGCACGGTCGCCGCCACCGCCGCGACCGCCTGCGGATCGGTCCGCACGGTGTGCCGGGCCGGCAGCTCCAGCAGCGCCCAGCCGTGCTCGGCCGCCCGGTCGATCGCCGCGTCCAGGGCCGAGCCGTCCGGCCGCACCGCCGCGGTCAGTCGACGGTCCTGCGGGCCGGTGCCCGAACGGAACGGCGTGAACGGGTAGAACGCCCCGGAGATCAGCGGCGCCGCGCTGGCCGGCAGCCGCCAGGACACCGGCAGCCGGTGCGGCTCGATCTGCGGGTTGTGGGCGAGCAGGGTGACCACCGCGCTGCTCGACGGGTCGTACGACAGGCCCGCCCACTGCTCGGTGCCGACCACGGTGAACGGGTCCAGCTGGCCCGGGTCGCCGACGAACAGGGCCCGCTCAAACAGCCGCGCCACCGCCAGCAGCGCGTCCGACCGCATCTGGTAGGCCTCGTCGACGATCGCGTGCCGCCACGGCTGCTCGGCGCGCACCCACTGCCACTTGGCCGAGGTGGAGATCACCACGTCCAGCTCGGCGAGCTCGGCGACCTTGTCCGAGGGCGTCACATTGGCGTGCCGCAGCACCTCGGGCCCCGGGCGCGCGTCCGCGGCGTGCAGCCGGCCGATCGTCAGATCGGGCGCCTTGGCGGCCAGCCGGTCGACCAGGTCGTCCACCTGACCGTTGGTCTGGGCGACGATCATCAGCCGCTCCCCGGCGGCCACCAGCTCCCGGGCGGCGCGCACCACCAGGGTGGACTTGCCGGCGCCGGGCGGCGAGTCCACCACGACACCGCGCGGCGCTCCGGTCGCCGGCCGGACGGTCGCCGCGAGGATCCGCGCCACCGCGGCGTCGGCCGCCGCTCCGGGGGCCTGAGCGGTGGTCGCGGGTCCAAGGAGCTGTCCGGAAGCCTGTCCGGGGAGCTGTCCGGCGGTCTGCTCGGTGTTCATCGGCCGGATCACTCCCAGTCCTCGGCGGTGCCGGTCACGGCCGGCAGCGCGGTGACGACGGCCCCGGGCGGGCCGCCGTGCGTCCACGGGGTGTCGTCCGGCTCGGGCAGCGGCGCGGCCTGCCGGACCGTCAGCTCGAACAGCGTGAAGGTGACCCGCTCGCCCGGCTCGGGCAGGCTCCCCGGCTCGGGCTCCTTCTTGCGCCCCATGCCGGACAGCACCCGCACGGTGACGGTGCCCGCCTCCGGGTCGACCGCCGCGATCACGCCCTTCTGCGCCGCCGGGCCCGTGCCCTCCTCCGGCGCCGGGGCCTCCCGGACCCGGTGCACCTCCCGGCCCGGGTCGGCGTGCGGCCGGTCGTCGGTGCGCAGCGTCACCAGCGGGCGCGGCTTGGGGGAGCGGCCGGTGGTGTCGTAGTCCGGCACCACCTCGGTCACCACCCCGCTGAACGCCTCCCCGGAGAGCCGGTGCTCGGCCATCGCCAGCGGGTCGTCCAGGGCCTCCTGGACGTCCAGCCGGGTCTGCTCGCGCTCGCGCTGGGCGAGCTTGCGGGCGGCCGTCACGGCGTCGTCCACCCGGGGTTGCGGGGGTTCGCCGGCCGCCAGCCGGTCCCGGTGGCCGGTGTACGACCAGCGGTCGCCGGTCCAGCGCTGGGGCAGGTGGCCGGCCGGGGGCAGGGCCCGCAGCAGGTCCAGGCCGTGCCAGACGTCGTGCCAGGTCGGCAGCAGCTCCGCGTGCAGGGCGGCGCGCAGCCGCTCGACGGAGACCCGTACGGCCTCCCGGGCCGTCGCGGTGTCCCCCGCGCCGGGGGAGCGCCCGTCGGCCGAGGAGCCCGCGGCCTCGCGCAGGGCCGCCGCGGCGGCGTCGTAGCGGGCGATCGCCGGGGCGAGCACCTTGGCGTCGAACACCGGGTCGGTGGTCGGCCCGGCCGGGGGGTGGACCAGCCGGCCCTCGGCGTTCCGCGCCGTCTCCGCGCGCTCGGCCGCCTCCGCCCCGGTCAGCCCGTCCGGCGGGGTGTGCCAGGCCAGCCGGGCGGCCAGGTGCTGGTCCTCCAGGTGGCTCTGGCCGGTGGCCCAGTGCCGGGCCAGCAGGCCGGTCATCGGCAGCAGCAGGCTGGAACCGGGCACCGTCGCGCGCTCGGCGAGGTGGGTCAGCCAGCGGCCGAGCAGCGGCACCCGGGCGGGGGCGGGGAACGGGCCAGGGTCCTCGTCCTCGGCGGTCCGGCGGAACCGGGTCGAGCGCCCGAGCAGCGCCAGGTACCGCACGCCCCCGCTGTTCGGCACGATCAGCTGCGGCGCGTCCGCGCACAGCTCCCGGACCACCGGCGTCTTCGTCCCGGTCTCCGGGTCCTTCTCGGAGCCCTCGATCAGCTCGACCTCCTCGCCGAAGGACTCCAGGTAGGGCAGCAGATCGGCGGCCAGGTCGGCCAGGAAGTCGGCGCGCAGCGTGCGGTTGAGCGGCTGCGGCACGATGTGCAGCGTCGGGGCGTCCCGGTCGGTGCCGAGCAGCACGGCCAGCGGCGCGCCGTCCTCACCGGCGGAGGTGAGCGGGACGAGCACCATCGGGCGCTCGGACAGGTGCCGGTGGCGGACGGTGGCCAGCGGTTCGGCGCGGCCGCTGCGGACGGCCTCCAGCCGGGCCAGGGTGGAGAGCAGGCTCATCGCCCGGCCTCCGCGCCGGCCGGGACGGCGCGGCCGAGCGCCTCGGCGCGCAGCGCGGCGGCGCGGGCCAGCCGGGCGGCGGCCTCGTCGGCTCCGTCGGCTCCGTCGCCGTCGTCGTGCTCGTTCTCGCGCTCGTCCCCGATCGGCCCGGCCGGGTCGGCGGCGGGGCCGGTGCGGGCCACGGTCAGGGCCTCGGTCACCGTGCGGATGCTGCCCAGCTCGCCCCGGACGCTCCGGCCGAGCTGCTCGACCAAGTCCCCGCAGCGGGCCTGCGCCCGGCAGTGGAAGCCGAGCTCGCAGGTGGAGAGGCAGTCCGGGCTGTACGCGGCGGGCATCGCCTCGACCGACGCCGCCAGCTCCTCCCCGGACCGGGCGGGCGCGCCGCTCGCGTCGGGGGAGAGGTCGAAGTCCGCCCCCGGCGGCAGCATCGCCAGCAGCCGCTCGATGCCGGTCATCCGGCTCAACTGGCGGCGGGTGGTGGCCAGCTCGCGGCGGACGTCCACCGGGACGGCGGTCGGCCGGCTGCCGAAGTCCTCCGGGCAGACCAGCAGCACACTCGTCCGGGGACTGCCCGGCAGCCGCTGCTCGGCGTACGGGTCCGGGTCCACCGCCTGCCCGGCCAGCGCCGCGGCGGCCTCCTGGAGGGCCAGTACGTAGACGGCGGCCTGGCGGGCGGCGGCGCCCACCTTGCCCGGGTCCGCCGTCCCGTCCAGCACCGGGAAGGACTTGATCTCGATCACGGTGCAGCGGCCGCCGTGCACCACGACGGCGTCCGGCTCCAGGTAGGCGGTGGAACCGGCCACGTCCAGCCGCAGCATCGGGTGGTCCAGCAGCGTCCAGGCGTGCGGGTCGGCGGCCGCCTCCGCGAGCGCGGCCGTCGTCCGGTCGGCCCGGACCGCCGGACCGGAGGAGCGGAGCAGGTCCGGCACCAGGAGCGGACCGCCCTCGTCGGACAGGCCGAGCCGGTGGCGCAGCGGTTCAAGGAGCGCCGCGTAGCCGTTCTCCTTCAGCCGGGCCTCGAAGACGACGCCGCGCGCCAGCGCGAACGGCGACCGGCCGAAGGGGGCGGGGCGGCCGAGGCGGGCGGCCAGCGCCGCCTTGTCCACTCCGGCCGCGTCCAGCACGGCGCGGCGCCGGCACCCCGGATTGGCGGCCAGGGCGGCGAGGGCACGGGCGTTCAGACTGCGCTGCGGCGCCGGTCCGCGCAGCTCGGCGAGCCGCTGGGCGAGCGGCTCCGCCGGCCCGCGGAGCGGGGCGTTCGTCGAGACGTTCATGGTGCGGCCCAGTGTCGCATCCGGCTCCGACAATCCGGCCCGAACCGGCCGTTGGCGACGAACGGGCGGCTGCCGGACGGATCGCCGCCCCTCCGCCGGGCAGCCGCTCCGAGCCGGGTCCTGTGCCGCTCCGCCCCGGCGGCCCGACGGGACGGGGGCCGGAGGCCGGGATCGTGGGCGGTCCGCCCGTGGGGGATCATGGAAGCCGGTGCTCGATGGCGAGGCCGACCGTTGACACCGCCCCGATCGCGAGGAGCCTGCCATGCCCGCCCGAATCCTGCTGGTCCGCCACGGCGAGACCGACTGGTCGGCGACCGGCCGCCACACCGGCCGCACCGACATCCCGCTCACCGAGGAGGGCCGCGCGATGGCCCGGGCGCTCGGCGTCCGGCTCGCCGGGGCGCCCTGGAACGGCCTGCCCGACGCCCTCGTGTTCACCAGCCCGCTCGGCCGGGCCAAGGAGACCTGCGCCCTGGCCGGCCTCGGCGACCGGGCCGTGGACCGCCCCGAGCTGCTGGAGTGGGACTACGGCCAGTACGAGGGCCGGACCGGCGCCGACATCCGCGCCACCGACCACCCCGGCTGGCTGATCTGGCGCGACGGCGTCCCCGGCGGCGAGAAGCTCTCCGACGTCGCCGCCCGGGTCGACGCCCTCCTCGCCGACCTCAACACCGAGCACGGCGTGCCGGAGCCGGACACCACGGTCATGCACTGCGCCGACCGCGACGTCGTGCTCTTCGCCCACGGCCACCTGCTGCGCATCCTGACCGCCCGCTGGCTCGGCCTGCCGCCCGAGTACGCCCAGCGGTTCAAGCTCGGCACCGCCGCGCTCTGCATCCTGTCCTGGGAGTACGGCGCCCCGGCGGTCGAGCTCTGGAACGACCAGGGCCACCTGGAGACCCTCAAGCACTGGGCCGGCCTGTCGGCGGGCCGGGGGGCGGTCGGCGCCGGGCCGTGCGCCGATCGCGCCCCGGCCGCGCGCCGACAGCCGGCCGGGGCGCGGCCCGGGGCGCGGCCCGGGGAGGCTCAGGCGGCCGCCGTCGCCGCGCCGTACGCGGCCAGGAACCGCCCGACCTCCGGCACCCGCCGGTGCTGCCGCAGCCGCTGCGCGGTGTCCGCGAGCATCGAACGGATCCGCGCCGAGCGGACGTCGCCGAACAGCGCGACGGCGGCCGACCCGTGCGCCGCCGCACCCGCCAGATCGCCCCGGCCGAGCCGGTCGTGGGCGAGTTCGGCGGTGTACAGCACCCGGTTGCGGACGAAGTGCGGCTTCTGGAGCGCTATGGCCAGAGTGGCGCGCTCGCTCGCCCGGTCCCAGTCCCCGAGGGCGGACCAGCACTGGGCCTGCAGTCCGGCGAGTTCGGCCTCGCCGAAGAACGACATCCACTCCGGGTCGGCCTCGGAGGGCCCCTGCTCGAACAGTCGGCAGGCCCGCCCGATCGCCCGCTCGCAGGCGCCGCGGTCCTGCAGCAGCGCCCAGCCGCCGGCCTCGCGCATCGCGAGCAGCGCGAGCAGCCGGGCCGAGTGGAGCTCCCGGGCGGCGGACTGCCCGGCCTGGGCGGCGCGCAGCGCCTCCCGGGGGCGCCCGGCGTCGCGGGCGAGGAAGGCGCTGTTGCAGAAGACGTGCGCCTCCAGCGCGGCGTCGCCGGCCATCCGCGCGGTGGCCAGCGCCTCGGCGTAGTACGAGCGGGCGTCCGCGAGCCGGTTCGAGTCGTGCGCCAACCAGCCGACCGAGATGGCGAGTTCACCGGCGCTCGCCTGCAGCCTGCGCTCGGTCTCGGTGGAGTACTCGCAGGCGTCGAGCAGGACGTAGGCGGACCGCAGCGAGCGGCCGGCCTGCTCGAACAGCGCGTCGCCGCCGTGCGCGTCGTCGGCCAACCGGATGTCCCGGACGGCCTGTTCGACGCCGAACACCTCGGCCGCGCCGACCTTGCGGGGCAGCGGAACCGGTCCGGGCCGGCCGGGCACGACGCCGGCCTCCGGCCCGGGGTGGGCGACCGCGGCCCGCCCGGTGGCCCCGGGGGCGGCCGCTCCGTAGGGGGATGCGGCGGCCGGGGCGGGCCGGTCGATGCCGATCACGGTGGCCAGCGCGGCAGGGCCGCCGGCCAGGAACGTACGGCGACGCACGTCGTCGTTCTCCTCGTCGGGATGGTGCGGTTCGTCGGGCCCCCGGGGCGCCGTCGCGAACCTCGGCACCGGGGCCCCGACCGGTGGGGGCGGTTCCGCGTACGGCCAGGCAGCGTACGGGAGTTGGGTGGAGAGCGGCGAGCGGGGGGCGGGCACGGGCGGGAACGGCGGGTAGAGCGGCGGTGGCGTACCGCCGCTCCACCCGGCCCCGGACCACGCCTCGGGGCCTGGACCGGGCCCGAAAGCAGCCCCGGGACCGACCCTGGGAGCGGCCCCGCCCCCGCCGCCGTCCGTCGAGCGGCGCCGGACGGCGGTGCGGGGGGCGAAGCCGAGTTCGGTCAGCGAGCGGTCCGGCCACATGTGCCGGAACACCCGCTCGTAGGCGTAGTTGGGGCAGCGGATCTCGCCGGACTCGACCCGCCCGACGTACCGGGCGTCGCACGAGACGTGCTCGCCGATCTCGCGGGCCGCCCGGCGCACGGCCATGGCGAACTCGCCCGGCGAACGGTCGCCGCGCAGGGCGCGCATCACGGCGTTGGGTGACGGGCGGTTCGGCTCGGCCGGTGGGGTGGCTGCCATGGTGCGCTCCGTGGTGCTGCGGGGTGCTACGGGGTGGTGGTGCCGGGGTCGGGCGGCGGTGGGGCGGCGGTGGGGCGGCGGGGGTGCCCGGCCACGAGAGGGTCCGATGGGGCCCGACGGACCGCCGGGCGCGGCACCGAGAGTACCCGGAGTCACCGATCGGCCACAGTGCGTTGGTGGATGATGTGCCACCAATTCCGGGCAAAACGGGCATAGTTGCCGGGATCTGCCATGAAATGCCATGCCTTGCTGTAAGGCGCCCCGTGGCCTCGGGCGCCCGCCCGGCGTTGTGCTGGTACGTGGAAGCCCCGGCCGCCGCCCCCTGCCGCACCCCAGCGGCACCCCCCACCCCGGGCGGTGCGGCTTCCATCCCCGACGAGGTGACAGGAGGGCCGATGCCGGCCACTGGAGTACCGCAGTACCGCCGCCTGGTCGCCGGAGGGATGCCGGCCGCGGCCGCCCCCGCTCTGCTGCCCGAGTCCGCCGACGACCGCGGCCCCGGCCGCCCCTCGTCCGGCGGCGGCCTGTCCCGCCGCCCGGCCGCCGACCCGGACCGCGTCCTCGTCGCCGCGTACGACACCGTGACCGTCGCCCTGCGGCACGGGCTGGAGGCGGTCGACATCCTGCGCCTGCGGCGGGCCTGCGGCGCCGTCCTGCAGAGCCGCAACGGCGCCACCGTCTCCTTCCTCGTCCCGCCCGGCACCTCGGCGACCTGGCACCTCCCCGGCAGCTCCTGTACGGCGGGCGCCCAACTGCCGCCCGCCACCGACCCGCGCTGGGTGATGCCCCCGGCCGGCTCCGAGTGCGCCGTCCGCCCCACCGACGCCTGGGTCCTCCGCTCGGCCCTCTGCGAGGCCGCCTGCACCCTCACCGCGGGCGGCCTCGGCCCGTTCTGAGACCCCCGTCTTCTGGGACCCCCGTCTTCTGAGGCCCCCGCCCCACCGCGGCCGGCCTGCGGGACCTCCCCGCACGGCGGCGATAATGGCCGGTATGGGACGAAGCAACCGAGCCGGCCGCACCGCGGACCGGGGCCGCGCCACCGCGGAGGACACCCCGGCCGCCACCGGCCCCGGGGGCCGCACCCACGCGCAGGGGCCGCTCAGCCGCGCCGTCGACTCCGGCCTCGCCGAACTCCGCCCCGACCGCGACCGCCCCGCCGCCTGGTCGCTGCTGATCGACGGCGCGCCACAGTCCCTGGTCGACCTCGCCGACCCCACCCACCTGGGCTTCGAGTACCAGCGCCGGCTCGGCCACCTCGTCGACCTGGTCGCCCCGCCCGGCCGCCCGCTCACCGTCCTCCACCTCGGCGGCGGCGCCCTCACCCTGGCCCGCTACGTC
The DNA here is from genome assembly GCF_042656005.1 of Kitasatospora misakiensis. NCBI lineage: Bacteria > Bacillati > Actinomycetota > Actinomycetes > Kitasatosporales > Streptomycetaceae > Kitasatospora > Kitasatospora misakiensis. The sequence goes on along the minus strand of NZ_JBHSOF010000063.1, from coordinate 30,808 downwards.
GCCGCCACCCGCCCGCGCTCGCGCCAGCAGGTCGCCGAGATCGACACCGCGCTCACCGACCTGGTCCGCACCGAACTCCCGCTGGAGCGCGGCTGGCAGGTCAAGGTGCGCGGCGCGGACGCCCGCAGCGTGCTGGAGCGCACCCCCGAGGGCGCCGTCGACCTGGTGATCGCCGACGTCTTCTCCGGCGCCCGGGTGCCCGCCCACTGCACCACCGTCGAGTTCACCGCGCTGGCCGCGCGCGCCCTGGCCCCCGGCGGCTGGTACGCCGTCAACATCGCCGACGGTTCGGCGCTGCCGTTCGCCCGCTCCCAGGTGGCCACCCTCGGCGCGGTCTTCCCCGAGCTCTGCCTGGTCGCCGACCCGGCGGTGCTGCGCGGCAAGCGCTTCGGCAACCTGGTGCTGGCCGCCGCGCACAGCCCGCTCCCGGTGGCCGAGCTCGGCCGCAGGGTGGCCTCCGACGCGGCCCTCGGCCGGGTCGAACACGGCCGCGCCCTGGCCGACTTCGCCGCCGGCGCCACCCCGGCCACCGACGCCGCCGCCACCCCGTCCCCGGCCCCACCCCCGGGCGTCTTCCGGTAGGGCCTGCCTGGCCGATCTTGCCGGGTGCGCGACGCCGGGCAAGATCGGCCGGGCGCCCGCCCGGATCAATGGGGGTGCCTCCCGGCCGGAGGCTGGGGGAGCCGCGCGCCGATCCGCCAAGATCGGCCGGACCGGGCTTAGCGCCGTCACGGTCGCGCACGACGCCTCCCGCCCGGCTAGGCCGGGGAAGCCGGCGCGAGTGCGCTGTCGGCCATGGGGCCCGTCGGTCTGGTCCGGTCCGGTCCGGGCTCAGTGTCCCTTCGGCAGGCCCCGGTGCTTGTACATCGCGGCGCCGGTCAGGACCAGCCCGGCCGCGATCGGGGCGAGGACGGCGGTCGCGGTGCCGGCGGCGTCGTGCGCGACCGTGACGGCGGCCGTCGTCGTGGTGCGTCCGGCGGGTGCGGCCGCCGTGCCGAACGCCGGGGCGCCGGCCGCGGCGGGGCTGCCCTCCCGTCCGGCCGCCGGGCCGCTCCCGGTGCCGGCCGGGTCGGGGTGTCCTGCGCTGGGTGCCTGGGAGTGGTCCGGCGAGGCGGGGGCGGGGGGCGGGGCGGCCGGACGGTGTTGGTCGCCGCCGGTCCGCCCGGTCCGGGAGCCCTCGCCGACCCGCGCGGACCCGCCCGACGACCCGTCGGCCGGCTCGCCGCGGGTGGCGCGCGCCTCGGTGGGGCGGGACTGGGCGGGCACGGTACTCAGCAGCCCGAAGGCGATCGCGAACGCGTCGGGCACGGCGGCCCGCTGCCCCGGCAGGGGGAGTCCGCCGGCCCGGATCCGGTCCTGGAGCACGCCGCTGACGGTGAGGGGCGCGCCGTCCGGCTCCGGCGTGGTGCCGACAGCCTCGGGGGTACGCGCCGACGGCGTGCTCCCCGGCGCGGGGTCGGGCAGCCCGTCGAGCAGCCCGGCAGGCGGGTTCTGCCCGGCCGGGTTCGGCACGGGCGGCGGACCCGGCTCGGCGGACGGTGTGCGGGCGGTGGGCGCAGCCGGTCCGCCACCCCGGACGTCGGCCGGGCGTCCGGCTGACGGGCCGTCGGCGGGTGCTCCGTCGCCGGTCAGGGCCCGGCCGACGGCCCGGCCGGCCGGTTCGGGGAGCGGTTCGGTGCCGGCCGCGCAGGCGCCGGGGGCACCGAACCCCCAGAGCTGCGCGAGGAGTGCCCCGCCGGCCGCGACGGTCCGCGGCCGGGGCAGCCACCGCCGGGTCGGACGCCGGCCGCCGCCGACGGTCCGTCGGGCGGGTTCCGGTCCGTTGGTCGCATGATTGGCTCGCACGTGAATCGAGAACGAGCGGGCGGGCCGTGAGGTCACGGCCACCGTCACGGACAGTCATCGCGACCCGGCCGACCGCCCCCGCCCCGGGCCGGCGTGGGGCCGGGGGTGTGCCGGGGCCGTGCCGGCGTCGGGCCTGCCGGACTCAGGAGTTCGGGCGCAGCGTCCAGATCACCGTCATGACACCGGTCACCGCGCCGTCGGCCCGGGTGATCTCGACGGTCACCGGGAACTCGGGGCGCTCGCCCTTGTCGAGCTCGGCGACGATCTCGGCGGCGGGCCGGCCGAGCACCGCGGTGGCCGTGACGACGCCCATGGCGAGCTTCTTGTAGGCGATCTCGGCGCTCACCGCGAGCGGCACCGCGCGCGAGAGCTGGTCGCCGAAGGCGGCCAGGACGATGCAGCCGCTGGCCGACTCGGCGAGGGTGAACATCGCGCCGGCATGCGGGCCGCCCACGTGGTTGTGGTACTCGGCCTGGTCCGGCAGCCGGAGCACGGCGCGCTCGGGGCTGGTCTCCAGGTACTCCAGCTTGAGGGTCCGTGCCATCGGCACGGTGGAGTCGAGCAGCTGGCCGATCGAAGGTGTCGTCATGGCGGCAACGTTACTAGCCGGTAGCTTCTGGCGGCAGGCCCGTGGCCGGGGAAAAAGATGAGACGCGGACCACGGTGGGACGCACGTCACACCACCCCGTCCAGGCCGTCGCCGATGTGAGGGAACGCGAAAAAGCCTTAAGGGTCGGTCTTTTGACAAGACCGACCCTTAAGGATCTGGGGTGAGTGACGGGACTCGAACCCGCGGCCACCTGGACCACAACCAGGTGCTCTACCAACTGAGCTACACCCACCATCTGTCCGGCCCGTTCCCGCTCTTCGCGTTCCCGTTCCGACAGGAAGAACTCTACAGGATCCGAGAGGGTGCTCGCGCCAGGGTTTCGTTCTCCCACCCCGGCCGGACGTCCGGACACCCGGACGCCCGACCGGGGCGGGCCATGGCCGGACGGGTCAGCCCGCCGACGCCTGGTACTTCTCGGCGATCGCGCGGGCGGTGTCGGTGTCCGGGCCGGGCTGCGCGACGAACACCGCCTCGCGGTAGTAGCGCAGTTCGTCGATGCTCTCCCGGATGTCGGCGAGCGCCCGGTGGTTCCCGCCCTTCTGCGGGCTGTTGTAGTACGCCTTCGGGTACCAGCGGCGGGCCAGCTCCTTGATCGAGGAGACGTCCACGATCCGGTAGTGCAGGTGGCTCTCCAGGGCGGGCATGTCCCGGCTCAGGAAGCCGCGGTCGGTGGCCACCGAGTTCCCGCACAGCGGCGTGCGCCCGGCCTCCGGCGCGTGCTCGCGCACGTAGGCGAGGACCAGCGCCTCCGCCTCGGCGAGGGTGACGCCGTGCTCCAGCTCGTCCAGCAGCCCCGACGAGGTGTGCATCGCCCGCACCACGTCGGGCATGTTCGCCAGCGCCTCTGCGGGCGGGCGGACGATGACGTCGACACCCTCACCGAGGATGTTGAGCTCGGAGTCCGTCACCAGCGCCGCGACCTCGACCAGGGCGTCCCGGTCGAGGTCGAGGCCTGTCATTTCACAGTCGATCCATACCAAACGGTCATTCACGCCACTCACCCTACGGCGCGATCACGCGCCGCGGGCACCGAGGGAGCCGAGCGGGGCGCCGGGGCGAAGCCCTCGGAACCGTGCTCCTCCGGGGTGTGGCCGTCCGCCTCCCGTGCCTCGCGGGGCTCCCGGACCTCCCGGACCTCCCGGCCGGGGTGTCCGGAGGGGTGCGCCGGGCGGGCGTCCCGTCCCGTGCGCGCCTCGCGGGGCTCCCGGGCCTCAGCCGCGGCGCTCCGGCCGCCCTGCGGACGCAGCTGACCCGCCCGGGCCTGCCGGGCCCTGGCCTCCGCCGTCCCGCCCGGGGCGGCGGCCGGCAGCCGCCCGCCGGGTGCGCCGTGCACCCGCCCGGCGGAACCCGCGGGGGAGTCGTCCTGCGGCCGGTCGGCCGCGTTCCGGTGCCCCTGGCCCTGGCCGCGCGCCCCCGGCTGCGAGTGCCCGTCCTCGGCGGCGGCGTGCTCCGCCGTCCGGGGCGGCCGGCCCGCGCCGGGCCCGGGCTGCGCCGGAACGATCGGCGGACGCGCCGGGCCGCGCCCGGCCCCCGGCTGCCCGGGGTGCGCCTGATGCCCGGCCGCCTGGTGCGGGTACGGCTGCCCGGCCCGCGCGTGAACGCCCTGGCCGGACGGCTGCCCGTGCTGGCCCGGATGCGCGGCGGCACCCGGCCCGCCCGGGAAGCCCGGGGCCGCGGCCGACCCGTGCCCGCCCGGCAGGCCGTGCCCGCCGAGCGCCGGATGCCCGCCGAGCGCGCCATGCTGACCCGGGACCGCCCCGCCGACCGAGGCCGCCGCCGTGGCGGGCGAACCGACCGCACCGGACGACCGGAGGTCACCGCCCGCCGACCCGGCCGACACCTGGGAGGGCGCACCGGGCCGCCGGGCCCGGTAGCTCGTCCGGTACGCGGCCGGCGAGACCCCGAGCTGGCGGCGGAAGTGCCCGCGCAGCGCCACCGGCGACCGGAAGCCGCAACGGCGCGCGACATCGTCCACCGACAGCTCCGAGGTCTCCAGCAGCCGCTGCGCCTGCAGCACCCGCTGGGTGATCAGCCACTGCAACGGGGCGCTGCCGGTCAGCGTGCGGAACCGCCGGTCGAAGGTCCGCCGGCTCATGTAGGCGCGGGCCGCCAGCACCTCGACGTCGAACTGCTGGTTGAGGTTCTCCAGCGCCCAGGTGACCACCTCGGCGAGCGGGTCGTTGCCGATCTCCTCCGGTAAAGACTGATCGATGTACTGGGCCTGTCCTCCGCCGCTGCGCCGGCTCGGCACCACCAGACGGCGGGCGAGCGCGTTGGCCGCCTCGGCGCCGTGGTCGCTGCGCACCACGTGCAGGCAGAGGTCGATCCCGGCGGCGGTGCCGGCCGAGGTCAGCACGTCGCCGTCGTCGACGAACAGTTCGCGCGGGTCCACGTGCACCCGCGGGTAGCGCTTGGCCAGGGTCGGCGCGTACATCCAGTGCGTGGTCGCCGGGCGGCCGTCCAGCAGACCGGCGGCGGCCAGGACGAACGCGCCGGTGCACAGGCCGATGATCCGGGCGCCCTCGTGGTGCGCCTTCCGCAGCGCGGTGATCGCCTCGACCGGCGGCGGCTGCGAGATCGAGCGCCAGGCCGGGACGACGATCGTGCCCGCCCGGGCCAGCGCCTCCAGCCCGTACGGGGCGGAGAGGGTGAGGCCGCCGGTGGTGGCGAGCGGGCCCTCCTCGCCGGCGCAGACCAGCAGGCGGTAGCGCGGCACGCCGGCGTCCTGGCGGTCGACGCCGAAGACCGAGAGCGGGATCGAGCTCTCGAAGATCGGTGCGCCGCCGAAGATCAGGACGGCGACGGTCTCCCGGCGGCGACGGCCGGAGAGCTTGCGCGGCGCGGCGGCCATCGCGGGCGCCGAGGAGCCGTTGAGACCGGCGCCGGGGCCGCCGTGGCCGCCGGGACCGTGGCCCGCCGGGCCGTGCCCGGTGACGCCGAGGCCGAGCGACCCGGTGGGCAGCCCGCCGGCGCCCATCGCCCCGACCATGCCGTGGGCGACCGCGCCGAGGCCGGCGCCGGGGTTCCCCGGCGCGGCGAAGGCGGCGGACGGGCCGGCGGCGAAGGCCGCGAAGCCGCTCTCGGGACCGGCGTGGCCGGTCGGGTGGCTCTGGCCGTACCCGTTGCCGGGGTGGCCGCTCTGGTGTCCGCTCTGGTGCCCGCCGGAATGGCCGGTAACCGACGCCCCGGTCCGGCCGTCCGGACCCGCGCCGTACCCGCCCCCGTGGCTGACGGAGGGTCGGCTGACGGGGCGTCCGCCGTGCTCCGGGGCGGCCGGGAAGGACGGGGAGCCCGCGCCCGAGGGTGTGCCCGAACCGGCCGGGACTCCTGATGCGGATGTTGCACCCGGGACTGTCGGGGCCGCAGGGGAGTGGGAGGGGTACGAGGCGGTGCCGGAGTGACGGGTGTTGGCGGCGGAGGCCTGGGAGCCGGTGCCTCTCGCGGAACGGCCCGCGCTACCGGCCACGGCCTGGCCGCTGTCAGGACCCGCGTCGCTCCTGCTCACCCTGCTCAAGGCGCTCAAGCCCCCTCGGTGGTGTGGTGTGGTGGTGCGGCACTGCTAGCCAAGATCGAATCTATCGGGTGGACCGTTGCCGTTGTGACAAGTTCACCATCCGACGCTATGTCGACATGGCAATTTGGCGTGATGCATTCGATCACGAAGCGTGGCACCCGTCGACCCTTCTGGGAAGAGGGTCGGTGCAACGGTGGCTGGTTGTCGCGGGACCGGTCCTGGGGCGTCCGGCTCCGACGCACCCGGCCGGTGCGCCTGGGCTGCGCATTTGCCCAAGGGCAGGGGACCCGGGCGAGATTGACCGAAAATAGGCGGTGCACGCAAGGGCGCACGGCCCCGAAGTGTGCGCCTCCCAGGCTTCATCCGGCCAGTGCCTGAGCCGGAGAGCGGGAACCGGTGGCCTCGCGCTCCCACCCCTCCGCGGAGATCACCGCCGGCTCGAACCGGCCAAAGGCGACATTGCCGTGCACACGCCGGGTCGGATCCGGGGGAGGTGGGCCGGTGGTCCCGCCGCGCGGCAGCGCCGGCGCGTGCACGAACTGGCCTGATGGCTGCCGGAACTGACGGATCCGATTACGGGGCCTGGGCGTCGGCCTGTTCTGACGCCGCCTGCTGACGACCGGTGAGACGGTTCGACGTCGACCGGTCCGCTTTGGTGGGTGGTGAGTCGTGCGTGGTGGGCCGCGAGCCGTGGGCGGCGCGGTGCCGGGCCGGCACCGCGCGCCGGGTGGCGCAGCTCCCCGGTCCGGCCGGGCCCGTGTGCGGCCCGCGGCCCGCTATCCGGCGCGGGCCGGGAGCGCGACGACCACCACCGGTGACGTCGGCGCGGGGCGGTCAGTGGCGTCCTGGGCAAACTCGTCGGACCGGTTTCGGACAGCGGATCCGGCCTCGGAGCGGGACGAGCCATCGCCGTCGTCGTGCGGGCGAGAAGGCGCATGCCCGCCGTCAGGGGCGGACGCCAGGAACTTCACGCCGTTGCGCGCGCCGCTCTGCGCCGCCGAGCCCCGCCCCACTACCGGCCCGCCCTGTGCCCCGCTCACGACCGGCGTATCCGCATCCCCACGCACCGGACTCGGGACGGCGGCTGCCGCGACCGCCGCGACCGCCGTCCTGCCGGCGCCGACCGCACGATCACGCCGGTGCGCGACACTCGCGGCACCCATGGAGGCCACGGCCGGCCGCCGCCGCGCCCCCGGTTCGCCCACCCAGGCGCCGGGTCGGGGCGACGGAGCTGTGCGGGCGGCCAGCACCTGCCCGACGGCCTCCGGCAGACCGGCCGCCTTGAGGGTGGGCCGGTAACCGGGTTCGGCCCACGGGCGGCCGTGGTGCAGCCAGACGCTCCGCAGTCCGGCCAACTCGGCGCCGGCGATGTCCGCAGGGGCGTGGTCGCCGATCATCCAGGTGTGCGTCGCCCAGTCCCCGGTCGGCGCGACGCCGCACCGCTGCGCCGCGATCTCGAAGATCAGCGGGTCCGGCTTGAGGCAGGCGGCCTCCTCGGATATCACCCAGCCGTCGACCATCGGCCCGAGGCCGGTCCGCCGGATCTTCTCCAGCTGGGGCCCGGTGCTGCCGTTGCTGACGATGCCGAGCGTCCACCCGGCGGCGCGCGCCGCCCGCAGCGCGTCGATGTTGCGGGTCGGGCAGTGGATATGGGCGTTGATGCCGCGCCGGTAGTGGGCGAGCAGCCGGTCGAGCGACTCGTCCAGGCCGTAGCGGCGGCGGGCGGCGGAGAGTACGGTGCTGCGCGGCACGTAGCCGCCGCCGTCGATGGTGACGAGCCAGTCGACGTCAGCGGGCGGCAGGGCCCGTTCGATCAGAAAATCCTGAGCCCAGGCCCGGAATGCGGCGTCCCTGGGGAGCAGCGTGTTGTCGAGGTCGAGCAGGAGCAGGGGCATGCCGAGCATGGTGCCAGCGGCCCTTCCTATGCACCTGGCAAATGCCAGAGGCCGTCGCGAACCCGTACGCATTGGCTGAAACGGGTACCGGGAACCGTGCCCCGTCGGCGGCCCCCGACGGCCCTCGCCCGACCCGTTCCGCCTCACTGCCCGGTGACGGGGCGCAACGGATCGTCATCGATCCATGACAGTCCGGTCACGGTGTCCCGGGGCCCTGTTGCGCCACCCCGTCCGCTCAGTCAAGCTCCAGGGAACCTCCTTCGCGGGAGGGGCGTTTTCGCGCTCGGGCAAGGGGCGCACGGCCCTCGGCGCGCGCATCCCTCGTTCGCGGGAAGCACGGCGCCCCCCGGTCGCGTGGCTGGGCTGCACGCCCCGCCCGTCGTACTCTGAAAGGAACAGGTCACAAACGGTGGTGCTCGGCGCAGACCGACGTCTTCTCGTGGGCGGGCCTGCCGCCCGGGCAGCGTTGTCCTCTCCTGTCGGCCCACCTCCTTCGAAGAGCCTTGTGCCATGGCTGGTTCTGAGCCCTCCCGACCGGGGGAACCGGACGCGGACGCCCGGAGTGCCCGCTTCGCCCACCCCCTTCGCAACATCGCGCGCCGAGGCCGCTCCGGCTCAGGCTCCCGCCAGCGGCGGGACGGCCGGCGGTCCGACCCTTCGGAGCCCCCGGTGACCGGCCGGCCGGGACCGGGCGCCGACCGCCCGAGCGCCGCCGGCCTGCCCGGAGCGACCGGTGAACCGGTGGTCCGGGAGGCGCCCGCCAAGTCCTGCGACCCGGTCTTCCAGCACGGTGTGGTGGTGGGCTTCGACGGCTCGCTGTCCAGCGAGCGCGCCCTCGCCTACGCGGTGGGCATGGCCCGGCGCTCCCAGTGCGGGCTGGTGATCGTGCACGTCGCCAACCGGCTGCCCGCCACCGTCTGGGCGGGCTGCGAACCGCCGGTCTTCGTGGACCTCCCCGATCACCGGACCGAGGTGCTCGGCCTGGAACTCGCCTGCGCGGACTTCCTCGCCGGAGTGCCCTGGATCCTGGTCGAGCGGGGCGGCGACATCTGCCACGAGATCGAGGAGGTCGGCCGCGAGTTCGCCGCCGACGCGATCGTCGTCGGCACCACGCACGGCCTGCTCGGCAAGATCTTCGGCTCGGTCTCCGGCCGCCTCGCCCGCCGCGCCAACCGACCGGTGATCGTGATCCCCTGACGCCCCGTCGCACCGCCGTGCCGGGCGTCGCGGTCGTGCGGCAAAGATGACAAGGTGATCGTTGGGCAAGCTCCGCCGCCGAGCCGTCCCCCGCACTGTCACCCGTAACGTTCACTCCGCTGTGCCGTAGCCCTCCTCGCTCTCCTCCTTCCTCCGTCCTCGGCCGCGCTGGCCGGCGCTCCCCGGGCATCGGCGGCCCGCCCGGCCGGGGGGAGGCCCGGGTCCGCGCCGACGAACAGCTGCTCCGCGTCTACCGGTTGGCGAACCAGGCCGAGCACCCGCTGACCCATCACGACTCTCAAGGACGCTCAGGTCTCCGGGGCGCCGATGGTCCGCGGCGGGCCGCAACCCCTGGTGCTCCCGCCACTGGCCGCGGTCGACCGAGGTCAGGGTCGAGGCCGGCACCCCGAAGGGCATGCCGAAGGCCGCGGTGACCGGACCGCGCTCTGGACCGCGCTCCGGTCGCTGCGCGCCCGACCCCGCGCCGGTGACGTTCCCTTCCTCGCCGTCCTGGCGGCCGGGCAGCGAACGCTCCCGATGGTGGTCGGCGGGGAAATTCGACTGCGGTACCGGGTGGGCGCAGTCGGGGATTCGTCGATCAGCGCGGTCAGCGCGGTGGAACACTTCCCCGGAGTGGGGCCGGTCAGCTGCACCGGACAGTCCGTCGTCGCCGGACTGCTGGAGCCGGGCCGCCCCTGGACTGCGCAGCCGCCGGCGAGGCCCTGCCCGGCCGGAACACCGGCATGGCGCGGGTCGAGGGCCTGGCCTCGGACGGCGCGGTCGGCCAGGACGGCCGCCCGCTGGCACCCCGGCCGGTCGCCGCCGAGGCCGCCGGCGACTACGAAGGCCAGGTCCCGGCCGCCGTCCCGCCCGGAGCCGCCGCCAACCCCGCAGGCGCGCCACCCCCGGGCACCGCCCCGGGGCTGCGGCCAATGCCGGTGCCAATGCCGCGGCCAACCCTCCCGCCAATGTCGGCGCCAACGCCCCGCCGCCCAGCCCCGCGGCCCCCAACGCTGCCGCCACACCCGCCGGAGCGGCCGCCGATCCCAACGTCGCGGCTGCGGCTGCCGCTGCGGCAGCCGCAGCGGGTTCTGCGGTGCCCTACCGTCCGGGAACCGGCATCTTCGGGCTGCCCGCGAGCCCCTGCCAAGCCGTATCGGCCGCCGGCGCCGCAGGCGTGCAGGGTGCTGCCGCCGCCGCTGTCGCTGTGGCGCCAGATACCGCCGCCGGAGGCACGACGGTCGGCACGCCGGCGGGCACCGGCACGGGCACCGGCGCCAGCACCGGTGCCGACTCCTCGTCCGTCGGCCCGGCTCGCCCGGGCGAGTCCGGCAGGCCGACCCCGAAGGGGAACGCGGCCTCGGTCGCTCAGGGCTCGGACGACGCACCGTTCGACTGGGACGACGACTGGGGCACCGACGAGGTGATGCTGCTGTTGCTGGCGATCATGCTTCCCGTCCTGGTCGTTCTGGCCGCCGCCCTGTCGGTGCGGCAGCGCCGGAAGGCCGGACCTGGCGGTGGCGACTGAATGCCGGGGGAGTGGTCGATAGATGTGGGTCGATGTCGTGGCGGCGTTGGCGGGCGCGGAGGTGTACTGGTCGGCGCGGCTGCTGCCGGAGCCGGACCGACCGGTCGTCCAGCGGCGGGTGCGGGAGTACAACGGGCAGGTGATCGTGGACGAGTGGCTTCAGATGGGCCGGGGGCACGGCAGTCCGGAGGCCTGGGCGGCGGCGGACCGGATCCGGGTCTCGGTGGACGCGGTGCGGAGTCAGAACCCGTCCGAACTTGCCGCCAAGACCGATGCGTTGAGGAGCCTGACGGATGTCTACGCCCGCCTGGCCGACATTCGCGCGCAGGTGCCGGTGCTGGCGCTGGGAGGGCTGGTCGTGGGATCGGTGTTCGTCCTGGCGGCGCCGCCGGTGATCGGGCTGACCGCTAACGGGCGCAATCTGGTGCTGATGGGGTTCGGGGGGGCCTCGGTGGCCTTCGCGGTCAGCTTGGTGTTCCAGCTCAGCGGACCGTTCGACGGCGCCGTCAGGGTCGCTCCGACGGCGTTCGAACGCGCGCTGACCCGGTACGACCAGATCGACTCCGGTCGGCCCGCAGCGGCTCCTTCCTCTTCGTGAACCTGTGTGAACCTGCCCGCCCCGTCCGCCGGCCCCACGCCCGTCGACCCAAGGAGCCGACGGGCACGTGGGCCGACGGACAGCGCGGCGCACGTGACCTACACCTGCCTCAGGAGACGCCGAGCTCTCGCGCGATGAGCATGCGCTGCACCTCCGAGGTGCCCTCACCGATTTCCAGGATCTTGCAGTCCCGCCAGAAGCGGGCGACGGGGAATTCGTTCATGAAGCCGTACCCGCCGTGGATCTGGGTCGCCTCGCGGGCGTTGTCGACGGCGGCCTCCGACGAGTACAGCTTGGCGATCGCGGCCTCCTTCTTGAACGGTTCCGAGTGCAGCAGCCGGGAGGCGGCGTCCCGCCAGGCGAGGCGGGAGGTGTGGGCGCGCAGCTCCATGTCGGCGAGCTTGAACTGAATGGCCTGGTTGGCGCCGATCGGCCGGCCGAAGGCGCGGCGGGTACCGGCGTACAGGACGGACTGGTCGACGCAGCCCTGGGCCAGGCCGGTGGCCAGGGCGGCGATCGCGATGCGCCCCTCGTCGAGGATCCGCAGGAACTGGGCGTAGCCGCGACCTCGCTCGCCCAGCAGGTTGGCCGCGGGAACGCGGCAGTCGGTAAAGGACAGTTCGCGGGTGTCGGATGCGTTCCATCCGACCTTCGAGTACTTCTTCGACACCTGGAACCCGGGGGTCCCGGTGGGCACGATGATGGAGGAGATTTCGCGCCGGGGCGAGGAGAATTCGCCTTCTTCACTCGAACGAGCGATCGGTTCGGTGAGCGCGGTGACGGTGACCAGGCCGGTGATGTCGGTGCCGGAGTTGGTGATGAAGCACTTGGTGCCGTTGATCACCCACTCGTCGGTGGCCTCGTCGTAGCGGGCGGTGGTGCGGGTCGCCCCGGCGTCCGAGCCGCCCTCGGGCTCGGTCAGGCCGAACGCGCCGAGCATCTCGCCGGAGGTCAGCCGGGGCAGCCACTCGCGCTTCTGCTCCTCCGTGCCGAAACGGTAGATCGGCATCGCACCGAGCGAGACCGCCGCCTCCAGGGTGATCGCGACCGAGGAGTCGACCCGGGCCAGCTCCTCCAGCGTCAGGCAGAGCGCGAAGTAGTCGCCGCCCATGCCGCCGTACTCCTCCGGGAACGGCAGGCCGAACAGGCCCATCCGCCCCATCTCCCGCACGATCTCGTAGGGGAACTCGCCCTGCTCGTAGTATTCGCCGATCTTCGGCGCGACCACGTCCTGGGCGAATTCGGCCACGGTGCGCCGCAGTTCCTCGTGCTCGGTGTTCAACCGGTGATCGAGCATGGTGATCCTCCTGGGGCCCTGCCTGGTGGGCGCGGGCTTGGTCGGGACGACCGCCTCCCGTGCTGGTGTGACGAGGGCGGTGTGACGATCGGACGAACGTGGGTGGACCGGCCGGAGGTCGAACGGCCGGGTCCGGTGGGCGCCGGCCGGGCGGGGAGTCGGCCGGCGCGGGACGTACGGTGCGCGGGACGGTCGGTGCGGGGTCAGTCCGGTGCTCCGGCGGCGGTGGCGCCGAGCAGGGCCTGGACCGTGCGGGAGGGGCTCGGCCGGCCGAGCCGGCGCGCCATCCAGCCGCTGGTGGCGACCAGGGCGCGCAGGTCGACGCCGGTCCGGATGCCGAGTCCGTGCAGCATCCACACCAGGTCCTCGGTGGCCAGGTTGCCGGTGGCGCTCTTGGCGTAGGGGCAGCCGCCCAGCCCGCCCGCGGAGGCGTCCACGACGGTGACCCCGGCGCGCAGCGCGGTCAGCGTGTTGCTGAGCGCCTGGCCGTAGGTGTCGTGGAAGTGCACCGCGAGCCGGCCGACCGGCACGCCCGCCGCGGCGAACCCGTCCAGCAGGGCGGTGACCTGGCCGGGAGTGGCCACGCCGATGGTGTCGCCGAGGCTCAGCTCGGCGCAGCCCATCTCCAGCAGCCGCACCCCGAGGCCGACCACCTGGGCGACCGGGACCGGCCCCTCCCAGGGGTCGCCGAAGCACATCGACAGGTAGCCGCGGACCGGGACCCCGGCCGCCGTGGCCCGTTCCACCACGGGGCGGAACATCGCCATCGCGCCGTCCGCCGAGCGGTTGAGGTTGCGGCGGGCGAAGGTCTCGGTGGCGCTGGCGAACACCGCCACGTCGGTGGCGTGGTGGGCCAGCGCGCGGTCCAGGCCGCGCTCGTTGGGAACCAGCACCGGCAGCCGCAGGCCGGGGTGACGGTCCGGCAGGTCGGCGAGCCGGGGCATCAGCTCCTCGGCGTCGGCGAGCTGGGGCACCCACTTCGGGTGGACGAAGCTGGTCGCCTCGACGGTGCGCAGCCCGGCGGCCGCGAGCCGGTCGATGAACTCGGCCTTGACCTCGACCGGGACGAGGGAGCCCTCGTTCTGCAGCCCGTCGCGCGGGCCGACCTCGTGGATCCGCACCTCCTCGGGCAGCCCGGGGGCGCGGACCGGGTCCGGCAGGCCCAGATCGAGGGCGTCCGGCTCGCGCGTGGGCCCGGCGCCTCTCGGCGCGGCGCCGGTCACGACCGCACCTCCGCGAGGGGCTCGGCGTCGGCCGGGCCGGTCTCGGTTTCAGTCTCGGCCCCGGTCTCAGTGGGGGTCACCACGACCAGCAGTTCCTCCATCGCCACGGTGGCGCCGGCGGTGGCCCGCAGCTCACTGACCGTGCCGTCGTGCGGGGCGGAGATCACGTGCTCCATCTTCATGGCCTCCAGGACGAGCAGGGGCTGGCCCTTGCGGACCGACTCGCCGGCCGTGGTCTTGACGACCGTGACGGTGCCCGGCATCGGCGCGGTCAGGGCGCCGTGGTGGGCGCCGCCGCCGACGGCGCTCTCGCCGACCGGGTCGTGGCCGTGCACCGGCCAGGCGTCGCCGTCGATGCCGAGCCAGGTCACCGGGCCGGTGGCGGGCGCGGAGGCCCGGTCGGCGGCGAGGGCGAAGCTCGTCCGCAGGCCGTCGACCGTCAGGTGGAGGCGGTCGCCGGTACGGCCGGCCCGGGCGCGGTGGACCGGCCCGGCGTCGAGCCGGATCTCCACCTCCGCGGCGGCGCCGGACGGATTGTCAGTGGCCTCCGCTACGTTGCTCGCAGTGATCGGGCGGACGCACACCGAGACCGGATCCTGGCCGGGGGTACGGAGTCGGTGGGTGGTCCAGGCGGGGTCGCCGCCCAGGCGCCAGCCGGAGGGAAGGGAGAACGGGTCGGTCCAGCCGTCGGCGTCGGCGGCGGGGGTGAGGTCCAGGTGCCGCGCGAGCGCGGCCGCGTAGTAGAGGAGGTGGGCGGGGGTCGGAGACTCCGACGGCAGGGCGTCGGGGGTCTCGGCGGGCTCCAGGGTCGCGGTGGACGCGCTGGTCGCGATGGACGCGGTGGCCGGGGAGTACGGCGAGGCGAGCAGTCCGGGCTGCTGCTGCGCCGTCTGCTCGACCAGGCCGGTGTCGAGCCGGCCGGCGGCGACCTCGGGGTGTGCGAGGAGCCGCCGCAGGAAGCCGGTGTTGGTGGTGACGCCGAGGATCCGGGTGTCGGCCAGCGCGGCGCGCAGGCGCCGCAGCGCGGTCGCGCGGTCGGGCCCGTAGGCGATGACCTTGGCGAGCATGGGGTCGTAGGAGCTGGTGATCACGGTCCCGGGGGCCACCCCGGAGTCCACCCGGATGCCTTCGCCCTGCGGTTCGTCGAGGAGCAGGATGCGGCCGCCGGTGGGCAGGAAGTCCCGCTCCGGGTCCTCGGCGCAGATTCGGGCCTCGATGGCGTGGCCCTGGAAGGAGATGTCGGACTGGGTGAAGGTGAGGGGCTCGCCGGCGGCGATCCGCAGCTGCCACTCGACCAGGTCGAGCCGCCGGGGCCGGCCGGCGGCGGGGCCGTGGTCGGGGCCGTGGTCGGGGTCGGCGGCCGGTTCGCCCGCAGGCGAACCTGACGTGGACGAACTCCGCGGGCGCGGCTCGGCCACCGCGACGGCGAGCTCGGTGACGGGGTGTTCCACCTGGAGACGGGTGTTCATCTCCATGAAAAAGAAGTCCCGCACGCCCTCGGTGGGGGTGGGGGAGACCGGGTCGATGCCGGGGACGATGAACTCCACGGTGCCGGCGCCGGTGTAGCCGCAGGACTCGGCGGCCCGGACGGCCGCGGCCCCCATGGCCGCGCGGGTCTCGGCATTGAGCAGAACGGAGGGAGCCTCTTCGATCAACTTCTGGTGGCGGCGCTGCAGGCTGCACTCGCGCTCGCCGAGGTGGACGGTGGTGCCGTGGGCGTCGGCCAGCACCTGCACCTCGATGTGGCGCGGCCGGTCGATCCAGCGCTCCAGCAGCAGGGTGTCGTCACCGAAGGCGGTGCGGGCGACGCGCCGGGCGGCGGCGATCTCGGTCGGCAGGTCGGCCGGGTCGCGGACCAGGCGCATGCCCTTGCCGCCGCCGCCGGCGGACGGCTTGAGCAGTACGGGGTAGCCGATCCCGGCGGCCGCCGCGACGAGTTCCTCGTCGGTGGGCGCGGTGGCCCGGCTGCCTGGAACCACCGGCACGCCGGCGGCCCGTACGGCCTCCTTGGCGTTGATCTTGTCACCCATCAGCTCGACCGCGGCGGGAGGAGGACCGATGAAGACGAGGCCGGCGTCGGCGCAGGCGCGGGCGAAGGAGGCGTTCTCGGCGAGGAAGCCGTAGCCGGGGTGGACGGCCTGGGCGCCGGTGCGGCGGGCGGCGGCGAGGATCTGGTCGGTCCGCAGGTAGGTCTCGGCGGCGGAGCTGTCGCTGCGGTCGGCCGGACCGAGCCGGACCGCGACGTCGGCCTCGCGGACGTGCGGTGCGTCGGCGTCGGCGTCGCTGAACACGGCGACCGAGCGGACACCGAGCCGCCGCAGGGTGCGGATCACCCGGACGGCGATCTCGCCGCGGTTGGCGACCAGAACTGTGTCGAACATGGGAGGCGTTCCTCCGGGTCGAGGGGAGCCGTACGAAGGAGGTGGTAGGCATCGGGTGGGTGCCGGGCACCGGGGAGGGCGGCGGGGCGGGTGGGCCGCCGCCCGCGGGGACGAGCGCTACATGCGGAAGACGCCGAACGGGCCGGGCGCCGGGAGCGGGGCGTTGGCGCAGGCGGTGAGCGCCAGACCGAGGACGGTCCGGGTGTCCATCGGGTCGATCACGCCGTCGTCCCAGAGCCGGGCGCTGGCGTAGTAGGCGTTGCCCTGGCGCTCGTACTGCTCGCGGACGGGGCGCTTGAACTCCTCCTCCGCCTCGGTGGGCCACTCCTCGCCGTGCGCCTCCAACTGGTCGCGGCGGACGGTGGCCAGCACCGACGCGGCCTGCTCACCGCCCATCACGGAGATCTTGGCGTTCGGCCACATCCACAGGAAGCGGGGTGAGTAGGCCCGGCCGCACATCGAGTAGTTGCCGGCTCCGTACGAGCCGCCGATCACCACCGTCAGCTTCGGGACGCGGGTGCAGGCGACGGCGTTGACCATCTTGGCGCCGTGCTTGGCGATGCCGCCCGCCTCGTACTGCCGGCCGACCATGAAGCCGGTGATGTTCTGCAGGAAGAGGAGGGGGATGCCCCGCTGGTCGCACAACTCGATGAAGTGGGCGCCCTTGAGGGCGGACTCGGCGAACAGCACGCCGTTGTTGGCGACGATGCCGACCGGGTGGCCGTGGATCCGGGCGAAGCCGGTCACCAGGGTCGCGCCGTACTCGGCCTTGAACTCGGCGAACCGGCTGCCGTCGACCAGCCGGGCGATCACCTCGCGCACGTCGTACGGCGTGCGCGGGTCGACCGGGACGGCCCCGTACAGGCCGGCCGGGTCGACGGCCGGCGGCTCGGCCGGGGCGAGCGGCCACGGGCGGGCCGGGCGCGGGCCGAGCCCGGCGACGATGGTGCGGACGATGGACAGGGCGTGGGCGTCGTCCTCGGCCAGGTGGTCCGTGACGCCGGAGGTCCGGGAGTGCAGGTCGCCGCCGCCGAGCTCCTCCGCGGTCACCACCTCGCCGGTCGCCGCCTTCACCAGCGGCGGCCCGCCGAGGAAGATGGTGCCCTGGTTGCGGACGATGACGGCCTGGTCGCTCATCGCCGGGACGTACGCGCCGCCGGCGGTGCAGGAGCCGAGCACGGCGGCGATCTGCGGGATGCCCGCGGCGGAGAGGCGCGCCTGGTTGTAGAAGATCCGACCGAAGTGGTCGCGGTCCGGGAAGACCTCGTCCTGCATCGGGAGGAAGGCGCCGCCGGAGTCGACCAGGTAGACGCAGGGGAGCCGGTTCTCCAGCGCGACCTCCTGGGCGCGCAGGTGCTTCTTGACCGTCATCGGGTAGTAGGTGCCGCCCTTGACGGTGGCGTCGTTGGCGACCACGACCACCTCGCGCCCGGCGACCCGGCCGATGCCGGCGATCACCCCGGCGGCCGGGGCGGCGCCGTCGTACATCCCGTCCGCCGCCAGCGGGGCCAGTTCGAGGAAGGGGGAGCCCGGGTCGAGCAGGGTGTCCACCCGGTCGCGGGGGAGCAGCTTGCCGCGCGCGGTGTGGCGGGCGCGGGCCTTGGCGCCGCCGCCGAGCGCGGCCGTGCCGAGCTTCTCGCGGAGTTCGGCGACCAGTGCCCGGTGGGCGGCGGTGTTCGTCCGGAATGCCTCGGACCCGGGGTCGACGCCCGTGTCGAGCCGGGGGGCCGGTGCGGCCGAGCCCGGTGCGACGGGGCCGAAGGCCGCGCTGCCCGCCGGGGTGCCGGCTGCCGCACTGCCGTTGACGCCGGTGGGTGCGCCGGCGGTGGAGATGACCATTCCAAGAGCTCCCTTGCCCTCGGTGGCAGGTGGGCCAACAGGGCCGGTGAGCCCGTGACCCCCACACGTTAATGAACGTTAACTTCCGTCGCCCAGGTTAACCAGCGATAACCCGACTGTCTACGATGGACCGCATGCCGAACGTCCCATCCGCCTCAGGGCTCCCACGCCGCGACCAGATCCGCAGGGAGGCCGCCCGGCTGTTCGCGGCCCGAGGCTTCCTCGGTGTCGGAGTGGACGAGATCGGCAAGGCCGTCGGAATCAGCGGCCCCGGCCTCTACCGGCACTTCGCCGGGAAGGACGCGATGCTCGCCGACCTGCTCGTCGGCATCAGCGAGCGGCTGCTGGAGGAGGGTCGCCGCCGGGCCGGCGGCAGCGAGGGCCCCACCGCCGCACTGGACGCGCTGATCGGCGGCCACGTCGACTTCGCACTCGACGACCGCGACCTGATCACCCTGCACGACCGGGAACTGCTCAACCTCCGCGAGGAGGACCGCCGAACCGTCCGCCGTCTCCAGCGCGCCTACGTGGAGCTCTGGGTCGAGGTGGTCCGCCAGGCCTACCCGCCGTTCGCGGTCCCGACCGCCGAGCCGGTCGCCCGGGCGGCCGTGCACGCCGTCTTCGGGCTGATCAACTCCACCCCGCACAGCCACGGCCCGAACCCCGCCCAGGGGGACGAGCGCGCCGGACTCGCCCGTGACGCGATGGCCGCGCTGCTGCACGACCTGGCACACGGCGCGTTCTCGGCGGCGGCCGTCGCCGTCGCCGCCGACCCCACGCGGTCCGACGTCGAGGCCACGGAAGCCGGGTCCGGCGCGGGCGCGTCGGCCTGAGCCCGCGGGGGCCGGTTACTCCGTTCGGGGCACATCGGTCACCTCGCACCCCGGCACCCCCTACCCCCGCCCGCACCCCGGCGCCCCACCCCGCACCGGCCGCAGCCGTGCTCGGGGGCGGGTCGGGCGCCCGACCTAGGACCAAGGATGGTCCGCCCCCTGCGCCGATGGGCGGTGGGCGGATCCGGCGCCGTCGGCGACCCTGGTACTGGGCGCGCCGGCCCGACCCGGTCCGGTGGGAATCACCGCAGGCTGTGGGCTGTTGGCCCCTCCGTCGGGCCGGGATTCCCGGCTCGGCCTGGCCTGAAATTCCATGGCGGTCACCCGACGGAATGGTTAGCATCCCTAAATATGCCTGAGACTCACGGATCTACGGTGGAGCTTTCCCCGAGCGGCACCCGAACCGGCACCGCGGGCGCGGACGGCGCGCGGGGCGCTGCGGGCACCTCGCCGGACAAGCCCGCGGACGGGCATGCCCGGCCGGGCCCGACCCCCGGAACCACGACCGCCACCGACACCACACCCGCCACCGACACCACACCCGCCACCGACACCACACCCGCCACCGGCACCCCGGACGGCACCGGCACCGGCACCGGCACCAGCCCCGGCGACGCCGAGGGCCAGGGCTGGCTCCGGCGGCTGCTCGCCTACTGCTGGCGCTCCCGGCGCAGCGTGCTGTTCGCCTTCGGCGCCTCGCTGCTCGGCATGGCCGTCACCGCCCTGGTGCCCCTGGTCACCAAGCTGATCATCGACGACGTCATCACCGCGCACTCCCGCCCGCTCGCCCCGTGGGCCGTCGTCCTGCTGCTGGCCGCCGCCGTCGTGTTCGGCTGCACCCAGGTCCGCCGCTACTACGGCGGGCAGCTGGCCGTCGACGTCCAGCACGACATGCGCGCCGACCTGTTCCGCTCGCTCGGCAGACTCGACGGCCACCGCCAGGACCGGCTCGACACCGGCCAGGTGGTCGGCCGCGCGACCTCCGACCTCCAACTGGTCAACGGGCTGCTCTCGATGCTGCCCATGATGACCGGCTACCTGCTCATGTTCGTCATGTCGCTCGGCGTGATGATCTGGCTCTCGCCGCCGCTCACCCTGGTCGCCCTGGTCATGGCCCCGGCGCTGTGGTGGCTCTCGGGCCTCAGCCGCAAGCGGCTCTTCCCCGCCACCTGGGCCGCCCAGCAGGAGGCCGCGGCCGTCGCCGGCGTGGTCGACGAGGCGATCGGCGGCGTGCGGGTGGTCAAGGGCTTCGGCCAGGAGGACCAGGAGCTGGACAAGCTGGAGGGCGCCTCGCACCGCCTCTTCGCGGCCCGGCTGCGGTCGATCCGGCTCAACAGCCGCTACAACCCCGCCATGCAGGCGGTCCCCGCACTCGCCCAGGTGGCCGTGCTGGCCTTCGGCGGCTGGCTGGCGGTCGACGGGCAGGTCTCGCTCGGGACGTTCGTCGCCTTCTCCACCTACGTGGCGCAGATGACCGGTCCGGTCCGGATGCTGACCATGGTCATCACGGTCGGCCAGCAGGCCCGGGCCGGCGTCGAGCGCGTGCTCCAGCTGATCGACGAGCGACCGCTGGTGCAGGAACGCCCGGACGCGGTCGTCCTCGACCTCGCCCTGGAGCCGACCGAGCCGGTCCCCGGCAGCACCGGTCCTGCCACCGCCGACGCGCCTGCCGTCACCGCCGCCGCGCCGAGCGTCGGCCCGCGCGTCGTCGGACCGCTGACCACCGAGGTGGCGCTGGAGTTCGACCGGGTCGGCTTCCGCTACGACCCCGAGCACCCGTCACCCGTCCTGCACGGCCTCAGCCTCCGCCTCGCCCCCGGCGAGACCCTGGCCCTGGTCGGCGCGTCCGGTTCGGGCAAGTCCACCGTCGCGCAGTTGGTGCCCCGGTTCTACGATCCGGCGGACGGCGCCGTCCGCCTCTACGGTCACGACCTGCGCGACCTGACCCTCGACTCGGTACGGGCGGCCGTCGGCACCGTGCCCGAGGAGAGCTTCCTCTTCTCCGAGACGGTCCGCACCAACATCGCCTACGGCCGTCCGGACGCCACCGACGAGCAGATCGTCGCCGCCGCCCGCGCCGCCCAGGCCGACGAGTTCGTCCGGGCCCTGCCCGACGGGTACGAGACCAAGGTCGGCGAGCAGGGCCTCACCCTCTCCGGCGGCCAGCGCCAGCGCATCGCCCTGGCCCGGGCGATCCTCACCGACCCCCGCATCCTGCTGCTCGACGACGCCACCTCGGCGGTCGACCCGCAGATCGAGGCGGAGATCCACGACGCGCTGCGCTCGGTGATGGCCGGCCGCACCACCCTGCTGATCGCCCACCGCCGCTCCACCCTCCAGCTCGCCGACCGGATCGCCGTCCTGGAGCACGGCCGGCTGCTCGACATCGGCACGCACGAGGAACTCGACGCCCGATGTCCCCAGTACCGGGCCCTGATCACCGACCCCGAGGCCGGCCGGACCCCCGCGGCGGCCGACCAGCCCACCCCGGCGGACACCGAGAGCACGAACGCCGAGAGCACGAACGCCGGAAGCACGAACGCCGAAAGCACGGACGCCGCCGCGACCGAAGCCGCACCCCCGGCCCCCGCCATGCCCACCCCGGCCCTGACCAAGGCCGCCCGCACCGCCGCGCCCGAACTGCTCGCCCAGGTCGCCGCGCTCCCGCCGGCCACCGACCACCCGGAGATCCCCCGGGCCGAGGCCGAGCAGGGCGACCCCGACTTCAGCCTCCGCTGCCTGCTGCGCCCCTTCCGCGCGCCGCTCGCCCTGGCGCTGCTGCTGGTCGCCCTGGACGCGGGCGCCGGCCTCGTCCTGCCGATCCTGATCCGGCACGGCATCGACGACGGCGTCAGCAAGGGCGTCATGACCGGCGTCACCGTCGCCTCGCTCACCGCCCTGGTGATCGTCCTGCTGGACTGGCTGGTGCAGGGCGCCGAGAACCGGGTCAGCGGCCGGACCGGCGAGCGGGTGCTCTACACGCTCCGGCTCAAGATCTTCGCCCACCTCAACCGGCTCGGCCTCGACTACTACGAGCGCGAGCTCTCCGGCCGGATCATGACCCGGATGACCACCGACCTGGACTCGCTCACCTCCTTCCTCCAGACCGGCGTGGTCACGGCCGTGGTCAGCCTGCTGACCTTCCTCGGCATCCTCGCCGCCCTGCTGGTGATCGACGCCGGACTCGCCCTGGCGGTCTTCGCGGTGCTGCCGCTGCTGGTGGTCGCGACCCTGGTGTTCCGCCGGAAGTCCAAGGCCCAGTACGAGATCTCCCGGGACCTCATCAGCACGGTCAACGCGGACCTGCAGGAGAACGTGGCCGGCATGCGGATCGTCCAGGCGTTCCGCCGGCTGGACGCCAACACCGACCGCTTCGTCGCCCGGGGCATCGCCTACCGGGACGCCCGGGTCCGAGCCCAGCTCTACATCTCGCTGTACTTCCCGTTCGTGCAGTTCCTTTCCAGCGTGGCCGCCGCGCTGGTGCTGATCGTGGGCGCGTCCCGGGTGGACGCCGGGACGCTCACCGTCGGCGCGCTGGTCGCCTACCTGCTCTACATCGACCTGTTCTTCGCCCCGGTCAACCAGCTCTCCCAGGTGTTCGACGGCTACCAGCAGGCGGCGGTGGGCCTGGGCCGGATCCGCGAACTGCTGCGCACCCGGACCAGCACCGCGCAGGCCGCCGATCCGGTGCCCGTGCCGGACGGACTCCGCGGCGAGATCGAGTTCGACGGCGTCGGCTTCGCCTACAACGGCGGTGCGGACGGCGCCCCGGACGTCCTCACCGACGTCAGTCTGCGGATCCCCGCCGGGCAGACGGTGGCGCTGGTCGGCGAGACGGGTGCCGGCAAGTCGACCCTGGTCAAGCTGGTCGCCCGGTTCTACGACGCGACGGCCGGCACCGTCCGGGTCGACGGCGTCGACCTGACCCGCTACGACCTCGCCCAGTACCGGCACCGGCTCGGCGTGGTGCCGCAGGAGGCCTACCTGTTCGCCGGGACGGTGCGCGAGGCCATCGCGTACGGCCGGCCCGGGGCCTCGGCGGCCGAGGTGGAGGCGGCGGCCCGGGCGGTCGGCGCGCACGACATGATCCTCAAGCTGACCGGCGGTTACGACCACGAGGTCACCGGCCGCGGCCGCAACCTCTCGGCGGGTCAGCGCCAGCTGATCGCGCTGGCCCGGGCCGAACTGGTCGACCCGGACATCCTGCTGCTGGACGAGGCCACCGCGGCCCTCGACCTGGCCACCGAAGCGGCGGTCAACCACGCCGCGGACCGGCTCAGCGGCGGTCGCACGACGCTGGTCATCGCACACCGGCTGACCACCGCCGAGCGCGCCGACCGGGTCGTCGTGCTGGACCACGGCCGGGTGGTCGAGGACGGCACGCACGGCGAACTGCTGGCGCGGGGCGGGGCGTACGCCCGGCTCTGGCAGGCGTTCGTCGCGGACGGGCACGGCGGACACGGCGGACACGACACCGGACACAGCACCGGGCCCGTCCCGCCTCGGACGTGATCGGCGGACGGCGGGACGGCTGAGCGGACCGTGAACGGCCAGGGGCGGCGGGCCCATGACAGGCCCGCCGCCCCGATCACGACACCTCCCGGTCACGCCGCGAGCAGTGCGATCAGCAGCCCCGAGGGATCGACCCCCCGGGGCAGTTCGCTCACCTGCCCGTCGCCGACCTCGACCACCCGCCAGCCGGAACCGTCGGCACGCTCGGCCAGATCGGTGGTGACGAAGCGGCAGCCGAGCGCCCGCACCAGCGGCCGCACCACGGACAGGTCGGGGGCGGCGGGGGAGCCGGGCAGGTCGGGATGCGGTCCGACCAGCACCGGCTCGCCGTCGAGCCACCACACCCGGGCCTCCACCGCCCGCCGTCGGCCGTCCCACCCGCCGTCCGCCAGCCCGCGGCCCGAGGCGTGACCCGCCGTGGAAGCACCGGAGGCATCGGAAGCACCGGAACCGCCGCCGGACGGCCCGTCCTTCACGTCCCACCCCACCCGGGTGAACTCCTCGAACCGCCGCAGCACCACGCCGCCGGCCAGGTAGTCGCCCTGCAGTTCCACGAACCGCGCGACCACCCGGGCCACGGCCGGCAGGTCCGCCAACTCCGGGATGAAGCAGGCCTCGTCCCACTCGTGCTTGCGCGACTTCACGTAGTCCTTGACGATCGCCGGCCCGTGGCCGCCGAGCCGGTCGACGGCCGACGCCAACCGCTCCTCGCCGGGCGGTGCGATCCCGGCCCCGCCACCGGATCCGTCACCGGCGCCGCTGCCACTCCCGCTGCCACTCCCGCTGCCGCTCCCGGCCCCCGCCAGCGGCAGCCAGACGCTCTGCGGCGTCGCCCCCTCGAACACCTCGTACCAGCCGGGCAGTTCGTGCGCCGAGGCGTACCCGGGCGGGCTGGTCAGCAGCAGGCCGCCGCGCTCCGCCAGGGCGGCGGCGAAGGCCGCGTAACGGTCCGAGGGGAGCATCCACCCCCGGTACCAGAACGGTCCGCGCCCCGCCGGGACCCGGGCGACGGCCGCGCGGGCGTCCCCGGCGAGCAGCGCGTCGTGGTCGACGAGGAAGTGCTCGCCGCCCAGGTCGCGCAGCAGCCGGGCCTCCCGGATGAACTGCGGGTCGATCCGGCGCGGGTCCAGCGGATGCGAGGGGAGGAGGAATGCGGGTGCGGGCATGGGCGTCAGGGTACGGCCCCCGGCAGGTCGTCGAGTCGTCAAAACCCCGACGTCACAGGCCTGAACCGGTCGTTCGGGGCTCCGCGGGGAGACTCCCCACCCTGACTGTCCGCCCGGCCCCCGCGTGCGGAGCCGCCGCCCGGGGGAGCGGCGAAGCCCGTTCGACGGCCGGAGCGGACCGCTGCGAGAGTGACCCGATGCGAAACCTGTGGCGAAACGCGCGAAGGACCCCCCGTCAGGCGGCACGGACGGTCGTCCTGGACGACGCGGGCTCCGTCTTCCTCCTGCGCTCGGACAACAGCGAGGTCGGTGTGCACTGGACGATGCCGGGTGGCGGCATCGAGCCCGGGGAGACGCCGTGGACGGGGGCGCGCCGCGAGCTCTGGGAGGAGACCGGCTGGTCCGACCTCGAACCCGGCCCGCTGCTCTGCACCTGGGAACACGACTTCACCTGGCACGGCACACCGGTCCGCCAGCACGAGCACATCTACCTCGCCAGTGGTCCGCACCGCGGCCCGGTCGGTGACGTCAGCGCGATGCACGCCGCCGACAAGATCCTCGACTGGCGCTGGTGGACCCCGGAGGATCTCGCCGACGAGCACGCGGACGCCCTCTGGCCGCCCACGCTGCCGGAGCTGCTGGCGGATGTGCGGGAGGGCTGGCTCGCCGAGCGTCGTGAACCCCGGGCCGTCGACCTCGGCTACATCCCGAACGCCAGGCCCGCCCGCTCCTGACCGGCACCGACCCCTGACCGCCTGGAGCGACCGGCTAGAGCGAACGGCGCCCGTCGCGTCGGCCCACCCGGCCGGGCGGGGCGGCCTGCCAGTCCCGCAGGTCCAGCTCCCGGTCGTGCAGGGCGCCGGGGTTGATCACGACGGACAGCCGCGCGTCCGCCAACTGCTCGTACGCGAGGCCGGTGGCGTTCAGCAGGCGTTCGGTCGGGACGGAGACGGCGATCGCGGGGCGCCAGGCGGGCAGCACCACCATGCAGGTGCCCCGGCCGAGCCGGACGATTTCGGCGGTGGCCCGCACGGTCGGCCGTTCCTCCGGATGCCCGGGCCACCCCGGGCGTCCGGAGGCGTCCGGCGGCTGGGGGGTACCGCCGATCAGCACGCCCAGCGGGGCTTCGGTGGTCGCCGCCCGTGCAGCGGAGGCGTCCGGCTCCTCGCCGGTGCGCGGTGTGGGGACGACCGGTCGGACGGCGGCGACGGCCGGCTGCGGATGCATCCGGCGCAGCCGGCGCGACGGTGCGGGCCGCCGGTTGACGACGGTGCGCAACTCCTCCTGGGCGGCCTGAAGCACGGGGACGGTCCGGTCCTGGACGGTCGGCGGCTGCTGGAGCCGGACGAACCCCTCGCCCGCACCACCGTCGGACCTGTCGGACAGGCCCGACCGCTCGGACCGACTGGCCCCCTCGGCCCCGTCGCGCCCGTCGTCGGCGTCCCCGTCGCGCGGTCGCGGTACGAAGCCGTCCCGCAGGACGCCGGACGCGCCGCCCGTCAGGCCGTCGGCACCCGCCGCCACGATCGAGCAGCGGGTCACCCCGCCCGCCGGGAGGACGGAGTCCACCGGCATCCCCGCGACCGAAGCGACCCGAGCGGCAGCGCCGTCCGGCCGCCCCTCCGGGCACGCGGACGGCGGCAGGGGCACAGGTGTGGCGGACGACGGCCGGTCGGCGGCGGTCCGGTCGAGCGTGGTCATTGGCACGGGCCCTTCGGGGTGCGGTCCCGCCGATCCTCCCGTACCGGGCGACCTGCTCCAAGCGCGTTTCCGCCCCGGGAGCCCCACGACACCGTTATGTCCCACCCGTCCCTCTCGTCCCACCAGTCCCACCCGTTCCACGCCCTGACGCCCATTCGACCTCCGGGGGCCTCCGGGCGCTCGTCGGTCAGGCGCCGGCCGCGAGGAAGCCCTTGAGGTCGGAGAGGACGACGTTGGCCGCGGCCACGCCGAGACCGAGGAACCAGGTCTCGTCCGCGACCGGCCGCGCCTGCCCCGACTTGACCGCGCCCAGGGTCTTCCAGAGCGCCCCGCCGAGGACGGCGTCCTGGTTGGTGGAGCTGGGCGTGCCGTAGACCCCGTAGAAGACCCAGTCGGCGTCCGCCTTGTCGATCTGCTCGGGGCTGATCTCCACCGCGAGCTCCTTGACCTGCTCGATCTTGGGCTGCGGCAGCTGCGCGTCGGTGAGGATGGTGTCGATGAAGGACAGCTCCGCGTAGAGCCGCGTCTTGCCGGGCATGAAGCGCAGCGGGGTGATGGTGGGCCGCTTGGCGCCGAGCCCGGCGCCGATCGCCGCGGCGGCCACCTGGTAGGCGTCCAGCTGCGCCTTGGCCTCCGCCTCCAGGCCGAACGGGCTCGCGTTGAGCAGGAAGTTCTGCTTCCACGGGTAGCCGGGGCGCAGCGAGAAGACGGTCGGCGCGATCTTCGAGAGCTGCTCGTACTGGTCCTGGGCGCGCAGCTGGCTGCCGAGGATCAGGTCGGGCTTGAGTGCGGCGATGGCCTCCAGGTTGAGGCTGTTGATGGTGCCGACGTTGGCGGGGTTGCCGGCCTTGTCCTTGAGGTAGGACGGCATGCTCTTGGAGCCGTCGGTGTGGACCATGCCGACGGGCTGGATGCCGAGCGAGACGACGTTGTCGAGCTCGCCGGTGTCGAGGACGACGACCCGGGTCGGCCTGGCGGGGAGGACGGTCTCGCCCATCGCGTGCTTGACGGTCCGCGGGTAGACGCCGGGCGCGGCGTCGGTGCCGAAGCCCTTCATCTTCTCGATCACCGCGGCGTAGTCGTCGCCGCCCTGCTTGACGGACTTCTGGTTCGGCGAGGAACCGCCGGAGGGCTGCGCCGCACCGCCGCCGGAGCCGCCCGATCCGCTCGATCCGCCCGAGCTGCCGCAGGCGGTGAGCACTCCGCCGAGGCCGAGGACGGCTCCGCCGGTGAGCGCCGCGGTGAGCAGGGTCCGGCGGGTGGGGCGGGGGTCGGTCGGGCGGCCGGGGGTGGGGGACACGCGGCACTCCTTCGGGGCGGGACGTCGAAGTTAGGTGAGGCAAACCTATCTGACGCTTCTGAGAGGCCTTCGCCCCAGTCAGTGGCGCCACTGGAAAACCGGCGGCGAGGCCGGCCCGGCGCCGCTACCCTCGGACCCATGAAGCGCTTCGCGGGTCTCAACTGGTGGCCGTCCTAGGACGGCCACCAGCCACGCCTGACCAGGGCCGTCCGGGATGGACGGCCCTGTTGCGTTTCTCCGACGGGACGGGCCCCGAGCCCCGGACGGCCGCCACCACCGCCGTACCGAGGAGAAACCCCGTGACCACCGCGACCGCCACCACCGCCACCAGTGACGTCACCGACCTGACCGACCTGGACGCGGACATCCGCCGCGACCCCGCCGCCCACCGCGTCCTCACCGGCGACCGCCCCACCGGCCCGCTCCACCTCGGCCACTACTTCGGCAGCCTCCGCAACCGCGTCCACCTCCAACGCCTCGGCGTCGAGATGTTCCTCGTCATCCCCGACTACCAGGTCATCACCGACCGGGACATCGCCGACCACCTCGCCGAGCACACCGAGAACCTCGTCGTCGACTACCTCGCCACCGGCATCGACGCCGACCGCGCGACGATCTTCACCCACAGCTCCGTCCCCGCGCTCAACCAACTGCTCCTGCCCTTCCTCAGCCTGGTCAGCGTCGCCGAACTCCACCGCAACCCCACCGTCAAGGACGAGATCGCCCACTCCAGCCAGGCCACCGTCAACGGCCTGATGCTCACCTACCCCGTCCACCAGGCCGCCGACATCCTCTTCTGCAAAGCCGACCTCGTCCCCGTCGGCAAGGACCAGCTGCCCCACCTGGAGGTCGCCCGCACCGTCGCCCGCCGCTTCAACGAGCGCTACCCGCACCCCGACGGCACCACCGTCTTCCCCCGCCCCCGCGCCCTGCTCTCCTCCGCGCCGCTGCTCCTCGGCACCGACGGCGGCAAGATGAGCAAGAGCCGCAACAACTCCGTCCCGCTCGCCGCCGACGAGGACACCACCGCCCGCCTCATCAAGGGCGCGAAGACCGACACCGACCGGCGCATCAGCTACGACCCGGCCGCCCGCCCCGAGGTCTCCAACCTCCTCCTGCTCACCGCCCTCTGCCAGGACCGCGCCCCCGAAGAGGTCGCCGAGGAGATCGGCGACGGCGGCGCCGCCGCCCTCAAGCGCACCGCCACCGAGGCCGTGAACGAGCACCTCCGCCCGATCCGCGCCCGACGCGCCGAACTCGCCGCCGACCGCGGCCACATCCGCCAGGTCCTGCGCGCCGGCGCCGAACGCGCCAACGCGACCGCCGACGCCACCCTCACCGAAGTCCGCGCCGTCATGGGATCGCTGTGAACGCGTCAGGGGAATAACCTCTCGGGGCCGGTTCCGCGCCGGCCCCGAGAACACCCCACCCCGGAAGGAACCCGGTCATGGACCAGCACCCGACCACCCCCGGCCGAGGGCTGACCCGCCCGCCGCACCTCCGCGCCGGGGACCACATCGCCGTGGTCGCCACCAGCGGCCCCATCGACCCGCAGCGGCTCGCCGCCGGCACCGCCCTCCTCCGCTCGTGGGGGCTGCGCGTCACGATCGCCCCGCACGTCCTCGACACCCACCCCGTCCTCGGCCACCTCGCGGGCACCGACGCCGACCGCGCCGCCGACTTCCAGGCCGCCTGGCTCGACCCCACCGTCGACGCCGTCATCTGCGCCCGCGGCGGCTACGGGGTCCACCGCATGGTCGACCTCCTCGACTGGGACGCCCTGCGCGCCGCCCCGCCCAAGGTCCTCATCGGCTTCAGCGACGTCTCCTCGCTGCACGAGGCCGTCGCCCAGCGCCTCGGCCTCACCACCCTCTACGGACCGATGAGCGCCACGGCCGCCTTCCTCGGGGACGGCCCCACCGCCGAACACCTGCGCCGCACCCTCTTCGAGCCCGCCGCCACCACCGTCCTCACCTCGGCCACCGCCGCCACCCTCGTCCCCGGCCGGGCCCGCGGCATCACCGCCGGCGGCTGCACCCACGTCCTCGCCGCCGAACGCGGCACCCCCGCCGCCCGCCCCTCCTACGCCGGCCACATCCTGGTCCTCGAAGACGTCAACGAGCACCCCTACCAGCTCGACCGCATCCTCACCCAGCTCCTGCGCTCCGGCGCCTTCGACGGCGTCACCGGCGTCGCCCTCGGCTCCTGGGAGGGCTGCGGCCCGCTCGACCGGGTCCGGGACGTCATGCTCGACCGCCTCGGGCCGCTCGGCATACCGGTCGTGTGGGAGCTCGGCTTCGGCCACTGCCCGTCCACCCTCACCGTCCCGCTCGGCGTCCCCGCCCTGCTCGACGCGGACGCCGGCACCCTCACCCTGGAACTGCCCGCCCTCGCCGACCGCCCCGAGCCCCCGCGGGCGCCCGCTGAGTAGGGTTTCGCCCATGAACGCGGACCGCACCCCCGAGGGCCGCACGGGGGACACCCCCGGCGCCGACCGTCTGACGTCCCTCGCCCTCGGCCTGCTGCGCGGCCCGGGCAGCGAGGCCCGTGCCATCCTCGGACTTGCCGGCCCACCCGGCGCCGGCAAGTCCACGCTGGCCCGGCACCTCGTCGCCGAGGTCGAACGCCGGGAAGGCCCGGGCAGCGCGGCCTACCTCCCCCTCGACGGCTTCCACCTCTCCGGCAGCCAGCTCGACCGCCTCGGCCTCGGCCACCGCAAGGGCGCACCCGCCACCTTCGACGCGCACGGCTACGTCGCCCTGCTGCGCCGGGTCGCCACCGACCGGTTCCAGGACATCTACGTCCCCGACTTCGACCGCGACCTCGACGAACCGGTGGCCGCCCGCCACGTCGTCCACCCGCACGCCCGCCTGGTCGTCACCGAGGGCAACTACCTCGCCGCCGCCGACCACCCCTGGCCGGAGGCCCGCCGACTGCTCCGCGAGCTCTGGTACGTCGAGACCGACGACAGCGTCCGCGAGACCCGCCTCATCGACCGCCACCGCGCCGGCGGTCGCGACGAGGCCGCCGCCCGCCGCTGGGTCAACGGCAACGACCACCCCAACGGTGAGTACGTGAAGGCGGGCCGCTCGGTCTGCACCCGCATCGTCCGGGTGGACCGTTTGCCTTTGCCTCCGAACGGGCGTAGTGTTCTGTAGTCACTCGGCAGGGAGCACCGGACACGCATCGGCGCGGACGGTCCCGGAGCGGCCAATCCTCTGAAACACCACCTCTTCCCGTATTCGGGCCGAGTCGTGTCGTTTTTTGTTTCGACGCGTTCCGGCTCAGGGTTTATTCGGTGTGCCCGTTTACGGGGATTGCGGCTGGATTCGCTTTTCGGAGCGGGGATCGGCTAGAGTTTGAAACGTC
>NZ_JBHSOF010000062.1:0-40985 GCF_042656005.1 Kitasatospora misakiensis | reverse complement strand
CACTCGTCCACGTACAGCCCTTCATGACGCTTGAACTCGTTCAATCATCAGGGAACTCGACAACAGCGGCGAGGCCTGGCCGCAGCGGAAGCTGACGGTCGGGCTGAGCCCCGCGTCGGTGCCCAAGAGCGGCAGCGGCTTCGACCTCGCCGTGGCCTGCGCCGTGCTGGCCGCGGCCGAACGGCTCGACCCCTCCTCGATCGCCGACCTGCTGCTCATCGGGGAGCTCGGCCTGGACGGGCGGGTGCGCCCGGTGCGCGGGGTGCTCCCGTCGGTGCTGGCCGCGGCCGACGCCGGCTACCGGCGGGTCGTCGTCGCCGACCAGACCGCCGCTGAGGCCGAGCTGGTCCCCGGGGCGAGCGTCATCGGTGTCCGCAGCCTGCGCCAGCTGATCGCCGTGCTCACCGGGGCCCCCGAACCGGAGGAGCCCGCCGACCGGCTCGCCGGCCGGCCCGACCCGCTGATGGCGGGCCTCATGCTCCCCAGCGCGGGAGTGCGCGGCCTGCCCGACGAGGCGGCGTCCCGCTTGAACCTCGCCGATGTGGCCGGCCAGTACGAGGCCCGCAGGGCCCTGGAGATCGCCGCCGCCGGCGGTCACCACCTCTACCTCAAGGGCCCGCCCGGCGCGGGCAAGACGATGCTGGCGGAGCGGCTGCCGGCACTGCTCCCGCGGCTCACCCAGAAGGAGGCGCTGGAGGTCACCGCGGTCCACTCCGTGGCCGGGCTGCTCCCGGCCGGGCGGCCGCTGATCGACCACGCGCCCTACTGCGCCCCGCACCACTCGACCACGATGCCCGCCATCGTCGGGGGCGGCAGCGGCCTGCCGAGACCGGGTGCGGTCTCGCTGGCCCATCGGGGCGTCCTGTTCCTCGACGAGGCGCCGGAGTTCCCCGTCCGGGTGCTGGACGCGCTGCGCCAGCCGCTCGAATCGGGCGAGGTGGTGATCGCCCGGTCCGCCGGATCGCTTCGGCTGCCCGCCCGTTTCCTGCTCTGCGTCGCTTATGCGGTTGTGAACATGTCCGGCGCTAGAGTCCGATGCCATGTCGATCTTGGGATGGCGGGTGTTCTTCACCCGGAGGGATCTGCCACGTCCGCGCACGGAGTCCTTCGCGTACACGGACCCGGGAGTGCTGGACGAGTGGCTAGACGGTCACGGTGTTCTCGACGGTCAGCCGTTCCTGATCAGCCCGGCGGGTGCGTACGACGCCGATCTGAACAGGTACTTCGCCACGGCGCTGAGCGCGAGTCCGTGGAACACACAGGCCGCGGCCGCCCGTGATCTGCGGGGTTTTTTGAACTTCCTCTGGTTCAGCCGGCCGCCGGTGCTGTTGCCCGGCGGCGGTGCTGCCCACGAGCGAAGTTGGCAAGACGCGGTGCCGGAGGACCGGGCCGCGTACGAGCGATGGAGGCGCAAGGACCCCGCCGGGCCGAGGGTCGAGGACTCGACGTGGGACCGGGAGGTCTCCACCGTCAACGAGTTCTATCGGTGGGCGATCTCGACGGATCTCGTCCGGGTCAATCCGATCGTTCAGCGGGTGGTGACGCTCCCGGACCCGGTTCGAGGGTGGCGTGAGCACCTGGCGCCGGCGGAGTCGTCGCACGTCGGTCCGCGCCGGGACGTGAAGTGGCTGCCGCCAGCTGCCTACGCCAGGTGGCGTGACGTGGGGATTCGCGGGTTCGGCCCGGACGGGTTGCCCTGGTTGGGGTTCCGCGGCCGGT
Organism: Kitasatospora misakiensis; assembly: GCF_042656005.1. Taxonomy (NCBI): domain Bacteria; kingdom Bacillati; phylum Actinomycetota; class Actinomycetes; order Kitasatosporales; family Streptomycetaceae; genus Kitasatospora; species Kitasatospora misakiensis. Next base: position 39,266 of record NZ_JBHSOF010000062.1, on the reverse strand, counting down.
TCGCTGCCCGGAACTCCGCGTACACGGACCTGATGGTCCGCACCGGACTACGGCTGAGCGAGCAGAGCGCGTTGACCCTGTTCGAGCTTCCTCGGGTGGAGCCGGGGCTGCACAACGCCCGCACCCGGCTGCCGAACGCGGTGGCCAAGAACGGGTCCGGCCGGGTGGTCTACATTCCGGCGCTCGTGCTCCGGGACGTCTCGGAGTACGTCGAGGTGGACCGCGCGGAGGCGGTCGAGGACGCCCAGCGGCGGGGCCGCTACAAGGCGGTGCGGTGGCCGTTGGTGGTCGAGGACAGGGACCGGGCCGCGGTGCGTTTGTCGGGAAGGTGGGTGCCGGTGGCCAGGTTGGAGCCGCACGAGCGGCGCCGACTGTTCATCGAGGGTGAGAACGGCTTGGAGCCGGCCGCCCTGTGGCTGACCGAGCGGGGGACGCCGATGACGCCCGCGGGATTCCAGCAGGTATTCAAGGACGCCAACGCCCGCTGCCGCAGCCACGGGCTAAGGGACCGGGCCCACCCACACATCCTGCGGCACTCCTACAGCGTGGTGACGCTGGAACAACTCTGGCGGGGGCACTTGCAGGCCCTCGGCGAGATGAACGCCGACCAGCGCGAGATGTTCCAGATGGTCTTCGGTGACCCACTGAACTGGCTGCGGATCAGGCTCGGACACCGGTCGGTGGTCACCACACAGCTTTACCTGCACACGTTGCAGGAGCTGGAGCTGGAGACCCGGCTCGCCCTGATCCCGGCCGACGCCTGGGCGCCGAGCGGGTTCTGTCCGCAGGGATGGGAGACGGCCGCGTGAACGAGGTTCCGCCCCGGCCTGGCCGAGGCCGGTCGGCCGCGCTCCCCGCAGGCCCCTACGAACCGCCGCCGGCGGTTCGCCCGACCCCGGCGGGGGTCACGGTCGCATTCGACGGAGAGGACGGCCGCCACAAGGTGTTCTCGCTGGCAGCTCTGCCACTGTCCGGCTGGCACGAGGACCTGGCCGCCGCCGAGGCCGCGAGATTCGGCCCCACCGGCACCTGCCGCACCCTCCAGAGCGCTGAACACGTCCACTACTCGGCCCGGCTGCTGCTGATCTTCCTGGCCACGTTGGACAACCCGCCTGCCGACCCCGGCGAGCTGCGGGAGTCCCACCTTCTGCGGCTGCGGCTGCACCTGCAGAACCGGGGGGATGGCGTGGGTTTCACGGGCCGATTCGGGGCGGTGTTGCTGCTGTTGCGTCGCCTGCCGCCGGGTCGCCTGCGACCGGAGGTGGTGGACTTCCTCGCCCGTCGCGGGCACGTCGCCGGGCGCCCGCAGGAGGGCCGGCCCGGCTACTCGGAGCGTGAGTTCGCCGCGATCGTCACGGCCGCCCGAAGCGACGTCGCCGCTATCCGGGACCGCATCGCGGCGGGCGAGGCGGAGCTCGCCCGGATCGAGGCCGAGGGCCTGGACGTCTTCGAGGGGCAGGAGCGCACCGACGCGGAACGGCTGCTGCGGCTCGCCCGCACCGGCACCGCCCGTGGCATCCCGAACGGCCGCACGCTGCCCCGGGGCATGGTCGGAAACCACTGGCGCCGACTGCTGGCCCAGCGGCTGTTCCTCACCGAGTCAGACCTGACGCCGCTGCTGATCCTGGGCGTTGCGCTGACCGGACGGAACGTCGAGACGATCAAGGACCTTCCGGCGGAACACCGCCTTCTGGAAGAACGGGCCGTCGCGGTCAACCTGCTGAAACGGCGCCGGGCCAAGAGCGCCAGCCGGGAGACGGTCCATTGGGAGGTTGGCCTGCCGAGCCGGCAGCTCCACACGCCGGGCGGCTACTACCTGCTGCTGCACCGGCTGACCACCCGGAGCCGGTCGTTCTCCGGCGGCGACCACCTGTGGTCGGTCTTCGCGGGACTCGACGGTCGTCCCGCCGACCACGGCGAGTATTGGGACGCCAAGCAGGAAGCGGCCGGCCACGTCGCCCCGTTCGCCCTGCGGATGAACGCCAGCCGCCGGTTGTCGCTGAGGCAGTGGTCCGCCTCCCACGGCCTGCGCGACGACGTGGGGGAGCTGTTGGAGGTGACGAGCAACAGGATCAAGACCACGGTCGAGGTCCGCACGACCCGAGCCCTGGGCGGGCATCTGCCAACCGCTTCGCGGACCAACACCATGGACGTCTCGTTCCGCCACTACCTCAAGCCCGACCCGCGCGTCCGGGACTGGGCCGAGCGCGTCATGGCCCAGGCCCTCGCCGACGCCGAGAACCACGCGCGGGCCGCCACCGCCAGGGTCCTGGACGAGGCTGCCGAGACCGCCATGGCCGCAGATCCGCACGCGGCGGCGAAGCTGCTGGGCACCACGGCGGGGAAGATCGCCGAGGCCCGGGACGGGCGGCTGGACACCCTGGTCAGCGCCTGCCTGGACTTCGAGAACGGACCGTTCGACGAAGGCCCGTGCCGGCAGTCGTTCCTGACCTGCCTGCGCTGTGAGAACGCGCTGGTGCTGGAGAAGCACCTGCCCGCGCTGCTGGCCCTGCTGGACAGGATGCGGGCCGAACTCGACGCCGCGAACGTCGCCGACTGGTGTCGACGGCACGCCGTCACCTGGCTGGTCGTCACCCGGCGCATCCTGCCCCGCTTCACCGCGGCCCAGATCCGGAACGCCGAGGCCGCCAAGCCGGCCCTGCCGATCGCCGCCCTGTTCGACGGACCGAAGGAGAGCGCGTGACGACGCCGGCCCTGTCCACGGCCACCGCATCGCGGTTCGCCCCCGACGCCCTGGTCCTCGGCGACCGGCCGCTGAGACCGGGCGTGCTCCCGGAGGACACGTCCCGGTTCGGCGATGACGTCTGGAGGCTCAAACCGGCGATCGTCCAGGACCATCACCGCGAGCTGATCTTGAACTTCCCCATGATCCCTGCCTGCTTCCGGCAGGTGGCCAAGGAGCTGATGGCCTGCGAGCTCGCCAACGATCTGCCGCCCGGCGAACGGCCCGCCCGCATCTTCACCCTGCGCGGGCACTTCGCCGACCTGCGGTTGTTCCTGGGCTGGGCCGCAGAGCGGGTCACCCGCCTGTCCGAGCTGACTCCCGCGGACCTCGCCGACTACCTCACGCACCTGGGCGCTCTGCGGATCGCCCTGGACACCTACCGGACGAAGACGTTCGTCGCGCGGAAGCTGTGGTTGTTCCGCGCGAAGCTCTCCGACGCGCTGTCCTTCGACCCGGCCACCGTCGCCGGGTGGCTCCGCCCCAAGCGCCGCAAAGACGGCGAGAACACCACCGAGCGCATCCCTGAGCAGGTCATCGGACCCTTGCTGACCTGGGCACTCCGCTGGATCGAGGACTTCTCGGACGATGTTCTGCGGGCCCACGAGGAGTACGCGGAGCTCCGGGACAACAGCACCCCCAACCGCATCCGCCGCGGGGCGCCGAGGATCAAGGGGGCACCCGCCCACCTCTCCGTGGTCCTGGACCGTTACCGAGCCCAGGACCAGCCGCTGCCCGGCGCCCGCGGCTGCCCCAGCCAGAAGACCGACACGCTGGTCGTCAACACCAGCCACCTCGCACGCCAGGTCGGCTGCAACCGGGGCGCGTTCAACACCGACACCTGCCGGGCCATGATCGCCGACGCCCAACGGGACCTCGGCCTGGACGACGGGACCTACCTCCTCGCCCGGATCGCTGGCCGGCTCGACGGCGAACCCTGGCGCGGACGGATCGCCTACGAGGATGTCCCGCGGCTCGACCGGCTCTTGGCCGCAGCCTGCTATATCGTCGTCGCCTACCTCTCGGGCATGCGGGACAGCGAGGTCAAGCACCTCGCCGGCGGCTGCCTGAGCAAGGCCGCTACCGAGGACGGACACACCTACCGGCGCCGGGTCACGAGCCTGGCCTTCAAGGGCGAACAGGACGTCCGCGGAGCCGAAGCGCACTGGATCGTCGGCGAACCTGTCGAGCGCGCGATCCGCATCATGGAACGGCTCGTCCCGGACGGAAACCAGCGGCTATTCAGCGTCCTCGCCAGCTCGCCGCACTACCGCCGCACCGACCCGAACCGGTCCAAGACCAGCACGCAGACCGTCACCGACCTGCGGTCGTTCATCGACTGGATCAACGACTACTGCATGGCCCACGGCCGCACCGACTCCATCCCGCAGGTCAACGGCCGTCCCTGGCCGATCACCACCCGCCAGTTCCGCCGCACCCTCGCATGGTTCATCGCCCGCAGGCCCGGCGGCAGCATCGCCGGCGCGATCCAGTACCGGCACCTCAGCGTCCAGATGTTCGAGGGCTACGCGGGCACCTCCGAGTCAGGGTTCCGCCCCGAGGTCGAAGCCGAGCAAGCACTGGCCCGGGGCGAACAGCTCCTAGACCTGGCGGCCGTCGGCGAGCACCACCGGCTGACCGGCCCGGCCGGGGCCGAGGCCGAACTACGGCTCGCCGAGTTCGCCCGGCACGCCGACTTCCTCGGCAAGGTCGTCACCGACCCCGTGCGCCTCAAGCGCCTCATGGCCCGGCACGACCCTCACATCTACCCCGGCAGCTTCGTCACCTGCGTCCACGTCCCCGACCGGGCCCTGTGCCGGCGCGCAGAGGACGGCGCCGACGGCCCGTCCCTGCCCGACTGCCAGCCCCTGCGCTGCCGCAACGTCGCGCTCAACACGGACAACCGGGACGCCCTAGCCGACCACCTCCGCCACCTCGCCGCCGCCCTCGCCGAAGGCGAAGCGCTGGCGCCGTTCCCCCGCCAGCGGCTCCAGCAGCAGCACGACGAGATCGCCGACTTCCTCACCCGCCACACCCCCGACCAGGAGCACCCCTGATGCCCCAACTACCCACCGACACCGAGGTCCAGGCGGTCATGGACGCTGTGCTTGCCGACGCGGCCCGCACCGGCCGAGCGCCCACGGTTGCCGAGGTCGAACGCCGCCTGGGCATCCGACATGCGACGTTCTACCGGCACTACCGGCCGCTGATCATCGAGTACTTCCGGCCGAAGACCCAACCGATCAGCACACCCGCCAAACCGGCGACCGCCGAGGCGAACGACGGCAAGGCCGTCACACGGCTTCGCCAGGAGAACACCGAACTCCGCAAACTCCTGAACATTTACGCGGAGACCATTCGGCAGCTCACAGAAGACAACACCGCTCTCAAATCAAAAATCCAGACATACGGCGGGATCATCCAATTGGACACCAGAAGGCCGCCGTCGCACATGTGACGGACTTTGTTCCCGATGGTCAGCGTGAGCGGATGTCCCCGGCATGGGGTGGTGACGAACAGCGGTTTCGTCACCACCCCCGTGCCGCTCGGCCTACTCCTTCATGTGGATCTTCACCCAGGCGCTGGCAAGTCCGGCGATGAGCAGGAGAAGGGTGGCCACCAGGGACTGGCTGAGGAGAACGGTGACCGTGAGCCCGGCCACGATGACGAGCAGGAAGACGAAGAGGTCCTGGTAGAACTTTCGCCCACTCCCGTCTCCGGCCGGTGCTGGATCACCTGCTGGAGCAGCGGAGTTCTGACCGCCCTCGGCGGGTCCGTCGGCAGCAGATGCGGCAGGTTCGGAAGGTCCGATTGCCCCCTCTCCTCGATCCGAGCTATGGTTGTGATAGTTCACGGTGATGGAATTTGCTACGAACTTGTGTCCGTCATTGGACATAGAGAACCTCCATAGGGTTCGTTAATAGGGTTTGGGAAATGTCGCCTGGGAATCCGCCAAGATAGTCAGGCGACATTTCCATTTTATCATGAATGTGCGCGACGTTTCGACTCTTCGCGCTTTCTCGGGTCTGCTGGGATCGCGGCCCCGTAAATCAGCCCGGGGTGGTTCGCGGCTACTGCCAATGCAAGGCTGCATGGCATTCCCTCCTTAATGGTTCAGGCCGCCGGTGCCGGGGTTGCCTTCTGCTTGCGAATCCGCATCGACGCGGCGAGTCGGTACTGGTACACCAGCGTGCTGCCGGTCGGGGACAGCGGAGCCTTCAGGTACGCCTCCCGGCGCTCCACCAGGTTGAGGGAGAGCAGCTTCTGGAGGCCCCGTAGCTGGGTGTCCGCGGACCAGCCGTACCACTCGGGCGCCCGCTCGGCGGGGAAGGGCGACCACGGCTTCTCGCGGGCGATCGCCAAGAGCAGGGCCAGGCCGGGGAGGTCGAGCTGGGCGTCGTAGCCCTTGGTCCAGAACGTGATGGGGATCTGCAGGAAGCGGTCCGCCTCCGCCTTCCCGTTGGGGCGGGTGTACTCCGCGCCGGAGCCGTCCTCCCGGAGCAGGGTCACCGAGATCTTCGTGCTGCCGCGGGGGCGGGTGCACCTGATCAGGTTCATCGCCTGCAGTTGCTGCAGCGTCCGCCAGGCCGCGGTCCGGGCGGACTGGTCGGTGGTGGTCAGGGTGGTGTCGAACAGGCGGGCCCAGACCATGCTGTCGAGCGTGGTGGTCCAGCCGTCCTCGTTCTCGCTGCTGCAGGCGGCCACGGTGATCAAGTACGCCTTCAGGGCCCGCAGGTTCCCGTTGGTGACGAAGCGCTTCAAGGGGCCGTGCCGGCTCTCCCCGCCGCGGTGGGCCTGCACGAAGGTCTTGCGGTAGGGCGCGGCCTTCCTCTTCGCGCGCTCCAGCAGCGCCGTTCGCGTTTCCTGGCCGGAGACCTCCGGCTGCTGCACGCCCCGGTCGGCTGTCGTTGTCCTCTTCATGGCCCCAAGGCTAGACGTACGACTAGGGGCTACTCAACCTAAGCAGCCCCCCTGGATCTGACCGTACCAGCGGGTCCTATGTGAGAGCCATGTGCGAGATCCAGGTGCGAGTACCACATGTAGAGATACATGTGAGTACCGACTACTGGGAACCCAGACCGACACAGCGGTTGGATCTGCATGGTCGGTCGCCGACCCATGGTTGGTGCAGCGAGAGGTGCCGACCATCTCGATCTTTTCGCGGATCGGCTTCAGGAGCCCCTGGCCCGGCGCCCGTCGGCTGCCGCTCCAGGTCTCCTCCTCTATGTACTTGCGCCCGCGCTTGCGGCCCCTGGGCTAGATGATCTTGAGCCTGGGGTGTGCCATGACCATGAAAGAGCCGCGTACCCCGCTCGATCGCGTGGAGCACGCGGCCTCTCTCCTGTTCGCCGTACGGACAACGGACAGGTTCAAAGCCCCCTCATAACCTGGCCGCCAATCCCTGCCCCTGCGGGCGCCACTCGCGGCGGGGAGAGGGGTGTGAGTGCACCCCGACCATGGTCAGCCGCTACCAGAACCGGCTGTCCGGGCCGCTGCTCGACCGGGTCGACCTCCAGGTCCAGGTCGCCCCGGTGACCAGGGCCGAGCTGATGCGGCGCGACACCTCGGCGGAGACCACCGAGGTGGTCGCGGCCCGGGTCCTGGCGGCGCGGGAACGCGCGGCGGCCCGGCTCGCGGGCACGCCGTGGCGGACCAACGCCGAGGTCCCCGGCCACGAGCTGCGCACCCGCTGGCAGTTGGCGTCGGACGCGCTGAACGACGCCGCGCGCCAGTTGGAGCGGGGCCTGCTGACCGCCCGCGGCCTGGACCGGGTGCTGCGGGTCGCCTGGACGGTCGCCGACCTGGCCGGCCGGGACCGCCCCGAACAGCGCGACATCCGGACGGCCCTCGTCCTGCGCACCGGAGTGGAGCAGGGGCTCCCGCTGACGGAGCGCTACTTCGGTCGGCCGGACGTCACCGCGGACCGCCCCGGCCACCGGCCTGCCGGTCCCGACCACCGGCCCGACGACCGGTCGGACGAAGGGTTCGACGACCGGCCCGACGACCCGGCCGAACGTCGCCCCACCCGGCCGCGGCCCGCTCCCCGCTCATCCGAGCCCGCCCCCACCGAGAAGCCCGAGGAGACCGGCGCATGAGCCGCACCGCGAACGACCTCCCGCAGAGCCCGCCCGCCGAACCGGGGACCACCCCGGGGCCCGGCCTGCCGCCCCACCCTCACCCCCACCCCCACGCCGCCGCACCGGCCGGCCCCGAGGCAGCTCGGCCCCCTGGACCGGCGTCGGGCGGACCGCCCCCGCCGGAGCCCCGACCCCGGCCCGAACCGGAGCGCCTCGCCCGGGCGGCGCTCAGCCGACTCGGCGAACCCGGGGACGCCGCCCTCGGTCGCTGGCTCGCCCGTCTCGACGCGCTGGACGTCGTACGGGCGATCCGGGACGACACCGCGGCAGACCAGCTGGGCATGGACACCGCCCGGCTGGCGGCCTATCGGGCCCGGATGGCCGGGCTCGACCCGGTCGCCGACCTGGAACGGGTGCGCGCGGCCGGTGGGCGCTTCATCATTCCGGGCGACACCGAGTGGCCGAGCCAGCTGGACGACCTCGGCGACAGCCGGCCCACCGGTCTCTGGGTGGTCGGCACCGGCTCGCTGCGTCTGCTCGCCCTGCGCTCGGTCGCGGTGGTCGGCGCCCGGGCCTGCACGGCGTACGGCGCGCACGTCGCCGGAGACCTCGCCGCGCAGCTCGCCGAGCGCGGCTGGGTGGTCGTCTCCGGCGGCGCCTACGGGATCGACGCGGCCGCCCACCGGGGCGCGCTGGCGGTCGGCGGTCCGACGGTCGGTGTCCTCGCCTGCGGGGTGGACGTGGCCTATCCGCGAGGCAACACCGCGCTGATCCGCCGGATCGCCGAGCAGGGACTGCTGGTGAGCGAACTCCCGCCGGGGGAGCACCCGACCAGGTTCAGGTTCGTGCTGCGCAACCGGGTGATCGCGGCACTGACCCGCGGCACCGTGGTGGTCGAGGCGGCGCTGCGCAGCGGAGCGCTCAGCACCGCCCGACGCGCCCGGGACCTCAACCGACACACCATGGGCGTGCCCGGGCCGGTGACCTCGGAACTCTCCGCCGGGGTGCACACGCTGATCCGCAGCGACGCCGCCACCGTGGTCACCGACGCGTCCGAGGTGGTCGAGCTGATCGGGGCGATCGGCGACGACCTGGCGCCGCAGCGCAGCGGTCCGGTGCTGCCCAGGGACCTCCTGGAGCCGGATGCGGCCCGGGTCCTGGAGGCCGTGCCGGCCACCGCGGAGGGTGCGCCGGTGGAGCGGCTGGCCCGGCAGTCGGGGCTCCCGCCGGATGAGGTGATCCAGCGGCTCTACGAGCTGGGCTCGCTCGGTCACGTCGAGCGGCACGGTGCGCACTGGCGGCTGGTGCGGAGGAGGTGACGTCCCGTTCGCCCGTTCGCCCGTTAGGACGGACGGACGAGCGCCCGAGGAACACGGAGGAGGGCAGGAGAAGGACGGCGCGGAAGATGCGTCAGAAGGACACGGGCGCCGAGAAACCACCGAGAGGAGGACCGGAGGAGGCACGGGGTTGACGGAGCAGGAGGGCCGGGCGGGGCCGGCATCCGGCTCGTTCACCTCCGGTGCCCGGCCGTGGCGACACGAACGCCACCGGATCGGGGGACGACCGAGTGGCGGTAGCACTGTGCAGCGAGTCGGTCACGCTACGCTCGCCATGCCTTCCCTATCAGCACATGACTCGGCAGAACGGCGCAGACCAACGTATGCCCACACACATTCCCGGACACCGAGTGACCGGTGGCGCCCGGTCCTCGGGAGGGCCGCGCACCGAGCGGCGTACCGTGCCCGAGTACCCGCCCAAGTCCACTGGTGGGATGGGGGCCCTGGCCCGGCAGGGCGGCCGTCCGGCGCACACCGGGGCGCACGACGACCGTCCGGACGCGCCCGGCGCTCCCGCCGACACGGCCGCCCCCGCGCCGGCCGAGGCGCCGGGTCCCCGCCGGGAGGCGGGCGGCCGGGAGCGCACGGCGCTCGAAGAGCTCTGGCGCGCCTACAAGGAGACAGCCGACCAGCGGCTGCGGGAGCAGCTGATCCTGCACTACTCACCGCTCGTCAAGTACGTGGCGGGCCGGGTCGGGGTCGGTCTGCCGTCCAACGTGGAGCAGGCCGACTTCGTCTCCTCCGGGGTCTTCGGGCTGATCGACGCGATCGAGAAGTTCGACATCGACCGCGCCATCAAGTTCGAGACCTACGCGATCAGCCGGATCCGCGGCGCGATCATCGACGAGCTGCGCGCGCTGGACTGGATCCCGCGCTCGGTGCGGCAGAAGGCGAAGGCGGTCGAGCGCACCTACGCGACGCTGGAGGCCCGGCTGCGGCGGACGCCGAACGAGCCCGAGGTGGCGGCCGAGATGGGCATCGCCATCGAGGACCTGCACGCCATCTTCAGCCAGCTCTCGCTCGCCAACGTGGTCGCGCTCGACGAACTGCTCCACCCCGTCGGCGAGAGCGGCGACCGGCTGAGCCTGATGGACACGCTGGAGGACCACGGCGCCGACGACCCGGTCGAGGTGGCCGAGGACCGGGAGCTGCGCCGGCTGCTGGCGCAGGCGGTCAACACCCTCCCCGAGCGGGAGAAGACCGTGGTGACGCTCTACTACTACGAGGGGCTGACCCTCGCCGAGATCGGCCAGGTGCTCGGGGTGACCGAGAGCCGGGTCAGTCAGATCCACACCAAGTCGGTGCTCCAGCTGCGCGCCAAGCTGTCGGACATCCGATAGCGCGACGCCCCTCGGCCGGGCGTCGCGCGGACCCGGCCGGGTGCGCCGCGTACGCCGGGTCCGCCTCCCGCGCCCCGGAACGCGCCCCTCCGTATCCGTCGCGGTACGCGGCACCGTACCGGCGGGATGTAGGGCTCCGTACAGTGGTGGGCGTGCCGAAGATCCGAGCGGCCAGTGTGGCCGAGCACCGACAGATGCAGCGGGCTGCCCTCCTCGACGCTGCCCGCAGTCTCCTCACCGAGGGAGGCATGGAGGCCCTGACCTTCCCCGCGCTCGCGGCGCGCACGGGGCTCGCGCGTTCCTCGGTGTACGAGTACTTCCGGTCCCGCGCCGCGGTGGTGGAGGCGCTCTGCGAGGTCGACTTCCCGCTGTGGGCCGCCGAGATCGAGGCCGGGATGGCGAGCCGCGACACCGCCGCCGAGCGGATCGAGGCGTACGTCCGGAGCCAGCTCGCGCTGGCCGCCGACCCGCGCCACCGGGCGGTCGCCGCGATCTCGGCGCTGGAACTGGACGACGCGGCCCGCGAGCGCATCCGAGCGGCGCACGGGACGCTGGTCGGGCTCGTGGTCCAGGCGTTGGGGGACCTCGGTCACGAGCAGCCCCGGCTGGCAGCCGCGCTGCTCCAGGGCATCGTCGAGGCGGCCGTCCGGCAGGCGGAGCAGCGGGCCGCGGGCGGTCGGGCCGAGAGCCCCGAGGTGATCGCCGACGCGGCCGTCGCCCTCGCCCTTCACGGCCTCGGCCGGAGCTGAGCCGGCGCGCTCCGAACTGGCCGGGAGGCCCGGTCCGGGAAAGTGAGGCGGAGGCGGAGACGACCGCCCCCGGATCGTGGTCGAGCGGCAGCAAGCGGGCCCGGCCGACCCCGAGCAGCGCCGCCGGATCCAGGTAGCGCCGGCCGCGCAGCAGTCCCCAGTGCAGACAGGGACCGTCGGCGCAGTGGCCGCCACCAGCTGCCAGCCGTCCGATCACCTGGCCGGCCGCCACGGTGGTGCCCACCGGGAGGGTGCCCTCCACCGGCAGGTAGGTCGTCCGCAGCGAGGGCGTCGATAGAGCCGGGGACACCGGGGATGCCGGGGACACGGGGGAACCGCTCGCCGCCGGATGGGTGACCGTGACCACCGGCCGCCCGGCCACCAACCCGGCGAACGTCACCACCCCCGACGCCGCGGCCCGGACCTCCGCACCGGGGGTTGCCGCCAGGTCGACTCCCCGGTGTCCCGCACCCCACGGCTGTGCCGGTGCCTCGAAGCGGCCGATCACGGCGCCCGGCGCTCCACCGGGACCGTCCACCGGCCACCGCCGCCCGCTCCCGCCACCGCCCGCAGCGCCATCAGCGGCACCGCCGGGCCCGCCGCCGCCCACGCCGTCCGCCGCGTGCCCGAGCGCCCCTGGCCACAGGCCCGCCAGCAGGGCGACCAGCACCACCAGGACCACCACCAGCACCCGCCGACCGAGCCGGGCAAGCCCACCCGGAGCGACGGCACCACCACCCACAACCCCCACGCCACCAGTCATGACGCCGAGAGTCCCCGGGGCTCACCGCCCCCGCCACCTGTGCCCCGGTTCCTGTGGACAACCGGCCCCTGTGGACGGCGGCCGTCCCTCCAGCGGGTGCACCCCGGCGGGTTCACGGGGCCCCGGCGGAGCCGCCCCGGCGTCCCGGACCTGGCGCGTCCCCGGCCGCCCGCCGCCTGCGGAGTCGCTCGGTGCTCGGCGCTTCCCGTACACTTCACACGCGACCCGGTCCACCGGGTCGACTTCGCACGCCCCGCCACCGGTGGTCGGAAGCGGCTCAGCCGCCGCCCCCGCCAGGTGCGAGTGCCGCTCGGTCCGCCGAGCCCGGCCGGTCTCCGGACCGTCGGGTTCAAGCGGCTCGGCACGTTCGGGGCGTCAGGCGTGGCTGTCACCTGGCCGCCACGGACAAAACCGAGCCTGACCCGGCCGTTCGCACGAGCCGAGCGGGGGGCGCCATCGCGCCCACCGTGACGCCGCTGCGTCGGAGCCGGGCGTAACACCTGAGGAGCACGGCCATGGCCGTCGTCACGATGCGGGAGCTGCTGGAGAGCGGCGTCCACTTCGGTCACCAGACCCGCCGCTGGAACCCGAAGATGAAGCGCTTCATCATCACCGAGCGCAACGGCATCTACATCATCGACCTCCTGCAGTCGCTGAACTACATCGACCGCGCCTTCGAGTTCATCAAGGAGACCGTTGCCCACGGCGGCAGCGTCCTCTTCGTCGGCACGAAGAAGCAGGCCCAGGAGGCCATCGCCGAGCAGGCCACCCGCGTGGGCATGCCCTACGTGAACCAGCGCTGGCTCGGCGGCATGCTGACCAACTTCTCGACCGTCTACAAGCGTCTGCAGCGCCTCAAGGAGCTGGGCGAGCTGGACTTCTCGGACGTGGCCGGTTCCGGCCTCACCAAGAAGGAGCTCCTGGTCCTCCAGCGCGAGCACGACAAGCTGGAGAAGACCCTCGGCGGTATCCGTGACATGCAGCGCGTTCCCAGCGCTGTCTGGATCGTGGACACCAAGAAGGAGCACATCGCGGTCGGCGAGGCCCGGAAGCTCAACATCCCGGTCGTCGCCATCCTCGACACCAACTGTGACCCCGACGAGGTCGACTACAAGATCCCGGGCAACGACGACGCGATCCGCTCCGTCACCCTGCTGACCCGTGTGATCGCCGACGCCGTCGCCGAGGGCCTCAAGGCCCGCGCGGGTGTCGCCAAGGGCGACGTCAAGGCCGAGCCGGGTGCCGACCAGCCGCTCGCCGACTGGGAGAAGGACCTCCTCGAGGGCGAGAAGAAGGCCGAGGAGGCGCCCGCCGCCGCCGAGGCCCCCGCTGCTGAGGCTCCGGCCGACGAGGCGCCGGCCGCCACCGAGGCCCCGGCCGAGCAGGCCTGACGTACCAAGGGTGAGGGGCGCCCGCCGGTACGACACCGGTCGGTGCCCCTCTCTCCCGTGCCGGGGCCGAACCATCGGCCCCGGCGCTACCCCACGCAGACACGCGAGACGCGAGAAGAGATTCACACCATGGCGAACTTCACCGCCGCGGACGTCAAGAAGCTCCGTGAGCTCACCGGCGCCGGCATGATGGACTGCAAGAAGGCCCTGGACGAGGCCGAGGGCAACGTCGAGAAGGCCGTCGAGCTCCTGCGCATCAAGGGCCAGAAGGGCGTTGCCAAGCGCGAGGGCCGCGACGCCTCCAACGGCGCCGTCGCCGCGCTGATCGCCGAGGACAAGAAGTCCGGCGTTCTGGTCGAGCTGAACTGCGAGACCGACTTCGTCGCCAAGGGTGACAACTTCGTCACGGTCGCCGACGCGATCGCCGCCCACGTCGCCAAGAGCGCCCCGGCCGACCTGGACGCCGCCCTGGCCTCCGAGATCGAGGCTGGCAAGACCGTCCAGCAGTTCGTGGACGAGGCCAACGCGACCCTGGGCGAGAAGATCGTCTTCCGTCGCTTCGCGCAGTTCGACGGTGACGGCTTCGTCGCGGTCTACCTCCACAAGACCAGCCCCGACCTTCCGCCGGCCGTCGGCGTCCTGGTCGAGCTGGACAAGGAGAACGCCGAGGTCGCCAAGGACGTCGCGCAGCACATCGCCGCCTTCGCGCCGAAGTACCTGTCCCGCGAGGACATCCCGGCCGAGGACATCGAGAACGAGCGCCGCGTCGCCGAGGCCACCGCTCGCGAGGAGGGCAAGCCGGAGGCCGCCCTGCCGAAGATCGTCGAGGGTCGCGTCACCGGCTTCGTGAAGGAGAACTCCGTCCTGGAGCAGGCCTTCGCGAAGGACAACAAGAAGACCGTCGCCAAGGTCCTCGCGGAGAACGGCGTCGCCCTCAAGCGCTTCGCCCGCTTCCGCGTCGGCGCCTGAGCCACGTTCCACCGGTCGCCCGGCCGTAGGCTGGGAACCGCCCCCGCCCGCTGACCAGGGCGGCAGGGAACGCGCCGTACGGGCTCACCCAGCGCCATCCGTCCATGGGCGAGCCACGTCGGCAGCATGAACGACGAGGAGGCCATTGCCGTGCAGGACACCGAACCGGTTCCCGCGGCAGTGGCCTCCTCGCGTGTACGCGCAGGCCGGGCACCCGCACGCCCGCGCCTGTGAACCAGTGGGTGCAGAAGGAGAAGTCCATGCAGGAGACGCAGGAGACCGCGCGGGACATCCAGGACGGCACGCGCCGCCGGGTGCTGCTGAAGCTGTCCGGTGAGGCCTTCGCCGGCGGCGGCGGGCTCGGCGTCGATCCGGACGTCGTGCACGCGATCGCCCGTGAGATCGCCACCGTCGTCCGCGCGGGTACCGAGGTCGCCGTGGTGATCGGTGGCGGGAACTTCTTCCGCGGTGCCGAGCTCCAGGTCCGCGGCATGGACCGGGCCCGCTCGGACTACATGGGCATGCTCGGCACGGTCATGAACTGCCTCGCGCTCCAGGACTTCCTGGTCAAGGAGGGCATCGAGACGCGGGTGCAGACCGCCATCACGATGGGCCAGGTCGCCGAGCCCTACCTGCCGCTGCGCGCCGTCCGGCACCTGGAGAAGGGCCGTGTGGTGATCTTCGGTGCCGGTATGGGCATGCCCTACTTCTCCACCGACACCACGGCCGTCCAGCGGGCCCTGGAGATCCACGCCGACGTCCTGCTGATGGGCAAGAACGGTGTGGACGGCGTCTACGACTCCGACCCGCGCACCAACCCGGACGCGGTCAAGTTCGACGCGCTGGAGTACTCCGAGGTCATCGCGCGCGACCTCAAGGTCGCCGACCTCACCGCGATCACGCTGTGCAAGGACAACAACCTCCCGATGCTGGTCTTCGAGCTGCTGGCGGAGGGCAATATCGCGCGTGCGGTGAAGAGTGAGAAGATCGGCACACTCATCAGCCAGGATTCTGTCCGGGCCTGAGCAGCAACCAGCCGTACCGGACGGCGGCGCCGCCGCGAGGCTTCGACGCCGGCACCGGACGAGACACCAGCAGATGAACCGGACAGGGAGATCACAGTGATCGAAGAGACCCTCCTCGACGCCGAGGAGAAGATGGAGAAGGCCGTCGGCCACGCCAAGGACGACTTCGCCGCCATCCGCACCGGCCGCGCGCACCCGGCGATGTTCGCCAAGATCGTCGCGGAGTACTACGGCACCGTGACGCCGATCAACCAGCTGGCCTCCTTCTCCGTGCCGGAGCCCCGGATGGCGGTCGTCTCGCCGTTCGACAAGACCGCGCTGAAGGCGATCGAGCAGGCGATCCGCGACTCCGACCTGGGCGTCAACCCGTCGAACGACGGCTCCATCATCCGGGTCGTGCTCCCCGAGCTGACCGAGGAGCGCCGCCGGGAGTTCATCAAGATCGCCCGCGGCAAGGGCGAGGACGCCAAGGTCTCGATCCGCGCCGTGCGCCGCAAGGCCAAGGACGCCATCGACAAGCTGGTCAAGGACGGCGAGGTCGGCGAGGACGACGGCCGCCGCGCCGAGAAGGAGCTCGACGACACCACGGCCAAGTACGTGGCCTCCGTCGACGAGCTGCTGAAGCACAAGGAAGCCGAGCTGCTCGAGGTCTGATGAACGACGCCCCTGACGCCCCTGGCTATTGGGGCACGTCCGACCAGCAGTACCAGCCGTACCGGCCGTACCAGCCTGCGCAGGGCCCCGACACGCCTGCGCAGGCTACGGGCGTACCCGGCGGCCCCGGTGCGCCCGCGCAGTACGGGCAGCACGAGCAGTACGAGCAGTACGGCGCGGGCGACCCCGGCCACCGAACGGGTCACTCCCAGCAGCCTCCGGTGTACTGGGACCCCGACGCGGAGGAGACTCAGGTCATGCCTCCCGTACCGGCCGACCCGGGCCCGCAGCCCGCGCCCCCGTCCGGGACCGGCTCCGCCGAGGGACCGGCCCGGGAGCCGGGTCGGCTGAGCGGACCGCTGTTCCGTGACGAGCAGCCCGGGGCGTCGGAGCCGGGCGCGTCGGAGACGGTCGTGCTGCGCGCGATCACCGACGACGCCCCGCCCGCCCCCGCCGGCGGGCCGTACCCGGGCGCCGCGGCGTACCCGGGACCGTCGGTGCCGCCGGTCGCGGCCGGTCACCCCGGCGCGCCGGGCGGACCGGTGGCGGGGCAGCCGTTCCTCGTGCCGTCGTCCCCCCCAGGGCAGGAGACACCATTGGCCCAGCCCGATCCGCAGCCTCAGCCGGCGCAGCGCAAGCAGCGCGGTGGCCGCAACCTCCAGGCCGCGATAGGCGTGGGCGTCGGCCTCGGCGCGGTGATCATCGCCTCGCTGTTCGTCGTCAAGGCGCTGTTCCTCGTCGTGGTGATCGCGGCCGTCTCGGTCGGCGTCTGGGAGCTGACCAGCCGGCTGGCCGAGCGCAAGGAGATCAAGGCGCCGCTGATCCCGCTGGTCGCGGGCGGCATCGCGATGGTCGCCACCGGCTACTGGTCGGGGATCCAGTGGGCGGCGGCCTCGCTCGCGCTCACCGGTCTCGCGGTGATGGTCTGGCGGATGGCCGAGCCGCCCGAGGACTACCTGCGGGACATAACGGCGGGCATCTTCACCGCCTTCTACGTCCCCTTCCTCGCCACCTTCGTGGCGATGATGCTGGCGGCCGACGACGGTCCGCAGCGGATCGTGCTGTTCCTCATCGTCACGGTGTGCAGCGACACCGGCGCCTACGCGGTGGGCTACAAGTTCGGCAAGCACAAGCTGGCGCCGACGATCAGCCCGGGCAAGACCCGCGAGGGCCTGGCCGGCGGCATCGGCCTGTCGATGCTGGCGGGCGCGCTGCTGATGGAACTGATCATCGACGGCGGCAGCTGGTGGCAGGGCCTGATCCTGGGCGGCTGCGCGGCGGTCACCGCGACCCTGGGCGACCTGGGCGAGTCGATGATCAAGCGCGACCTCGGCATCAAGGACATGGGCACCCTGCTGCCGGGCCACGGCGGCATCATGGACCGGCTGGACTCGCTGCTGCCGACCGCTCCGGTGGTCTGGCTGCTGCTCGCGGCGTTCGTCGGCAGCTGACGGTCGCCGACGGCGGTCGCCGTCGGCCTTACGGCGGCCGCACCACCGCCCTCGGCTCGGGGCCCCGGACGCACGGCGTCCGGGGCCCTCGCGCGTCTGCGACACTGGATGAACCATGCCTAAGCCCGGAGAACTCACCTTTGTCGCGCCGCGCGGCGCCAAGCCCCCGCGACACCTCGCCGACCTGAGCCCCGCCGAGCGCAAGGAGGCCGTCGCCGAGCTGGGCGAGCAGCCGTTCCGCGCCAAGCAGCTCTCCAACCACTACTTCGGCCGGATGTCGAACGACCCGGCGAGCTGGACGGACATCCCCGCCGCCAGCCGGGAGAAGCTCACCGACGGCCTGCTGCCGGACCTGATGTCGGTCGTGCGGCACGTGTCCTGCGACGACGACGCCACCCGCAAGACGCTCTGGAAGCTGTTCGACGGCACGCTCGTCGAGTCGGTGCTGATGCGCTACCCGGACCGGGTCACCATGTGCATCAGCTCCCAGGCGGGCTGCGGGATGAACTGCCCGTTCTGCGCCACCGGCCAGGCCGGACTGACCCGTAACCTCTCGACCGCCGAGATCGTCGAGCAGATCGCCGCCGGGATGCGCGCGCTCAAGAGCGGGGAGATCCCCGGCGGTGAGGCCCGGCTGTCCAACGTGGTGTTCATGGGCATGGGCGAGCCGCTGGCCAACTACAAGCGGGTGCTGTCCTCGATCCGCCGACTGACCGACCCGGCGCCGGACGGCTTCGGCCTGTCCCAGCGCGGCATCACGGTCTCGACCGTCGGCCTGGTCCCGGCGATGTACCGGTTCGCCGACGAGGGGCTCAGCTGCCGCCTCGCGCTGTCGCTGCACGCGCCGGACGACGAGCTGCGCGACGAGCTGGTGCCGGTCAACACCCGCTGGAAGGTCGCCGAGGTGCTGGACGCGGCGTGGAACTACGCCGAGAAGTCCGGCCGCCGCATCTCCATCGAGTACGCGCTGATCAAGGACATCAACGACCAGGCGTGGCGGGCCGACCTGCTCGGCCGGCTGATCAAGAACCGCCGGGTGCACGTCAACCTGATCCCGCTGAACCCGACCCCGGGCTCCAAGTGGACGGCCTCGCGCCCCGAGGACGAGCGCGAGTTCGTCCGGCGGCTGCAGTCGCACGGCGTGCCGACGACCGTCCGCGACACCCGCGGCCAGGAGATCGACGGCGCCTGCGGCCAGCTCGCGGCGGCCGGCTGACCGACCCCAGGGCGCTCCGGCCGACGTGCCGGAGCGCCCGGGTACGGTCCTGCCCGGCGCGGTCCGGTCGGCTCAGCGCAGTCCGGCGGCGGCCAGCGCGGCGGTCGCCCCGCCGGTGACCAGCAGCACCGTCCCGCTCATCAGCGTCCGCAGCACGACGGCGCCGAACAGCAGCCGGGGCGCCGCGCCGAGCCGCAGTAGCGCCTCGGCGACCCCCCGGCGGGCGGTGCGCACCTCGGCCAGTCGGGCGATCACCGCCCCAGCCGCGCAGCCCAGCACCAGTCCGGCCTCGATCGCGGGCAGCACATCGGCGCTGCCGGGCTCGCCCAGCCAGTAGCGGATGGTGGTGAGCACCATCGCGAGCGCCAGGGCGAGGACGGCCAGCGGCGCCCCGAGCCGGCGGGCCTGCGCGGTGAGGCCGCGGCCGGCGAGCAGTCGCAGCGGGGTCGGCCGGCCGAGTGCCAGCAGCCGGCCCGCCCAGCCGAGCAGCGGGCCGGTGAGCAGGGCGAGGCCGACCGCGGAGGCGAGCCATCCGCCGAGGGCAGCGGTGCTGGTGGTGCCGAGCCCGGCCGGCAGGTGGATGGGGCGGCCGTCGGCGGCGGCGCCGGGGCGCAGCGCGATCAGTTCCAGGGCGAGGCCGATGACGGCGAGGCCGATCGGCAGGGCGAGCCGCCAGGGGCCGAAGCCGGTCGGCTCCGGCCGGGTGCGGCCGGGCAGGGTCTCGGTGGGCCGGACGGCGCCGGCGGCGGCGAGTCCGGCGGTGATCGGGACGAGCGCGAGCAGGGTGACCGGTGCGGCGGCCGGGAGGGCCACGCCCATGCCGAGTTCGTCGGCGAGCGCCGGCCCGGCGATGTCGTTGCGCAGCACCAGGAAGAGCAGCAGGGTGAGCCCGGCGCCGACGCCGCAGGCGAGCGCGACCTCACCGGCGATCAGCGCGCGGATCCGGCCGGCCCCGGCCCCGGCGGTGGTGAGCCCGGTGATCCGGTCGGCCCGCCGGGCGGGCACGGCGCGGGCGGCGACGCCCGCGAACCAGGCGACCGAGGCCAGCGGGGGCAGGCACCAGAGCAGTCGGGCGAGCGCGGCGGAGCCGCCGGCCGGGTCGCTCATCGCCCGGCCGAGGGCCCGCAGCAGGAACGCGGCGACGACCGCGCCGGCCAGCGCGGTCAGCAGCCAGCGGCCGAGGTCGAGGACCCGGTAGCCCCGGGCCAGGCGGAGATAGAACACGTCGACTCTTTCAGCGGCCGGCGGCCGGGACGGCGGTGGCCCCGGTCATGCCGGGGGCGGCGGGGCCGCGCGGCACCGGCGCGGCGGGGCCGGTCAGGCGTCCGTCGACGAGGGCGACGGTGCGGTCCGCGTACCGGACGAGCTCGGGGTCGTGGGTGGCCAGCACGAGGGTGAGCTGGTGGGAGCGGGCCGCGCTGGTCAGTATCCGCAGGACCTGCTCGGCGGTCTCGCGGTGCAGCGGTGCGGTGGGGTCGTCGGCGAAGACGACCGGCGGGAGCGGGGCGAGGGCCCGGGCGACGGCGATCCGCTGGCGCTGGCCCTGCACCAGTCGTTCGGGCCGGACCTTGGCGAGCTCGCCGATGTCCAGGCGCTCCAGCCACTCGTCGGCGGCGGTGTACGCGGCCTTGCCGCCGGCGCCGGCCAGCAGCAGGGGCAGCGCGACGTTCTCCCGGGCGGTCAGTTCGGGGACCAGGTGCGGCTCGGAGCCGACGAACCCGAAGCGGTCGCGGCGCAGCCGTTCCCGGCCGGCCCGGCCGAGGGTGTGCACGGGGGAGCTGTTGAACCAGACCTCGCCCTCGTCGACCGGGAGCAGCGCGGAGAGGCAGCCGAGCAGGGTGCTCTTGCCGGAGCCGCGCGGGCCGGTGACGGCGAGGACCTCGCCCTCCCGGACCCCGAGTGAGACGCCGCGCAGCGCGGGGGTGCCCTGGTGGGACTTGACGATCCCCCGGGCCCACAGCACGTCGTTGTCAGGAGGGGCCGCTGACATGAGGTTCCATCCTGGGTGGCCGCAGGGATATGACAGTCGTCAGATTAGAACGATCGGGCCTGGGCGCGGGTGCGGCACACTGGCCCATCCGGGGCAAAACGCCCGGAATCAGGCGTGTTTGATCGACGAGTCGATCGAGAAGCGGTCAGAAGCTGTCGCCGAGCCGCGCCGAGGGGTGCCGCAGGATGCCGAGGGGAACGCCGCAGGGCGGCCCCGCCGAAGCGGGACCGCCCTGTGACGGAGGGTGGGGAGGAGAGTCCGGAAGGTCAGAGCTTCGCCCACGCGTCGGTGAGGCTGGCCCGCAGGATCTGCTCGATCTCGTCGAAGGTCGACTGATTGGCGATCAGCGGCGGGGCCAGCTGGACGACCGGGTCGCCACGGTCGTCGGCGCGGCAGTACAGGCCGTTGTCGAAGAGCGCCTTCGAGAGGAAGCCGTAGAGCACGCGCTCGGTCTCCTCCTCGTTGAAGCTCTCCTTGGTGACCTTGTCCTTCACGAGCTCGATGCCGTAGAAGTAGCCGTTGCCGCGGACGTCGCCGACGATCGGCAGGTCGCGCAGCTTGCTGAGGGTGCCCAGGAAGCGCGACTCGTTGTCGAGCACGTGCTGGTTGAGGCCCTCGCGCTCGAAGATGTCGAGGTTGGCCAGCGCCACAGCCGAGGAGACCGGGTGGCCGGCGAAGGTGTAGCCGTGCAGGAAGGTGTTGTCACCCTTGTAGAACGGCTCGGCGATGCGGTCCGAGATGATCGTCGCGCCGATCGGGGAGTAGCCCGAGGTCATGCCCTTGGCGCAGGTGATCATGTCCGGCACATAGCCGAACTTGTCGGCGCCGAACATGGTGCCGAGGCGGCCGAAGGCGCAGATGACCTCGTCCGAGACCAGCAGGACGTCGTGGCGGTCGCAGATCTCGCGCAGGCGCTGGAAGTAGCCGGGCGGCGGCGGGAAGCAGCCGCCGGCGTTCTGCACCGGCTCGACGAAGACGGCGGCGACGGTCTCGGGGCCCTCGAAGAGGATCGCCTCCTCGACCTGGTCGGCGCACCAGCGGCCGTACGCCTCGGGGTCGACGGTGCCGTCGGGGCCCTCGAGGTAGTGCGGGGCGCGGTAGATGTTGGTGTTCGGGGCCTTGTGGGTGCCCGGCACCAGCGGCTCGAACGGGGCCTTCAGACCCGGCAGGCCGGTGATGGACAGCGCGCCCTGGGGGGTGCCGTGGTAGGCGATGGCGCGGGAGATGACCTTGTACTTGGTCGGCTTGCCGATCAGCTTGAAGTACTGCTTGGCGAGCTTCCAGGCGGTCTCGACGGCCTCGCCGCCGCCGGTGGAGAAGAAGACCTTGTTGAGGTCGCCCGGGGCGTAGTTGGCCAGGCGCTCGGCCAGCTCGACGGCCTTGGGGTGCGCGTAGCTCCAGATCGGGAAGAACGCGAGTTCCTTGGCCTGCTTGGCGGCGACCTCGGCGAGCTCGGCGCGGCCGTGACCGGCCTGCACGACGAACAGGCCGGCCAGGCCGTCGATGTACTTCCGGCCCTTGTCGTCCCAGATGTAGGTGCCTTCGCCCTTGACGATCGTCGGCACAGGGGAGTTCTCGTACGACGACATGCGGGTGAAGTGCATCCACAGGTGGTCGTAGGCGGTCTTGGAAAGGTCCTTCTGGGCCGGGTCGGCTGTCATCGGGTGCCCCAGGTGTAGGTCTGTTTCCGGAGCTTCAGGTAAACGAAGCTCTCGGTGCTCCGCACGCCGGGAAGCGCGCGGATGCGCTTGTTGATCATTTCGAGCAGGTGCTCGTCGTCCTCGCAGACCAGCTCGGCCAGGAGGTCGAACGAGCCGGCGGTGCAGACGACGTAGTCGACCTCGTCGAGGGCGGCCAGCGCGTCGGCGACGGGCTCGATGTCGCCCTCGACCCGGATCCCGACCATCGCCTGGCGGGTGAAGCCGACGGTGAGCGGGTCGGTGACGGCGACGATCTGCATCACGCCCTGGTCGAGCAGCTTCTGGACGCGCTGTCGCACGGCCGCCTCGGACAGGCCGACGGCCTTGCCGATGGCGGCGTACGGGCGGCGCCCGTCCTCCTGGAGCTGCTCGATGATCGCCTTGGAGGCGGCGTCGAGGGGAACGCTGGCGTTCCGGTCGCGGTTGGCCACGCCGCCACTGTGCCCGATCGTTCCCCTGTTCGCAAGCGCGGAAACTGCTGATTTCGTCGCGATCTTGGAAAACCTATGCGGATTTCATCGCCCCTGCGCTATCGGCCTGTCGATAACGGCAGTGATGCGGCTACCCTGGCTGCGGTACGCGCGCGGCCCCGCAGCGCCGCGCGCATTCCGCCAATCAGTGGACCGCGGCACGACCGGCGCGGCCACTCGGCGCCCTTCGTCGGCCGTAGCGACCGACGTACCATGGCGCCGGATTCTGCAATGCCGCAGGCCGAGACCGAGGAGAGACCGTGAGCGACCTTCGCACGCTGCGCAACTACATCAACGGTGAGTTCGTCGATGCGGCCGACGGCCGCACGCTCGACATCGTCGACCCCACCACCGGCGAGGTCTACGCGACGTCCCCGCTGTCCGGTGCCTCCGACGTGGACGCCGCCATGGCCTCCGCCGCGGCCGCGTTCCCGGCCTGGCGCGACTCGACCCCGAGCACCCGGCAGAAGCTGCTGCTGAAGATCGCCGACGCGGTCGAGGCCCGGGCCGACGAGATCGTCGACACCGAGGTGAGCAACACCGGCAAGCCGCGCGGGCTGACCCTCTCCGAGGAGATCGGCCCGATGGTGGACCAGATCCGCTTCTTCGCCGGTGCCGCCCGCCTGCTGGAGGGCAAGTCCGCCGGTGAGTACATGGACGGCATGACCTCCATCGTCCGCCGCGAGCCGGTCGGCGTCTGCGCCCAGGTGGCGCCGTGGAACTACCCGATGATGATGGCCGTCTGGAAGTTCGCCCCGGCCATCGCCGCCGGCAACACCGTGGTGCTGAAGCCCTCCGACACCACCCCGGCCTCCACCGTGCTGCTGGCCGAGATCATCGGCGGCATCCTCAAGGAGCTGGAGCTGCCGGCCGGCGTCTTCAACGTGATCTGCGGCGACCGCGAGACCGGCCGCCTCATGGTCGAGCACCGGACCCCGGCGATGGCCTCCATCACCGGCTCGGTGCGCGCCGGCATGCAGGTCGCCGAGTCCGCCTCCAAGGACGTCAAGCGCGTCCACCTGGAGCTGGGCGGCAAGGCCCCGGTCGTGGTCTTCGAGGACGCCGACATCGCCGAGGCCGTCGAGGGCATCTCGGTGGCGGGCTTCTTCAACGCCGGCCAGGACTGTACCGCCGCCACCCGCGTCCTGGTGCACGAGTCGATCCACGACGCCTTCGTCGAGGCGCTGGCCAAGGCCGCCGCCGAGACCAAGACCGGTGGCGTGGACGACGAGGACGTGCTGTACGGCCCGCTGAACAACGCCAACCAGCTGAAGCAGGTCTCCGGCTTCATCGAGCGCCTGCCGGAGCACGCCAAGGTCGAGGCCGGCGGCCACCGGGTCGGCGACAAGGGCTTCTACTACGCCCCGACCGTCGTCTCCGGCCTGAAGCAGGACGACGAGATCATCCAGAACGAGGTCTTCGGCCCGGTCATCACCGTGCAGAGCTTCTCCGACGAGGAGCAGGCCGTCGACTACGCCAACGGCGTCGAGTTCGCGCTGGCCTCCTCGGTGTGGACCAAGGACCACGCCCGGGCCATGCGGATGTCCCGCCGCCTGGACTTCGGCTGCGTCTGGATCAACACCCACATCCCGCTGGTCGCGGAGATGCCGCACGGTGGCTTCAAGAAGTCCGGCTACGGCAAGGACCTCTCCTCCTACGGCTTCGAGGACTACACCCGTGTGAAGCACGTCATGACCGCGATCTAGCGGGTCGTGACCGTCCGGCGCAGTATGACCGCGATCTAACGATCAGACGGCGTGGTCGGATCGTCGTGCGATCCGACGATGGGCCCGGGTCCCCGTGACCCGGGCCCTGTGCCTTTGCACCCTGTCGGCCCTTCCGGTGACCGGCTGACAGGATGGACCTCCACTTCGCCACGGAGAGTCCCTAGCCTTGCCGCATGAGCATCCCCACCGCTGACTCAGCCGCCGGCCAGGCCGTCAAGGCCGCCGACCGCGCGCACGTCTTCCACTCGTGGTCCGCCCAGGCGCTGATCGACCCCCTCGCGGTGGCCGGCGCCGAGGGCTCGTACTTCTGGGACTACGACGGCAACCGCTACCTCGACTTCTCCTCCCAACTGGTCAACACCAACATCGGGCACCAGCACCCGAAGGTGGTCGCGGCCATCCAGGAGCAGGCGGCGAAGCTCTGCACCATCGCCCCCGGCTTCGCGGTCGAGGCGCGCAGCGAGGCCGCCCGGCTGGTCGCCGAGCGCACCCCGGGCGACCTCGACAAGATCTTCTTCACCAACGGCGGCGCCGAGGCCAACGAGAACGCCATCCGGCTGGCCCGGCTGCACACCGGCCGGCAGAAGGTGCTCGCCACCTACCGCTCGTACCACGGTGCCACCGCCAACGCGATTGCCCTCACCGGCGACCCGCGCCGCTGGGCCAACGAGACCGGTGTCTCCGGCATCGTGCACTTCTGGGGCCCGTACGCCTACCGCTCCAACTTCCACGCCGAGAACGAGGCGCAGGAGTGCGAGCGCGCGCTGGCCCACCTGGAGCAGGTCATCGCCTTCGAGGGCCCCGGCACCGTCGCGGCCGTCATCCTGGAGACCGTGGTCGGCACCGCCGGGATCCTCGTCCCGCCGCCCGGCTACCTGGCCGGCGTCCGGGAGATCTGCGACCGCTACGGCATCGTCTTCATCCTCGACGAGGTGATGGCCGGCTTCGGCCGCACCGGCGAGTGGTTCGCTGCCGACCACTGGGGCGTCACCCCCGACCTGCTGACCTTCGCCAAGGGCGTCAACTCGGGCTACGTCCCGCTCGGCGGCGTGGCGATCAGCGCGGAGATCGCCGCCACCTTCGCGGAGCGGCCGTTCCCGGGCGGGCTCACCTACTCCGGCCACCCGCTGGCCTGTGCCTCGGCCGTCGCCACCCTCACCGCCATGGCGGAGGAGGGCATCGTCGAGAACGCGAAGCACATCGGCGAGACCGTGCTCGGCCCCGGCCTGCGCGAGCTGGCCGAGCGGCACCCGTCCATCGGCGAGGTGCGCGGGCTCGGCGTCTTCTGGGCGCTCGACCTGGTGAAGGACCGCGCCACCCGCGAGCCGCTGGTGCCGTACAACGCGGCTGGCGCCGCCAACGCGCCGATGGCCGAGCTGGCCGCCGCGTGCAAGCAGCGCGGGCTCTGGCCGTTCGTCAACATGAACCGCTTCCACGTCGTGCCGCCCTGCACGGTGACGGAGGAGGAGGCGAAGGCCGGTCTCGCCGTCCTCGACGAGGTGCTGTCGCTGACCGACGAGCACACGGTCTGACCTACCGACAGGACGGCCCCGGACGCGCCCGCGCGCCCGGGGCCGTCCCACGCTCCGGAGGCGTGCTGTCCCGGCCCGTACCGAGGCGGCCGGGGTCAGCGGCGCACGGCGTCCAGCGCGAGCAGGGCGACATGCAGGGAGAGGCAGGACTCGACCTGGTCGAGGTCGACCCCGAGGATCCGCTCGACCTTGTGCAGCCGGTCGTAGAAGGACGGCCGGGACAGGTGCGCGGCGTCCGCCGCCGCCGACTTGTTCCGGCCCTGCTCCAGGTAGATCCGCAGCATCTGCACCAGCTGGCCGTTGTGCTCGGCGTCGAAGGCGAGCAGCGGGCCCAGCTCCCGTTCGACGTAGGTCTGCAGCCGGGCGTCGTCGCGCAGCAGGTGCAGCAGACCGCGCAGCCGCACGTCGGGCAGCCGGTAGTACGACGCGGCCCGGCCGCCGGGCGCGTCGTGCAGCGCGGCGTCGGCGACCTGGGTGGCCTCCAGCAGGGTGCGCCGGGCGTCGCGGACCGAGCCGACCGAGGAGCCGACCGCGACCACCGGCGCGGGCGCGGCCTGGTCCCGGGCCGCCTCGGTGGTCAGCCGGCGCAGCGCCGCGGCGAAGGCGTCCAGCGCGGCGTGCTCGTCCTGCTGGGGGCCGAGCGTGATCAGCACGCCGACGCCCTCGTCGTCCAGCGCGCCGACCAGGGCGGAGAGCCGGCAGGCGCGGACGGCGCTCGCCGCCAGCTCGGTGAAGTCGCGCAGCCTGGCCTGGGCCTCCAGCGCGGCCGGGATCGGACCGCGCCGCTGCCGCAGCACCGCGCCGACCAGCCGCCGCCCCTCCAGCGGGACGCCGAGCGCCTGGGCGCGCAGGGCCACCTCGGAGACGGTCAGCGCGTGGGTGAGGATGCCGGAGAGCAGGGTGCGGTGGGTCTGCCGCTCCAGGCTCTCCCGGTCGCGGACGACGAGCCGGTTGAGCGCCAGGGCGGAGGCGCCGCGCTCCAGCAGCATGGTGAACGGGTGCGGGCCGTCGTCCGGCAGCGGACCGGACTCCTGGGTCAGCACCAGCCGTCCCCAGTCCTGGCCGCGGGCGCCGACCGTGGTGACCAGCCAGCCGCTGCGCGGGTCGTACCCGGTGCGCCCGGGTGGGCGGACCCCGCGCGAGCGCCGTTCCCAGTCCTCCAGCAGCTCGGTCTCCGGCCGGCCGGCGGAGTCGTGGGTCAGCACCTGGTGGGCGAGGTTCTCCAGGACGACCGGGGCACCCGCTATCCGGGCCACCTGGCGGACCACCTCGGACGGTTCGGCGCCCTCCACGACCAGTTCGTTGAAGACCTGGTGGATCGCCTCGGAGGTGCGCAGTTGCTCCAGCTGAGCGTTGACCACCAGGGCGTGCACCGCCTCGGTGACGGCGACGAAGCGTAGTTCGCGGCGGAGCGCGATCAGCGGCAGGCCGCGCTGCTCGGCGGCGTGCACCAGGGCGCGCGGCAGGCTGTCGAAGTAGCGCCGGCCGTACTCGATGACCAGCCCGGCCACGCCGACGTCGGCGAGCTCGCGCACGTACCGGGCCAGCCCCTCGCGGTCCTCGGGCAGGGCGATGCCGGTGCTCAGCACCAGCTCGCCGCCCTGCAGCATGCCGGCAACGTCGGGCAGCTCGCTGACGTGGACCCAGCGGACCGGGCGTTCCAGGTGGTCGGCGCCGGCCACCACCTGGGGGAGGCCGCGGCGCATCACCTCCAGGTCGAGCACGCGGGCGACGGTGGGGAGCATCGCGGGCCTCCAGGGTTCAGAGTGTCAGGGAAATCATCCATCGCGGCGACGACCTGTTGCCCTGATCGAAGCCTTGCACCTTGTAAGGCCCTTTGTGTCGAGATTGCCGAAGTGGGCCTTGTCACGCTCCGGCGGCAGCGGGCATGGTCAGCGGGTCGGCTGTGGCGAAAACACGGCATCACCGTCGGAATCCGTCGCGTAACCAGAAAGCAACAGCGGGATCCCTTGCCGGGGTAACGCACGGCTGCCAGGATCGCGCTCCTCGGTGATCGACCGGACCGGACTCCCCGTACCCCGGACACGGCGACTCGACCGGCCGTCCGACGCCGGTACGGGCCCCGCGGTCGTCGGCACGCGCAACACGACGGAGACCGGCCGACCGGAGCGCCGTACCGGCGGCCCGGCCGCGGGCGACCGAACCACCGGGCACTTGGAGGAACCAGATGGACCTGACCGACTTCGGCGCGGGCGCGCAGTACATCGCGGGCCGGCGGAGCCGGGGGAGCGGTGCGCCTTTCCAGGTCGTCAACCCGGCCGACGGCAGCGTGGTCGAGGAGTTCTCCCTGGCCTCCACCGAGCAGGTCGACGAGGCCGTGGCCGCCGGCCGGGCCGCGCTGCCGGAGTGGTCCGGCGCCACCCCCGGTGCCCGCTCCGAGGCGCTGACCCGGCTGGCCGCCGTCCTCACCGACGCCGCCGCCGACCTCGCCCGGGTGGAGACCGCGCAGACCGGCAAGCCGATCAAGCTCTCCACCGAGTTCGACGTCCCCGGCACCGTCGACAACACCGCCTTCTTCGCGGGGGCCGCCCGCAACCTGGAGGGCAGGGCGGCGGGCGAGTACTCCGGCGACCACACCTCCTACGTGCGGCGCGAGGCGATCGGCGTGGTCGGCTCGATCTCGCCCTGGAACTACCCGCTGCAGATGGCCGCCTGGAAGGTCCTCCCGGCGATCGCGGCCGGCAACACCGTCGTCCTCAAGCCGGCCGAGCTGACCCCGCTGACCTCGCTGATGTTCGCCCGGGCCTGCACCCTGGCCGGCATCCCGGACGGTGTGGTCAACGTCGTCACCGGCGCCGGCCGGGACGCCGGGGAGCACCTGGTGGCGCACCCGGACGTCGCGATGGTCTCCTTCACCGGCTCCACCCCGGTCGGCCGGCGGGTCGCCGAACTCGCCACCGCGACCGTCAAGCGCACCCACCTGGAACTCGGCGGCAAGGCCCCGTTCGTGGTCTTCGACGACGCCGACCTGGACGCCGCGGTGCACGGCGCGGTCGCCGCCTCGCTGATCAACAGCGGCCAGGACTGCACCGCCGCCACCCGCGCCTACGTCCAGCGGCCGCTCTACGACGCCTTCGTGGCCGGCGTGGCCGAGCTGTACGCCGCGATCCGGCTGGGCGACCCGCTCGACCCGCGGACCGACCTCGGCCCACTGGTCTCCTTCACCCACCGCGACCGGGTGGCCGGCTTCGTCGAGCGGGCCCGCGGCTACGCGACCGTGGTCACCGGCGGCGCCGCCCCCGCCAAGGGCCACGACGGCACCGACCTCACCCGCGGCGCCTACTACCGCCCCACCCTGATCACCGGCGCCGCCCAGGACAGCGAGGTCGTCCAGGGCGAGATCTTCGGCCCGATCCTGGTCGTGCTGCCCTTCGACGGCGACGACGAGGGCCTGCGGCTGGCCAACGACACCCCGTACGGCCTGGCCGCCTCCGCCTGGACCGGCAACGTCCACCGCTCCCTGCGGGCCACCCGCGAACTCGCGGCCGGCTGCGTCTGGGTCAACGACCACATCCCGATCATCAGCGAGATGCCGCACGGCGGCTACAAGTCCTCCGGCTACGGCAAGGACATGTCGCAGTACTCGCTGGACGAGTACACCCAGGTCAAGCACGTCATGTTCGACACCACCGCGGTCGCCCGCAAGGACTGGCACCGCACCGTCTTCGGCGACAGATAACCGGACCGGGGTGGTCCCCCCACACCCCCCTCGCCCCCCAGGAGGCCCGTTCCATGGCGTTCAACGAGCTCACCGACGGACTGTCGGAACCGGTCCGCAAGGCCTGGGAACGCAGTCTGACCAGTGGCCGGGCCGCCCTCGGCCGGCGCGCCGTGCTGCGCGCCGCCGCCCTCACCGCCGGCGCGGGCACGCTCGCCGCCTGCGGCATCCCGCCGGCCAGGAACGCCGGCGGGACCGGCGACTCCACCGCGAACGCTGCCCGTGACCTCTCGGACAGCGAGAAGGAGGTGAACTTCTCCAACTGGCCGCTCTACGTCGACACCGACGAGGAGGACAAGGAGAAGCACGGCACCCTGGAGGCCTTCACCGCCGCCACCGGGATCAAGGTCCGGTACACCGAGGACATCAACGACAACGTCGAGTTCTTCGGCAAGGTCAAGCCGCAGCTCGCGGCCGGCCAGGACACCGGCCGCGACCTGGTGGTGCTCACCGACTGGATGGCCGCGCGGATGATCCGCCTCGGCTGGGCGCAGAAGCTCAACCCGGCCAACGTCACCACCGCCATCACCACCGTCGAGTCCCGCTTCCGCGCCCCGGACTGGGACCCGGGCCGGCTCTACAGCTACCCGTGGGCCGGTATCCAGGTGGTCGTCGCCTACAACCGGAAAGCCACCAAGGGGAAGGAGGTCACCAGCGTCGCCCAACTGCTGGAGGACCCGGACCTCAAGGGCCGGGTGACCTTCCTCTCCGAGATGCGCGACAGCATCGGCCTCACCCTGCTGGACATGGGCAAGGACCCGGCGAAGGTCACCGCCGACGACTTCGCCGCCGCCGTCGCCCGCCTGCAGAAGGCCGTCGACAACAAGCAGATCCGCCGCTTCACCGGCAACGACTACGGCCAGGAGCTCTCCTCCGGAGACATCGCCGCCTGCGTCGCCTGGGGCGGCGACCTGATCCAACTGCGCGCCGACAACCCGGACATCGAGTTCGTCATCCCCGAGAAGGGCTTCGTGACCAGCACCGACAACCTGCTGGTGCCGGCCAAGGCCCAGCACAAGACGAACGCCGAGAAGCTGATCGACTTCTACTACCAGCCGAAGATCGCGGCGCAGCTGACCGCGGGCATCGGCTACGTCTCCGCCGTCACCGGCGTGAAGGAGGAGCTGGCCGCCATCGCCCCGGACAGCGCGGCCAACCCGCTGGTCGTCCCCACCCCCGAGATGGCGGCCAAGGCGCACGTCTTCCGGAGCCTCACCGAGACCGAGGAGAGCGACTTCGAGGAGAAGTTCTCCAAGCTCATCGGCGCCTGACCCCCCTTGACGGCAGAGAGACCCGGAGAGACACCACCCATGACAGAGCAGCAGAGTTCCGCGGCCGCCGGCGACGTCCGCCTCACCGGCATCGGCAAGACCTACGGCTCCTTCACCGCCGTCCACCCGCTGGACCTGACCGTCCCCCAGGGCTCCTTCTTCGCCCTGCTCGGCGCCTCCGGCTGCGGCAAGACCACCACCCTGCGGATGATCGCCGGCCTGGAGGAGCCCACCAGTGGCACCGTCCTGATCGGCGGCCAGGACGTCACCGCCCTCCCCCCGTACAAGCGGCCGGTGAACACCGTCTTCCAGAGCTACGCGCTCTTCCCGCACCTCGACATCTTCGAGAACGTCGCCTTCGGCCTGCGCCGGCGCGGCAGGAAGGACGTCAGGAAGCAGGTCGACGAGATGCTCGAACTCGTCGAACTCGGCCCGTACGCCCGACGCAAGCCGCACCAGCTCTCCGGCGGCCAGCAGCAGCGCGTCGCGGTCGCCCGCGCGCTCATCAACCACCCGCAGGTGCTGCTCCTCGACGAACCGCTCGGCGCCCTCGACCTCAAACTCCGCCGCCAGATGCAGCTGGAGCTCAAGCGGATCCAGACCGAGGTCGGCATCACCTTCGTGCACGTCACCCACGACCAGGAGGAGGCCATGACCATGGCCGACACCATCGCGGTGATGAACGGCGGCCGGGTCGAACAGCTCGGCGCCCCCGCCGAGCTCTACGAGCACCCCGCCACCACCTTCGTGGCCAACTTCCTCGGCCAGTCCAACCTGCTGCCCGCCGACGTCACCGGCGGCGCCGGCGAGGACCTGCTGCTCACCGCCGCCGGAGCCCGGCTCACCGTGCCGCGGGCGCGCTGCGCCACCGACGCCAAGCGGGTCCACCTCGGCGTCCGGCCGGAGAAGATCACCATCCAGCACGGCTCCACCGAGGTCGCCGAAGGCCGCAACCGGCTGGCCGGCACCGTCGTCGACTCCAGCTTCATCGGTGTCTCCACCCAGTACCTGGTGCGCACCGAAGGCGGCCAGGAGGTCACCGTCTTCGAACAGAACATGGAACGCGACGCCAGGATCGTCCCCGGCGCCCCCGTCGTCCTGCACTGGAACCCGGCCCACTCCTTCGCCCTGGACGCCGCCCAGGCGATCGACGCGGGCACCGGGGAGGCGGCGGCATGACCACCACCACCCCCGCGGCGCCGCCGCAGGCCGTCCCCCCCGACGGCGGCACCCCCGCGCCGCCGGCCGCGCGGAGCCGCCGCCGGTTCACCCCGTACTGGCTGCTGCTGCCCGGCGTCGCCTGGCTGGTCGTCTTCTTCGCGGTGCCGATGGTCTACCAGGCCTCCACCTCGCTGCAGACCGGCTCGCTGGAGGACGGCTTCCGCGTCACCTGGCACCTCGCCACCTACTGGGACGCCCTGGTCGAGTACAAGTGGCACTTCGTCCGCTCGTTCGGCTACGCCGCCACCGCCACCGTGCTCTGCCTCGCCGTCGGCTACCCGCTCGCCTACACCATCGCCTTCCGGACGAGCCGGCGCTGGCGCAGCGTGCTGCTGATCCTGGTCATCGCGCCGTTCTTCACCAGCTTCCTGATCCGCACCCTGGCCTGGAAGACCATCCTCTCGGACGGCGGCCCGGTGGTCGGCGCACTCAACACGCTGCACGTCCTGGACGTCACCAGCGCCCTCGGCCTCACCTCCGGCGACCGCGTGCTGGCCACCCCGCTCGCCGTGGTCTGCGGCCTCACCTACAACTTCCTGCCGTTCATGATCCTGCCGCTGTACACCTCGCTGGAACGGATCGACCCGCGCCTGCACGAGGCCGCCGGGGACCTCTACGCCCGCCCGTTCACCACCTTCCGCAAGGTCACCTTCCCGATCTCCCTCCCCGGCGTGGTCGCGGGCACGCTGCTGACCTTCATCCCCGCCTCCGGCGACTACATCAACGCCCAGCTGCTGGGCTCGCCGAGCGAGCAGATGGTCGGCAACGGCATCCAGAAGCAGTTCCTGAACGTGCTCGACTACCCCACGGCCGCCGCGCTCAGCTTCATCCTGATGGCCCTGATCCTGGGCATGGTGACGGTCTACATGCGCAAGGCCGGGACGGAGGAACTGGTCTGATGTCCCGAACCCTGACGTCCCGAGCCCTGATGTCCCGGGTCCTGATGTGGATCCGCGGCCACCTGGTGGTGCTGGCCGGCCTGCTGGCCCTGGCCTACCTGGTGCTGCCCAACCTGGTGGTCCTCGCCTTCTCGTTCAACAAGCCGGTCGGCAAGTTCAACTACGAGTGGAACGAGTTCTCCACCGACGCCTGGACCGACCCCTGCGGCGTCGCCGACATGTGCCAGTCGCTCTCGCTGAGCCTCCAGGTCGCGGTCCTCGCCACCCTCGGCGCCACCGTGCTCGGCACCATGGTCGCCTTCGCGCTGGCCCGCTACCGCTTCCGCGGCCGCTCCGCCACCACCGCGATGATCTTCCTGCCGATGGCCATGCCCGAGGTGGTCATGGCCGCCTCGCTCGGCACGCTCTTCCTCAACATGCGCATCCCGTTCGGCTTCACCACCATCCTCATCGCGCACATCATGTTCTGCCTGAGCTTCGTGGTGACGGCGGTCAAGGCGCGCGTGATGAGCATGGACCCGAGGCTCGAACAGGCCGCCCAGGACCTCTACGCCACCCCGACCCAGACCTTCCTGCGGGTCACCCTGCCGCTCGCCGCCCCCGGCATCGCGGCCGGCGCGCTGCTCAGCTTCGCGCTCTCCTTCGACGACTTCATCATCACCCAGTTCAACTCGGGCCCGACCACGGTCACCTTCCCGATGTTCGTCTGGGGCGCCTCGCAGCGCGGCATCCCGGTCCAGGTGAACGTCATCGGCACCGCGATGTTCATCGCCGCCGTCGTGCTCACCGTGGCCGGCCAGTGGCTCGGGAACCGCCGGAAGGCCGCCGCCTGACCGCCCCGGCCGCCCTCCCCCCCCGGTACGTCGGGAGGGCGGCCGACAGCTCCGTCCATGTGCGGAAAGGAGCGCGACCCGTGTAAGAGAGACCCGCCGTTCGCCTCTCGATGGTGACGGCGGGTCTTCGCATGCCCCGCCGCGCCATCGAACGCGCCGACGCGCAGAACGGGGACCGCACATGGCGACCACCGGACTCGACTGGCTCGCCCAGGCCGCACCGGACCCGCAGGCCTTCCGGGCCCAGTGGGAACGCACCGGCCTCGGCCTGGTCCTGCTCCCGGCCGGACGGCGCTGGGACGTCCTCTCGGTACCCGGCCGGCTCGGCCGCCCGGTCGTCGAACTACTCGGCACCGGTTCCTGCGGACCGGTCCTCGCCGACTTCGGCGACGAGCACATCGGCTTCCTGGTGCCCGTCGGCACCGCCGCCCGCTGGCTCGGCACCGGCGTGCGCTGCGCCGGGGAGGGCACCTGGATCGTCGTCCCCCACCCCGGCCGGCGCAGCCGGGGCGTGCGCTGGCTCGTCCCACCCGACGGCTCCGGACGGCTCAACGACCCCGTCGTCCTGGAACTCGCCCTGCACGAGGCGGCCGCCGGACTCGGCGACTGGTGAGCGCCCCGTCGCGGCCGGGCCGCCGGGAGCGCCGGACACGGCGGCGCGCCAGACTGGAGGCGTGACCACCGTCCCGGACGCCGTCGACCCGTCCCTCCACCCGGGCCCGGCCCAGCTGCGTCTCGCCGAGCTGGCCCGGCCCGTGTGCGACCGGCACGGCCTCGCCCTCGCCGGTGGGCACGCCCTGCGTGCCCACGGCGTCCCGGCCTGCGACCAGGACGGTCTCACCCTGGTGGCCACCGGGACCGCCGACCTGCCCCGGGCCGCCGCGGACCTGGCGGGGGCCTACCGGTCGGCGGGCGGTGTCGTCGCCGAGCGTCCCGGGACGCCCCGGCTGGAGCAGTTCTCCGTCCGGCTCGCCCTGGGCGGGCGGTCGCACACCGTCGAACTGCGCAAGGAACCGCTGGGCCACCGCCCGGTCCCGCTCGACCTCGCCGGGACGCCCGAGGACCCGGTGGTGGTGGCGGCCGTCGCCCTGGAGGACGCCGCCGCGCTGACCACCGCGCTGCTCGTCGACCGGGCCATGCCCCGCGACCTGATCGACGTCCACGCGCTCACCGCCTGCTACCGGGAGGGCGAACTGCTCGCGCTGGCCACCGGGCTGGACGCCGAGTTCCAGCCCGCCGCGCTCGCCGACCGGCTGGAGACCCTGGCCGAGGCCGCCGACGGCCGGTTCCGGGCGCGCGGCCTGCCCGTCGACGAGGTCGACGGCCTGAAGCGGTGGGCGCTGGCCTGGGCCCAGGACCTCCGGCTGGACCTCCTGGAGACCCAGGAAGCCCCGGACGGCCTGCACGATCCGTACCTGGAGGACCTGGAGTACCTGGAGGACATGGAAGCAGGGGAGGACGACGAGGGCGGAGGCCCCGGAAGAGCCCCCCTTCCGTACGACCTGTAAGGCTGAATCCTCAATCCCCGTCAGCCTGTTCGTTGAGGCCGACCCGACCGCCCAGCAGACTGGACGAGTGAGCGCGCGGTAGCCCCGTGACCTCGCCGCCCCCGTCCCGTGCGGGCGGCGTCACACAAGGGACCGGTGGCGTCAGGCCGCCCGGACTTCGGAGGCAGACGGACCTTGAGCAAGCACATCACCCACTGGATCGGCGGCCGCCCGGTCGTCACCGCCGGTGCCGCGCCCCGTCGCGGTGACATCTTCGACCCGGCCACCGGCCAGGTCACGGGCCAGGTCGACTTCGCCGAGGTCGCGGAGGTCGACCAGGCGGTGGCCGCCGCAGCCTCGGCCTTCGCCGAGTGGCGCACCGCCTCGATCGCCAAGCGCACCACGGTGCTCTTCGCCTTCCGCGAGCTGCTCAACGCCCGCAAGGACGAGCTGGCGTCGATCGTCGTCGCCGAGCACGGCAAGGTGCACTCCGACGCGCTCGGCGAGATCGCCCGCGGCCTGGAGGTCGTCGAGTACGCCTGCGGCATTCCGCAGCTGCTCAAGGGCGGCTTCACCGAGCAGGCCTCGACCGGGATCGACGTCTACTCGATCCGCCAGCCGCTCGGCCCGGTCGCGATCATCTCGCCGTTCAACTTCCCGGCCATGGTGCCGATGTGGTTCTTCCCGATCGCCATCGCGGCCGGCAACACCGTGGTGGTCAAGCCGTCCGAGAAGGACCCGTCCGCCGCCAACTTCCTGGCCGGGCTGTGGAAGGAGGCCGGCCTGCCGGACGGCGTCTTCAACGTCGTGCACGGCGACAAGGTCGCGGTGGACCGCCTGCTGGAGCACCCCGACATCAAGTCGGTCAGCTTCGTCGGCTCCACGCCGATCGCCCGCTACGTCTACGAGACCGGTACCCGCTACGGCAAGCGCGTCCAGGCCCTCGGCGGCGCCAAGAACCACATGCTCGTCCTGCCGGACGCCGACCTCGACCTGAGCGCCGACGCCGCCGTCAACGCCGGCTTCGGCGCGGCCGGCGAGCGCTGCATGGCCGTCTCCGTCCTGGTCGCGGTCGACCCGATCGGCGACGAACTGGTCGAGAAGATCAGGGAGCGGGTCGCCACCCTGACCGTCGGCCCCGGCTGCAACGGCGAGTCCGAGATGGGCCCGCTGGTCACCGGCCAGCACCGGGACAAGGTCACCTCCTACGTGGAGTCCGGTCTCGCCGACGGCGCCGAGCTGGCCGTCGACGGCCGCAAGCACCAGATCACCGCCGAGGACCGCAACGGCACGCCGACCGCGGACGGCTTCTGGCTCGGCCCCACGCTGTTCGACCACGTGAAGCCCGGCATGTCCGTCTACAACGACGAGATCTTCGGCCCGGTCCTCTCCGTGGTGCGGGTCGCCTCCTACGAGGAGGGCCTCGCCCTCATCAACGCGAACCCGTACGGCAACGGCACCGCCATCTTCACCAACGACGGCGGCGCGGCCCGGCGCTTCCAGTACGAGGTCGAGGTCGGCATGGTCGGCATCAACGTGCCGATCCCGGTCCCGGTCGCCTACTACTCCTTCGGCGGCTGGAAGGCCTCGCTGTTCGGCGACACCCACGCCTACGGCCAGGACGGTGTGCAGTTCTTCACCCGCGGCAAGGCGGTCACCCAGCGCTGGCTGGACCCGTCGCACGGCGGCATCAACCTGGGCTTCCCGACCAACGACTGAGCCTGCGCTCCGGGGCCCCACCCCCGGAGCCGACGGCCGGGCCTCTTCCCCTTGGAGGTCCGGCCGTCGTGCTTCCTTGCGGTGCCTCCGGGCTTCCGCGGTCCGTCGGCGGCGGCGTGTCGGCCGTGGTGCGCCGGCCGTGGTGCGCCGGCCGGGCGGCGCGGGCTCAGACGGGCGCGCCGTTGCGGCCGACCTCGCGCCGTACCTTGGCCCGGACCGCCCGGGACACCACCGGCCCGAGTCCGTCCACCACCTCGACCAGCACACCCAGCCGGTCGAGGGCCGTGAAGGCCGCTGCCGCCGCCTGCGGGTCCACGCCCTCGTAGAGCTCCAGACCGACGAACGCCCCGGTCACCGTGCGGGCCAGCCCGGGGAGGTCGAGGAACTCGGCGAGCGGGTGATCGGCGAAGAGCCGGTCCAGAACCCGCTCGATCTCCTCCGTCCACATCCGCAGGGCGCCGGCCGACGCCTCGGCGAGCTGCGGCTGCCCGGTCGAACCGGCCAGGAACTGCCCGAGCAGGGCGACGTTCCCGTTGGCGCGCTCCTGCGCGTGCAGCCCCTGCCCGAGGCTCAGCAGTTCGCGCAGCGAGCCCGCCGCCGCGAAATGCGGCCGGTACTGCTCCAGCCGCTGCGCGGTCTCGCGCAGCGCCGCCGCCGCCAGCAGCCCCTCGACCGTCTTGAAGTGGTAGAACACCAGCGCCTGGTTGGCCCCGGCCTCGCCGGCGATGCCGCGCGCGGAGACGCCGGCGATTCCCTGCCGTTTGAGCACGCTGATGGCAGCCTCCATCAGCCGCTCGCGTGTGTCGCTCATGCGGGGCAGCGTAGCGGCCCTGCGTCGGCGCCCGGCCGTCCTCTCGTTCACGGGGCCCGGCCCGTGCGGGGCTGCCCGTTGCTCACGGTGCTCCGCTTGCCCAGGATGTCCCGCCGGCTCATGCGCGGGCGGACTCCCGGACCGGGCGGACGTGGTTCGGGATCCCCTCGGCAGCGACCGCCGGGTACTCGGCGGTGAACCAGCCCTGGTACCCCATCACCAGGCCGACCAGCGGGTTGGTCACCCGGACCTGGATGCGGAATCGCCCGGCCTCGTCGTCGAACCACTCGTGCAGGTCCGCCCGGCCGGGCAGCACCGACGGCCAGCGCGGCGAGCCCGGGAGCCCGGTGAGCCGCTGCTCGCCCGACGAGATCACCAGGCCGCCCCGGGCGGTGACCCGCGGGTGGAGGTCGACCGCGAGGTGCTGATGCGTGCCCAGGAAGTCGACGACCGTACCCGGCCGGTCGTGCGAACCGATCATGGTCGCGTCGAAGCGGCGGGGCCGGGTGAACTGGAAGGTCCGCACGAAGGTGACGGTCTCGCGGCCGAAGCCGTCCCGGTAGGCGTAGTTGGCGATGGTGAAGGGCACGTTCCGTCCCTGCTCCGGGAAGAGGATGTTCTGCCGGCTGCCGATCCTCAGGAACGGCGCCAGCCAGTCGGCCCCCCTGCGGATGCGATCCATCCGCCCGGTGCCGATGCAGGCGATGCCGTCCTCACTGGAGAAGCCGAAACGACGCTGCAGCTGGGGGTGCAGGCGGTCGAAGGACCATGAATGTCCCCCAAGGTGAGTGTTTGAGCGATTGCTCAAGTGCGATGGCGACATGGTGGCAGATGGTTGAGCAGTCGCTCAAGAGCCCTTGTGAGGCGACCGGCGGCCCGAGGCATTTGCATCGGCCGGTCGATCGGCGTAGTGTTCCCTAGTCGCTCGGCAGGGAGCGCCGGACACGCGTTTGCGTGGCTGTCCCGGGGCGGCCAATCCTTGGAAACACCACTTCCCAGTTCGGGCTGGGTCGCTTCCTGCCTTTTTTGGCTTTGCGGCCCGGATCTGTTTTGGCGTGTCCGTTTATATGGATTGCGGCTGGATTCGCTTTTCGGAGCGGGGATCGGCTAGAGTTTGAAACGTCGAACGGGGCGTCAAGCCGCAGAAGACA
>NZ_JBHSOF010000061.1:0-45315 GCF_042656005.1 Kitasatospora misakiensis | reverse complement strand
ACAAACCCGCTGGCCACAGACCTGAAACGGTCACCCGCGAAGTACGGGCCTAGAAAAGGGCGCGGCGGGGGAGCGGGGTCGCCGGGCCCCGCCGCGCGACGGGGGCTCTCAGGCGGCGCGGCCGACCAGCTCGTAACCGGCCTCGTCGACGGCCGCGCGCACCAGCTCGTCGTCCAGCTGGGCGCTCGTGGAGACGGTGACGGTGCCGGCCTTGGCGTCGGCGGAGACCTCCGTCACCCCGGCGAGGGTGGCGAGCTCCTGGCTCACCGAGTTCTCGCAGTGTCCGCAGCTCATGCCGGTCACGGTGTAGGTGATGGTGCTGGACATCGGGGCCTCCGAAAGTTCGGTACGGCCGCGAGCGTACGCCCGGGCCCTGCTCATGGGAACACCATACCCCTAAGGGGTATTCCGTAGGGATACGGATGATGTGGTGTGGATCGCATTCCGGTTGTCGCTCGGACGGGCCGGACGGCGCTCCGAGAGCAGAGCGTAGGCGGCTGGACACGCTGCGCTCGAATCCGCGCCGTGACGGCGGCGGATTCGGGTGACAGCGGCCGGAGGTAGGACGGCGCGGGCGGCCGGGGCGGCGGACCTCAGGCCGGGGCGGACGGGAGCTGGGTCGGGATCGGCGAGCGCCGCCCGCCGCGGACCAGCAGGCGCAGCCAGGTCAGCCCGCCGAGCGCGACCAGGACCAGGCCGGCCGTGTCGTACAGCGTGTAGAGGTGCACCTGCTCGGTGGTCGGGCTCGGCAGCCGGCCGAGCTCGAACAGGGCGCGCTGCCAGTCCGCGGCGGTGGTCCTGGCCACCAGCCAGACCGCGATGCCGCCCGTCGAGTCCCAGAGCGCGTGCAGCAGCGAGACGCCCAGGTAGGTGAGCAGGACCGGCGCGGTGAACCGGAAGCGGCCGCCGCGCCGCTCGCGGAACAGCACGCCGCCGAGCAGCGCCGTCCACAGGATGTGCCCGACCGGCGCCAGGACGCCGCGCAGGATCTCGCTCTCCACCAGGTTGCGCAGCGAGAGGCCGTCGGCGGTGAGCACGGCGTTGAAGGCGTATCCGGCGCTCTCGAAGGCGGCGAAGCCGGCGCCGACGGTGGCGCCCAGCACCAGTCCGTACCGCAGGCCGCTCACCCGCAGCCGGCGGGTGACCAGCACCAGGGCGGCCAGTTTGGCCGCCTCCTCGATCAGGCCGACGCCCAGGTACATCCAGACCGAGGGGGAGAGCAGGTAGGTCTCCAGGACGGAGGCGCCGAGCACGCCGATGATGCCGCCGACGCCGAAGCAGCCGAGGATCCGGTCCGCGCCGAGGTCGGCGGCGTGGCGCTGGTACGCCCAGGTGGCCACGGTGACCGGGACGAGGAAGCTGCCGAGCAGGACGATCGTCGGCACCAGGTTGCTGTTGCCGGTCAGGAAGGTCACGGCGACGGTCGCGATCCAGAGCGACAGGCCGCCGAGGAGGATCCGAGGCCACTGGGCGGTGCGGACCGCCGGTCGGGCGGTCGGCGCGGAGATGCGCGGGGTGTTGCGGTATCCGGACACCGGCGAGGGCCTCCCTTGTGTGATCCGCTTTCGTCGCACTGTATGACAAATCGGGTGGTTAGGTACCTTTTGGTGCGGCCCGGAGGTCCTGGAGGCCCCGGAGCCCGTGTGTGAGGGTGCGGGGGTGAGCGGGTTGATCGTCCGTTATGTTCGATATGTGTTCCCGATCCGTCGAGCCCGGTCGCCGTCCGACCCGACCGGCGCCGGGCAGCCGTCGGCCCGGCGACGCGGCGCGCTGCTCGCCGTCGACCTGCTCGACATCCCGTTCCGGCGCCGCGCCGCACCCGCCCTGCTCGCGATCGTGCTGGTCGGGCTGGCGGACCTGCTCTCCGGCCGGGACCGCTACCTCGCGCCCCTGATGACCGTCGTCCCCAGCATCGCCGCACTCACCCTGCGGCCGCGCGAACTGCTCGGCGTCTGCGGCGTCGGCCTGCTCGCCGTCTTCGGCCTCAGCCACTACGACCGGGTCGACACCATCAACGACGCCCGTTTCCTGTGGGGCGCGATGATCAGCTACCTGCTGCTCACCGTCTTCTCCGCCTGGGTCGCCAAGATCAGGATGCGCCGGGCCGCCGCCTTCGCTGCGGTCAGCTCCGTCGCGGAGGCCGCCCAGCGGGCCCTGCTGCGGCTGCCCGGCCCGGTCGTCGGACCGCTGCACCTCGCCGTCCGGTACGTCTCCGCCGCCGACGCCTCGCAGATCGGCGGGGACCTCTACTCCGTCCTGGAGACCCCGCACGGCACCCGGGTCGCGGTCGGCGACGTGCGCGGCAAGGGCCTCGGCGCGGTGCAGACCGCCGCCGTGGT
Organism: Kitasatospora misakiensis; assembly: GCF_042656005.1. Lineage (NCBI taxonomy): Bacteria > Bacillati > Actinomycetota > Actinomycetes > Kitasatosporales > Streptomycetaceae > Kitasatospora > Kitasatospora misakiensis. Next base: position 42,976 of record NZ_JBHSOF010000061.1, on the reverse strand, counting down.
GCTCGGCGCCTTCCGCGAGGCCGCGTACGACGAGGCCGGGCTGTGCGGGGTGGCGGCCCGGATCGAGGCCAGCGTCGAGCGGCACGTGCCGGACGGCGAGTTCACCACCGCCCTGTTCGCCGAGTTCCGCCGGCCCGGTGTGGTCGAGCTGCTCCAGTGCGGGCACGTCTCGCCGATCCGGGTCGACCAGGAGGGCCGGGCGCACGTACTGGACGCCCCGGACCCGTGGGTGCCGCTCGGCCTCGGCCGCCTCGCCGTCGGCGAGCCGAGCACCTGGGAGCAGGCGTTCGGGACCGAGGACGTCCTGGTGCTCTGCACCGACGGCGTGATCGAGGCCCGGCACCGCGGCAACGGCGCGTTCTACCCATTGGCCGAACGGGTAGGGCCGCTGGTGTGCGGCGCGGCCCGCTCCGCCGCCGAGCTGGAGGCGGCGGTCGGCCGGGTCTACGCGGACCTGCTGGCGCACACCGGCGGCGAACTGCGGGACGACGCGCTGCTGCTGTTCATCACCCGCACCGATGGGGCTCAGGGTCCGCACATACTCCCCGGCTAGCCGCCCAGGCCCGCCGCGGCCTCGGCCAGGGCGCGGAAGAGCAGGGCGGTGGAGGTGGCGCCCGGGTCCTGGTGGCCGATGCTGCGCGGGCCGAGGTAGGAGGCGCGGCCCTTGCGGGCCTGCAGCGGCACGGTGTCCCGGGCGCCCCGCTCGGCGCCGGCGGCCGCCGCCTCGGCCGCCGCCGGCAGTCCGGCCCCGCCGGCCACCGCCTCCCGGTAGGCGTCCAGGGCGGGCGTCCAGGCGTCCACGATGGTCTTGTCGCCCGGCTCCGCCTTGCCGAGGTCCCGCACCGCCCGGAGCCCGGCCGCCAGCGCCTCGCCGAACCCGGCCGCGTCGGCCGGCGGCTGCCCGGGCTGCGGCAGCGCGGCGCCGATCGCCCGGAACGCCTTGCCGTAGAGCGGGCCGGAGGCGCCGCCGACCTTGGAGATCAGGGTGGAGCCGGTCTTGGTCAGCACCGTGCCCGGGCCGGCCGGCGCGGGGGCGTCCGGGCCGTCCGGGCCGTCCAGGGCGGTCAGCACGGCGGCGAAACCGCGCCGGAGATTGCTGCCGTGGTCGCCGTCGCCGATCGCCGAGTCCAGCTCGGTGAGCCGCTCGTGCTCCTGCTCGACCGCGGCGGCGATCGCGCGGACCCAGGCCTCGGCGAGACGGGTGTCGACGTCCATGCGGATGGCTCCTTCGGTTCCTTCTCCGGGGTGGGCGGGGCCGTGCGAGGGGCCGGCGTCGGCTCAGGCGCGCTTGAGGGCCGGGGTGTCCGCCGGGGCGTCCCACAGCTCCAGCAACTGGCCGTCGGCCTTGGTCAGGGTGAGCGAGAAGCCCGCCATGTCCAGGCTGGTCACGTAGTTGCCGACCAGGCTGCGGGCCACCGTGACGCCGTGCTCGGCCAGCCGGGCGGCGACCTCGCCGAAGACGATGTACAGCTCCATCAGCGGCGTCCCGCCCAGGCCGTTGACCAGCGCGATCACCGTGTCGCCGGCGGTCAGGTGGTGATCGGTGAGGACCGTCTCCACCACCTCGGCGACCAGTTCGCGGGCCGGGCGGAGCTTCTCCCGGCGGCGGCCCGGCTCGCCGTGGATGCCGACGCCGACCTCGATCTCGTCCCCGGCCAGGTCGAAGCCGGGCCGGCCCGCCGCCGGGACGGTCGCCGCGGTCAGCGCGATCGCGAACGAGCGGGAGGCCGCGTTCACCCGCTCGCCGAGGGCGGCCACCTCGTCCAGCGGCGCCCCGCGCTCGGCCAGCGCGCCGGCGATCTTCTCCACCAGCACCGTCGCGCCGGTGCCGCGCCGGCCGGCCGTCCAGGTCGAGTCCTCCACCGCGACGTCGTCGTTGACCAGCACGGTGCGGACCTCGATGCCCTCCTCGGCGGCCAGCTCCGCGGCGAGCTCGAAGTTCATGACGTCGCCGGTGTAGTTCTTGACCACGAAGACCACGCCCGCGCCGGAGTCCACGGCCTTGGCGGCGGCCAGCATCTGGTCCGGGACGGGCGAGGTGAAGACCTCGCCGGGGCAGGCCGCGTCCAGCATGCCGGGGCCGACGAACCCGCCGTGCAGCGGCTCGTGTCCCGAGCCGCCGCCGGACACCAGGGCCACCTTGGGCGCCGCCGGCCGGACGGCCCGGGTGATCACCCGGTTGGCGATGTCCACCGCCAGCTCCGGATGCGCGGCGGCCACTCCGGCCAGCGCGTCGTCCAGGACGGTCTCCGCGGTGTTGATGAGCTTCTTCACGGCGTACGCGCTCCCTCGGCAGACGGTGCTGAACCGACGCTACGCCAGCCGGGCCGCCCGCGACCCGGATCCGACACGCCGGACGACGGGTCACCCGGGTGGACCAGTCGCAGACACGCCCTAGGGTCGGGGCATGAGTGGACACGTGGGCATCGTCCTGGTCTCGCACAGCGCGGCGCTGGCCGCCGGGTTGAAGGAACTGCTGGGGGAACTCGCCTCGGAGGAGGTGCGGGTCGTGGCGGCGGCCGGTACCGAGGACGGTGGGCTCGGCACCAGCTACGAGCTGATCGCCCGCGCCGTGGTGGCGGCGGACTCGGGGGCCGGGGTCGCGGTGCTGCCGGACCTCGGGAGTTCGGTGCTGACCGCGGTGACCGTGCTGGAGGACGAGCCGCGCCCCGGCGTCGTGCTGGTCGACGCGCCGTTCGTGGAGGGCGCCGTCGCCGCCGCGGTGACCGCCGCGACCGGGGCCGCGCTGGCCGAGGTGGTCGCGGCGGCGGAGGAGGCGCGCGGCTACCGCAAGCTGTGAGTCCAGCGGGCGTGCTGAGCGCGGTGCGCCGCTACTTGGCGTCGGCTACTTGGCGTCGGCGTAGCACTCCACCACGGCGGTGCTGAGCGGGAAGCGGACCGGGCTGTCGCCGAAGACCAGTCGGCGGGCCTCGTCCGCCGCCGCGTCCACCGCCGCCGCCACCTCGTCCGCGAAGTTGGCCGGGGTGTGCACCACCACCTCGTCGTGCTGGAAGAACACCAGGTGCGGGCGGTCCGCCGGGTCGGTCACCGGGAGTTCGGCGAGCCGGCGGCGCAGCGCGGCCAGCAGGGCCAGCGCCCAGTCGGCGGCACTGGCCTGGATGACGAAGTTGCGGGTGAACCGGCCCCGGGAGCGGGCCCAGCGTCCGCCGGCCTCCCCGCCGCCCTCGCCCGCCTCGGTCAGGTCGAGGAAGTCGGCGGAGGCCGGCGGGCACGGGCGGCCCAGCCGGGAGGCGACCACGCCGCCGTCCTCGCCGGTGCGGGCGGCGGCCTCGACGTAGCCCATCGCGGCCGGGTAGCGGCTGCGCAGGGTGGCGAGCAGCGGGCCGATGTCGCCGCTGGTCTGGCCGTACATGGCGCCGAGCAGGCCGAGCTTGGCCTTGTCGCGGTCGCCCTGGAAGGCGGTGGCGGCGAGGGCCTGGTACAGGTCGCCGCCGGCCGCGGTGCGGGCCAGCCCGGCGTCCTGGGAGAGCGCGGCGAGGACCCGCGGCTCCAGTTGGGCGGCGTCGGCGACCACCAGCAGCCAGCCCGGGTCGGCGACCACGGCGCGGCGCAGGATGCGCGGGATCTGCAGCGCGCCGCCGCCGCGGCTGGCCCAGCGGCCGGAGACCACGCCGCCGACCACGTACTCGGGGCGGAACCGGCCGCCGCGCGCCCAGGCGTCCTGCCAGGCCCAGCCGTGCGCGACGTGGATCCGGGACAGCTCCTTGTAGCGGATCAGCAGCCGGGCGGCCGGGTGGTCCACCGTCTTCAGCTCCCAGGAGCGGGTGGAGCCGAGCTGGATGCCGACCTCGGCGAAGGCGCGCAGCACCTGGGTGTGCGAGTCGGGGTTGAACGCGCGCCCGCCGAGCGCCTGCCGCAGCTCGGCGGCCAGCTCGGCGAGCAGGCGCGGCTGCGTGCCGGCGACGGTCGGGCGGGGGCCGAGCAACTCGGTGAGCAGCCGGTCGTGCACGTCGGTCCGCCAGGGCAGGCCGTCGTGGGCCATCTCGGCGGCGGCCAGCGCGCCCGCCGACTCGGCGGCCACCAGCAGCCGGAACCGGGCGCGGGCGGTCGGGTCGGCGATCGCGGCCAGCCGGCGCTGCTGCTCGGCGTGGACGGCGACCACGGCGGCCAGCGGGTCGGTGCCGGGCGGCAGCTGGAGCCGGTCGGGGGCGAACAGGGTGTCCTGGCCGTCGTCGGCCTCGGCGGAGCCGGGCTCGGGCAGGTCGTCCGGCACGGGCAGGCCGCGCAGCCGGGCCCAGGCGGCGCCGAGCGACCGCGGGGCGCCGAACCGGCCCTCGTGGGCGAGCAGCAGCGCCTCGACCAGCCGCAGGTCGTGGCAGCGGGCGAGCCGGTCGGGCAGCCGGGGGAGCAGCGGCGCGTACCCGGAGTCGGCGGCGGCCCACACCCAGCGCGGGTGCTCGGCGGCCTCCCGCGCGGCGACGGCGGCGGCGAGGTCGGGCGCGGGGACGGCCGGGCCGAGCGGGGCGCCCGCGTCGTCGAGCGGCTGGAGCCGGCCGCCGGGGCCGTGCGGATCGGGGACGAGGGCGATCCGGGGTGCCATGGGGGGCTCCTCCTCTCGTGCGGACGGGGGCCGTCCGGGGGTGTACGGCCGGTCGGTGTCGACGGTAGCGGGAGGGTACGACAACCGTGGCGCGGACACCGGCGGCCGGGCCGGGGCGTTCGGTGGCCGGGCCCGGGAGCGCCCCGGGGCGCGGCCGACGGCGTCCGCGCCCCGGTGGCCGGGAGGGGCGTAGGCACCGCCGGTGACTCGGCGTAAGGTCGGCCAAATGACCGAGAACCCGTTCTTCACGGCCAGCACCCTGGCCTACGAACTGCCGCCGTTCGCCGAGATCCGGCCGGAGCACTACCTGCCCGCCTTCGAGCGCGGGATGGCCGAGCAGCTGGCCGAGATCGCCGCGATCACGGCCGATCCGCAGCCGCCGACCGTCGAGAACACCCTGGTCGCGCTGGAGCGCTCGGGGACGCTGCTGCGCCGGGTCCGCGGGGTCTTCGACAACCACTCCTCCGCCGACACCACCCCCGAGGTCGACCGGATCGACGCCGAGATCAGCCCGCGGCTGGCCGCGCACCGGGACGCGATCCACCTGGACGCCGCGCTGTTCGCCCGGATCGAGGAGCTGCACGCCCGCCGCGCCGAGCTGGACCTCGACCCGGAGTCGCTGCGGCTGCTGGAGCGCCGGTACACCGCGTTCGTCCGGGCCGGCGCCCGGCTGGGCGCCGAGGAGCAGGCCCGGCTGCGCGGGATCAATGCCGAACTGGCCGCCGCCGCCTCGGAGTTCCGCCAGAATGTATCGGCCGACTCGAAGGCCCGCGCGCTGGTGCTGGACTCCGCCGAGCAGCTGGCCGGCCTCTCCCCGGACGCGATCGCGGCCGCCGCCGAGAACGGCCGGGCGCTCGGGCACGACGGCGCGTACGTGCTCAGCCTGAAGAACTTCTCCAACCAGACCGAACTCGCCGAGCTCACCGACCGCTCGGTGCGCGAGCGCCTGCTCGCCGCCTCGCTCGGGCGCGCCGCCGGCACCAACGGCCCGCTGGCGATCCGGATGTCCGCGCTGCGCGCCGAGCGGGCCCGGCTGCTCGGGTACGACACCCACGCCGCCTACGTGGTGGCCGACGAGACGGCCGGCACCGTCGAGGCGGTCGACGCGCTGCTCGCCCGGCTGGTGCCGCCGGCCGTGGCCAACGCCCGCCGCGAGGCCGCCGAACTGGCCAAGGTCGCCGCCGCCGACGGCGTCGAGGAGATCGCCGCGCACGACTGGGCGTACTACTCGGAGCAGGTCCGGCAGACCTCGTACCAGGTGGACGCGGCGGCGCTGCGCCCGTACTTCGAGCTGGAGCGGGTGCTGCGGGACGGCGTGTTCTTCGCCGCCGGCCTGGCCTACGGGGTGACCTTCACCGAGCGCCCCGACCTGCCCGGCTACCACCCCGACGTGCGGGTCTTCGAGGTGTTCGACGCGGACGGCGCCCCGCTGGGCCTGTTCCTGGGCGACTTCCACGCCCGGGCGTCCAAGCGCGGCGGCGCCTGGATGGACGAACTGGTCACCCAGTCCGACCTGCTGGGGCAGCGGCCGGTGGTCTACAACAACCTGAACATCGCCAAGCCGGCGCCCGGCGAGCCGGTGCTGCTCTCCTGGGACGAGGTGCGCACGCTGTTCCACGAGTTCGGCCACGCGCTGCACGGGCTGTTCTCGGACGTCCGCTTCCCGTACTCCGCGGGCACCGCCGTGCCGCGGGACTTCGTGGAGTTCCCCTCCCAGGTCAACGAGATGTGGATGGTGTGGCCGGAGGTCATGGCCAACTACGCCCGGCACCACGCGACGGGCGAGCCGCTGCCGGCCGAGCTGGTCGAGCGGATCGAGGCGGCGGAGTCCTTCGGCCAGGGCTTCCGGACCGTCGAGTACCTGGCGGCGGCGCTGCTGGACTGGGCCTGGCACACCCTGCCGGAGGGCCAGGAGGTCGCGGACGCCGAGGAGTTCGAGGCGGCGGCGCTGGCCAAGGCCGGTCTCGCGGTGGCGGCGGTCCCGCCGCGCTACCGGACGACGTACTTCGGGCACATCTTCGCGGGCGGGTACAGCGCGGGCTACTACGCGTACATCTGGTCGGAGGTGCTGGACGCCGACACGGTGGAGTGGTTCAAGGGCAACGGGCGGGGCGTGCGGGAGAGCGGCGAGGTGTTCCGGCGGGAGCTGCTGGCGCGCGGCGACAGCCGGGACGCGCTGGACTCCTTCCGCGCGGTGGTCGGGCGCGACCCGGAGACCGGCCCGCTGCTGGCCCGGCGCGGGCTGCTGTAGCGGGAGCTGTTCTAGCGGGGGCGTGCGACGCCCGGCGGCCCGCCCGGGCCGCCGGGCTCGCGCTCGGCGGGCTTCGAGGACGACGCCGACCGCCGTGCCCGGCCGGGAGGTCAGTCGGCCGGGTCCGGGGCCGGGCCGGCGGGCAGCGCGGCGGTCGGCAGGTCGGCGGCGGCGGCGAGCCGGCCCCAGAGCAGGTCGGCGAGGGCCTGGACCATCCGGGTGCGCGAGCAGGGCCGGGCGTCCAGCCACCAGTCGCCGGCCGCCAGCACCATGCCGGTGATGGCCCGGCCCCAGGCCTCGGCGAGCAGTTCGCGGTCGGCGCCGAGGTCGACCTGGTCGGCGACGGCCCGGGTGATCTCCTCGGCGATCTGCTGGAGGGCGGGGGCGAGCGCGTTGCCCGCGCTGCTCGGGTCGCCCGGCTCGGGGTGGGTGAGCAGCCGGTAGACCTGGGGGCGGGCCTCGATCCCGGCGAGGTAGGTGTCCAGCACGTGCTCGACCCGGTCGCGGCGTTCCAGCGGTTCGGCGAGCGCGGCCCGGACGGCGGTCAGCAGCCCGCCGGTGTGGCGCTCGGTCAGCGCCCGGATCAGGCCGTGCCGGTCGCCGAAGTGCCGGTAGAGGATCGGCTTGGTGATGCCGGCCTCGGCGGCGATCGCGTTCATGCTGGCGCCCGGGCCCTCGCGCTGGACGACCCGGTCGGCGGCGTTGAGCAACTGCTCACGGCGGGGCTCTGGGTCCATGCGCTGTTCCTTCGCTTCCCGTGCCGGGCGTTCCGGCGCCGGCGTTGACACCGGTTACCAAGCAGTAGCAGACTCCGACGATGTTACCGGTGGTAACACCCCGGTCGGTCGCACCTTTCGGTCGAACCTTCGGTCGCACCCTTCTTCGGAGGCACCCACCCATGAGCACCTTCTCGCTGGACCCGGGTCCGGACCAGCTCGCCGTCCGCGACTGGCTGCACGGCTTCGCCGCCGACGTGATCCGGCCCGCCGCCGCCGAGTGGGACGAGCGCGAGGAGACCCCCTGGCCGATCATCCAGGAGGCCGCCAGGCTCGGCATCTACTCGCTCGACTTCTACGCCCAGCAGTACTTCGACCCCTCCGGCGTCGGCATCCCGATCGCCATGGAGGAGCTGTTCTGGGGCGACGCGGGCATCGGCCTGTCCATCGTCGGCACCACCCTCGCCGCCGTCGCGGTGCTCGCCAACGGCACCGACGAGCAGATCGGCACCTGGGCGCCACAGATGTTCGGCACCCCGGACGACGTCCAGGTGGCCGCCTTCTGCTCCTCCGAGCCGGACGCCGGCTCCGACGTCTCCGCGCTGCGCACCCGGGCAGTCCACGACGAGGCCACCGGCGAGTGGGTGCTGAACGGCACCAAGACCTGGGCCACCAACGGCGGGATCGCCGCCGTCCACGTGGTGGTGGCCACCGTCGACCCGGCGCTCGGCGCGCGCGGGCAGGCGTCCTTCGTGGTGCCGCCGGGCACGCCCGGCCTCAGCCAGGGCCAGAAGTTCAAGAAGCACGGCATCCGGGCCTCGCACACCGCCGAGGTGGTGCTGGACTCCGTCCGGGTGCCCGGCCACTGCCTGCTCGGCGGCAAGGAGAAGCTGGACGAGCGCCTGGCCCGGGCCCGCGAGGGCGTCCGCAAGGGCGGCCGGAACGCCGCGATGGCCACCTTCGAGGCCTCCCGGCCGGCCGTCGGCGCGCAGGCGGTCGGGATCGCCCGGGCCGCGTACGAGGTGGCGCTCGACTACGCGAAGACCCGGGTGCAGTTCGGCCGCCCGATCATCGACAACCAGGGCGTGGCCTTTCAACTGGCCGACATGAAGACCCGGATCGACGCGGCCCGGCTACTGGTCTGGCGGGCCTCCTGGATGGCTGCCGCCAACCAGCCGTTCACCTCCGCCGAGGGCTCGATGTCCAAGCTCTACGCGGGCGAGACCGCCAAGTGGGTCACCGCGCAGGCGATGCAGATCCTCGGCGGCAACGGCTTCACCCGGGAGTACCCGGTGGAGCGGATGCACCGGGACAGCGCGATCTACTCGATCTTCGAGGGGACCAGCGAGATCCAGCGCCTGGTCATCGCGCGGGCCGTCTCGGGGCTGCCGATCCGCTGAGCCCGGCGGTCGGACTCAGCGGTTCCATCGCGTGGCCTCAGCGCGCGGCCCAGAAGGTGAGCCCGGCCGAGACGGCGCCCACCACCGTGCCGACGACCGTCTGCGCGGTGGTGTGGTCCCGCAGCACCACGCGGGACCAGCCGATCAGCGCGACCAGCGGGTACAGCAGCAGCCACCACGGGGAGAGCGCGACGGCCAGGCAGACCACCGCGCCGCTCGCCACGGCGGTGTGCACCGAGACCTTCCACCAGACGGTGATCACCAGGATCGGGATCAGCGAGGCGAACATCGCCAGGACCGTCGCGGTCAGGTCGCGCGGCGCGTGGGCGGCGAGCATCACCGCGAATCCGGTCGCGACCGAGGCCATGATGAGCGGGAAGATCGTCAGCCGGCGCTGCCGGTGGCCGACGTGCCGGTCGCCCACGGTGCCCTTGCGCATGCCGTACTGGATGAACAGGGTCGGGAGGACGGCGGTGAACACGGCCGCGAACGCGGCCCAGGCGAGGCCGGTCCAGCCGTAGCGGGCGCCGCCCAGCAGGAGCAGCATCGCGATGATGACGTTCTTCGGCTCCAGGCCGTCGGTGGTCCGGCGGGCCCAGGTCGTGGTGGGTGCGGGGGCGGTCATCGCTGTGGTGCTCCAGGGGCAGGTGCGGCTACGGATCAGTCGCATGATCGTACGGCCGGCCTCGGGGCCGCCCCGCCCCCGGAGCCCGCCCCCGGGAGCGGTCAGAAGCGGGGCGGGCGGCGTTCGAGGAAGGCGGTGAGCCCCTCGCGGACGTCGGGGGCCTCGCGGGAGCGGCGCTCCCACGGGGCGAGGGCGGTCGCGGTCTGCTCCGGTGGCACCGCCAGCGCGGCCTTGACGGCGCCGATCGTCTGCGGTGAGCGGGTGGTCAGCAGCCGGGCGAACTCCAGGGCCGCGGCGTCCAGTTCGGCGGCCGGCAGGACGCGTTCGACGAGCCCGAACGCGGCCGCCTCCGGAGCGGACAGCAACTCGCCGGAGAACAGCAGGTACTTGGCGCGGGCCGGCCCGACCAGCCGGGCCAGCCGCAGGGTGGGCACCGCCGGGTAGACCACGCCCAGCTTGGCCGGGGTGATGCCGAGCCGGGCGTCCTCGGCGACGAAGCGCAGGTCGCAGGCGAGCGCCAGCTGGCAGCCGCCGCCGACGCAGGCGCCGTGCACCACGGCGAGGGTCGGGTGCGGGAACGCCGCCAGCGCCTCCTCGGCCGCGACGTTGGTCGCGTGGTACGCGTCGGCGCGGTCCGGATCGCCGTAGACGTCCGCCAGCTCCTCGATGTCGGCGCCCGCGCTGAAGGTACCGCCCGCGCCGGTGACCAGCAGGGCGCGGACGCCCGGCTCCCCGGCCAGCCGCTTCAGCACCTCCGGCAGGGCCCGCCAGATCGCCAGCGTGACGGCGTTGCGCCGGTGCGGGCGGTCGAACTCCAGCACCGCGACGCCGTCCTCGCCGACATGGGCGTTGAGGCCCGCGGTCTCGGTGGGCAGTGGGGCGCGGTCGCGCGTCAGCGGCGGCCGGGTGGCCATGGGCACCTCCGGGAGGGTGTGGGTGCGGCCACTCTTCCAGAGCGGGCCGGCGCGGGTCGGGGCCGGGTCGCGCGGGTCGGGGCCGGCGCGGGTCAGGGCCGGGGTGCCCGGGTCAGGGCCGGGTCGCGCCGTAGCCGCCGAGGCCCCGCTCGGCCAGCGCGAAGGCGCGGTCGGCGTTGGCCAGGGACTCGGGCAGGACGTCCGCGGCCCGCTCGCCGGCCATCATCCGGCGTTGGTTCTCCTCCGTCAGCGTCAGCTGAGTGCCGAGGAGTTGGGCGGCGGCGACCTGGGCGGTCAGCGGGTCGTGCTCCAGGTCCCGGGCGAGCAGCTCGGCCGTGAGCGCCGCCCTGGCCCCGGTGTCGAAGCCGGCGTACGCCCGCAGCGCCAGGACCGGGGTGCGGTGGATCAGCCGGACCACGTCGATCACCTGCTGCTGGTCGCTGAGCCCGGTCGCCGGGTCGAACGCGGCGAGCGCGGCCACGTAGTGGGCGTGCAGCGCGGTCACCGCCGGGACGTCGGGGGCCGCCTCGCGCACCACCCGGGCGGGTTCGCCGATGTGCTGCTCCATCGGCCCGAGGACGAGGTCCTCCTTGGTGACGAAGTAGTTGAAGACGGTCATCTTGGACACCTCGGCGGCGGCGGCGATCTCGGCGACCGAGACCTCGTCGAAGCCGCGTTCGGCGAACAGGGCGATGGCGGTCTGCCAGATCCGGATCGCGGTCTGCCGCTTCTTGCGCTCCCGCAGGCCCAGTCCGGCCTCGTCGGCGTCGCTGCCCACCGCGATTCTCGTCATGAGGTGACTGTACCAGGATCAAAGATGTACCGGGCTGAAGAATTGACCGAGTCAAAAAAGACTGTCATGGTGGAGCCGCGTCGCCCGGTCGGACCGGTCCGGCGCCGGGCTCGACGACACCCGAGACGACGCCCGAGACGACGCCCGAACTCCGCGATCCCTGGGGGGACTTACCATGGCCGCAACCGCGCCGCCGACCGCGCCCGCAGCAGCCCTGATGACCGAGCCGCAGCGCAAGCTGGGCATGCTGCTCTGCCTGATCACGATCGTCCTGGCCGTGCTCGACATGAACATCGTGTCGGCGGCCACCGTGCCGATCGTCCGCGACCTCGACCCCGTCCACGGCGTCGACCGACTGCCCTGGCTGGTCAGCGCGTTCGCCCTGGCCGCCACCGCGCTGCTGCCGCTCTACGGCAAGCTCTGCGACCTCTACGGGGCGAAGCGGGTGCTGATCGGCGCGGTCGGCACCTTCCTGCTCGGCTCGGCGCTCTGCGGGGCGGCCGGCTCGATGGAGCAGCTGATCGCCTTCCGGGCCGTCCAGGGCATCGGCGGCGGCGGGCTGATGAGCGTCACCATGGTGGTGATGGCCCAGCTGAAGGACCCGGAGGAGGACGGCGGCGGGGGCGGCGGCATGGGCGGCATCGTCGGCGGCGGGGGCATGGCCGTCGGTCCGCTGATCGGCGCGCTGCTGGCCGACCACCTCGACTGGCGCTGGATCTTCTACGTCAACCTGCCGATCGGCCTGCTCGTCCTGGTCGGGGCCGTGCTGGTGCTGCGGCTGCCCGCCGGGGCCGGCCGGCGCGGGCTGGACTTCCTCGGCGCGACCCTGGCCGCTGCCTTCGCCACCGGACTGCTGCTGGTCACCGAGTGGGGCGGCCGGACGTACGGCTGGGCCTCGCCGCAGCTGCTCGGCCTGGCCGCGGCGACCCTGCTCGCCTTCGGCCTCTTCCTCTGGCGGCAGGCCACCGCCGCCGAACCGGTGCTGCCGCTCTCGCTGTTCCGCATCCCGGAGGTCCGGATCGGCTTCGCGGTGCAGGGCCTGGTCGGCATGGGCCTGATGGGCGCGATCATGTACGTGATGCTGTACCTCCAGGTCGCCCGGGGCGTCGCCGCGACCTCGGCCAGCCTCTACCTGATCCCGATGGCGGTCGGGATGACCGTGATCGGGATGGTGGTCAACCGGCTGGCCGCCCGCGGCTGGTCGGTCGGCACCCTGCTGGCCACCGGCGCCGCCTGCGCCGCCACCGCGCTGGTGCTGCTCGGGCTGAGCGGGCCGGGGACGTCGCTCTGGCTGATCAGGGCCGAACTGGTGCTGCTCGGCGTGGGGCTGGGGCAGCTGATCGGCCAGCTGATCTCGGTCGTCCAGCTCGCCGCCCCGGCGCACCAGTTGGGCGTGGCCACCACCGGCGTCCGGTTCTTCCAGACCCTCGGCAGCGCGCTGGGCGCGGCGCTCTTCGGCACCGTGCTGGCCCGGGTGTTCGCGTCGAACGAGCCCGGCGTGCCGCTGGGCGCGGTCGGCCGGCTGACCGGCGCGGCCCGGGAGCACGCGGTGGCCGGCTTCGTGGACGCGGTGGACACCGTCTTCCTCTCGGCGGCCGGGGTGATGGTGCTGGCGCTGCTGCTCGCGCTGCGGTTGCGGCGGACGGAGGCGGTCGACGGGCGGGTGCGCGAGGAGCAGGCGCTGGCGGCCTGAACCCCCGAGGGCGCGCGGGGGAGGGGAGCGGGGGAGCGGCGGGGTCCGGTAGAGCGTCCACCGGGCCCCGCCGCCGGGTGCCCGGGTCAGCCGGTGGGGGTGGCCCGGGACTTCCACTCGTGGGTGAGCAGCGACCAGACCTCGCCGTCCTGGTGGACGCCGTTGTGCAGGTAGCTCTCGCGCAGCACGCCCTCCAGGGTGAAGCCCATCCGCTGGGCGACCGCCCGGCTGCGGAGGTTCTCCGGCTTGTTGTGCCACTCGATCCGGTGCATGCCGCGGACGGTGAAGGCGTAGTCGATCAGGTGTCGGACGGCGGTGGTGATCAGGCCCCGGCCCTGGCCGGCGGGCTCGGTCCAGACCCCGATCTCGCAGGTGCCGCCCTTGGCGTCGAACTGTACGAACATCACGCCGCCGACCAGCGTGCCGTCCAGCCAGATCCCGTACAGCCGGGCGGTGTCGGCGGCCTGTCGGTCGGCGTAGCGCTGGAGGACGGCGCGGGCCGAGTCGAGGTCGATGGCCAGGGCGGCCCAGTTGATCCAGGCGTCGATGTGGGCCCGGCCGCGCTCGATGTGCTCCAGGTACTCGGGTGCGTGCCACGGCTCCAGCGGGCGGAGCTCGGCGTTCTCGGCGAGGGGGATGGCGAACATGGGCGTGCCTTTCGCAACGAGGGGTCGGTCGATCGGTGCGTCATGCGTAACAAACGTTTGGTACGTAAGATAACCCCATGACACCGGCCCGTGGAGATCATGAAGCCCGCCGAACCGAAGTCTCGGAGGCGGTCTGGCGAGTGCTGTCCACCCGGGGTTTCGAGGCGCTGACGCTGCGTGCGGTGGCCGCCGAGATGGGGGCCACCACCGGGCTGCTGACCCACTACTTCCCCAGCAAGAAGGCGCTGGTCGCGCACGCGCTGGAGCTGCTGGACCGGCGTTCGCTGGAACGGCCGCGGCGGCTCGCGCCCGCCGACGGGGGGCCGCCGCCGCCCGAGGGGCTGGCCCGGCTGCGGGCGGCGCTGCTCGACGTCCTGCCGCTGGACGGGCCGGGGCGGGCCGGCAACCGGATCTGGGTCGGCTCCTGGGACGTCGCGCTGGCCGATCCGGAGCTGGCCGAGGCGCACGCGGCGCGGTACGCGCGGGCGCGGCGGCTGCTGACGGAGTGCGCCGCGGACGCGCAGCGGCTCGGCGAGCTGCCGGCCGGGCGCCCGGCGGAGGAGCTCGCGGCGGGGGCGCAGGCCTTTGTGCTGGGGCTGGTGGTGCAGGCGATGTTCGCTCCGGCGGAGTTTCCGGCGGAGCGGCAGACGGCGCTGCTGGACACCTACCTGGCGGGGCTGGCCGCGGGCTGACGGCGGCGGCGTCCGGGGCCGGTGTCGGCGGGAGCGGTCCAGGGTCGGTGCCGGCGGATGTTCACGGCGCCGGAATTCCCCGGCGGGGACTTTTCGGCGAGTGCATGACACGCTCGGTCACGGATTGTGCGCGCTGGGTGCCGAAGGGCGGTAGGCCGGTCCCGGGGCGTCCGCAATTGACCGGTACGGGTAATACGCGAACCGTCGGGCGTGGCCGCGGCGCGGTGGTGCGTGGTGCCCCCAGCAGGATTCGAACCTGCGACCTACCGCTTAGAAGGCGGGTGCTCTATCCGCTGAGCTATGGGGGCGGGACGGGCGGCGCCCGGGCGGGCGTGACCGTTGCCGGGATCGGGCGGTGGGCGCGTGGCGCCCGCTGTCCGTCCCCGTGCCTGAGGGTGGGGTGTGGGGGGTGGCGGGCCCCTGCCCTGTCAGGGGACAGGATAAGGGTGCCCCGTTCCTCGACCGGCTGTTACGACATCGTCACGGGTGTGTCGGCCTCGGTGGAGCGGTCCGATAATCGCAGGTGAAGGCCGTGAGTGCAGCGGTCTGGCGGTGTTCCGCGCCGGACGTTGTGCACTCGTTACGGGGCTGTCTGCCCACCCGTTATGGATTCGGCACGGAGAAAGCGCCGGGACCGAGGCCGGCATCGGCGCGGGTGGGGGGCCGCATTCGGGTTCGTTCGGTCGGATGACGTGGCAGGACGGCCGGCGGGGCCACCCCTGGGGGTGGCCCGCGGTCTCCCGGGGCGGCCCGCTGGCCTGCGGTTTGTTGTCATGGCCGCGCAGAGTTGGGGTGCAATCGTCATACAAAGGCTGAAATTCACCCCTGCGGGCGACAGGCGTTTTCCACAGGCCCGAGTTGTCCACAGGATTTCCGATCCGCTATGCGCGGATTTCCCGAGAAGCGCACTCTCAAGGCGCACCGGTCGATTCCGTACGGTGCAACCGGGAGAACGGAGCGTGGCTGTGAACGGGACGCAGGTGACGGTGATCGGAAATGTCGCCACGGAGGTGACGTACACCCAGACCCCCGCCGGGGTGCCGGTGGCGAACTTCCGGCTCGCCTCGACCGAGCGGCGCTACGACCGGGCTCGGGACGGCTGGGTCGACGGCGAGACGCAGTGGCTGACGGTGACGGCCTGGCGGGCGCTGGCGGGTCATCTGATCGGCTCGCTGTCGAAGGGCGACCCGGTGGTGGTGAGCGGGCGGCTGCGGGTGCGGGAGTGGGCGGAGGGGGAGGCGAAGCGGAGCCGGGTCGAGATCGACGCCCGCTGGGTCGGGCACGACCTGAGCCGAGGTACGGCGAAGTTCACCTGGGCGCCGGGCGTGCGGGGTGGGTCGGCGGACGGCGCGGCCGACGGGGCCGGGGCGGCCTTCGGTGAGCCGGTGCCGGGCTGGATCGTGGACGCGCTGCGCGGCCGGCGGTCGGCGGAGGCCGGTGGAGGGCAGGTGTCGGAGGGGGAAGGCAAAGGTGGCGTCTAGGGCCTGACGGGGTGTCGGGCGAGTCGTGTGACTGTCGACAAATATGCGAATCGAGAAGGTCATTGCGCCCGCACGCGCAATGCCGTCCCGGTTAGCGGAATGATCCGGAAATTCTGGCTGCCCGTCAGCTTGTGATGATATTGGGAGGGTTGATAACGATACAGATACGGTATCGTCCTGATTTCGCATGAGGGTTTCGGGGCCTCCGGGGCTCCATAGGATGCGTCTGGTTCACATCGTGAAGCAGCGCCACAGTGGGCGCGGCAAGCAAGGCGGGCTGCCCATGGCATGGCCCGGCCCGGAGGGATCCCAAAGATGTTCCAGAGGCAGGGGCGGACGCTTCCCCGTATAACCACTGTCATGCTCGCGACCGGCGTTGCGCTGGGCGGGGGCCTGTTCGCGGCCGGTGCGGCGGCTGCGGCCGACGCCCCCGGCGGGGCGGTCACGGCAGTGATCCAGCCGACCCTGATGAGCGAGGAGATCGCCATCGAGGGCAGCCACGCCATCCAGGGCGGCCTCTTCACGCTCAAGACCGCCGACGGCGAGATCAAGACGTACTGCATCGACATCGACCACCCGGTCGACATCACCAGCGGGATCGAGTACCAGGAGTCGGACTGGAAGTCGAGCTCGCTCGGCCGCCCGGAGAAGGCCCAGGACGCCTCCAAGATCCGCTGGATCCTGGAGAACTCCTACCCGCAGGTCACCGACCTCAAGAAGCTGGCCGCCGACGCCGGCGTCAAGGGTGAGCTGACCAAGGAGGACGCCGCCGCGGGCACCCAGGCCGCGATCTGGAAGTTCTCGGACGGCAAGAACGCCATCCCGGTCGACGCCGAGGCCAAGCAGCTGCGCGACTACCTCGTCAGCGACAAGAACAAGGGCATCGCCGCCGAGCCGAAGCCGTCGCTGAGCCTCACCCCGGACTCGGTGTCCGGCAAGCCCGGCGGCAAGATCGGCCCGTTCACCCTCAACTCCAGCGCCAACGAGGTGAAGTTCGCCGTCGCCGGCGACTCCGCCGACAAGGTCAAGCTGGTGGACAAGGACGGCAAGCCGGTCACCGACCTGGCCGGCCCGATCCAGAAGGACACCCCGCTGTTCCTGGACGTGCCGGAGGGCACCGCCGACGGCACGGCCACCGTCCAGGCCGCCGCCGAGACCGTCGTGCCCAGCGGCCGCGTCTTCCTCAGCAAGGGCTACACCCCGGCCAAGCACAGCCAGACCATGATCCTCGCCGGCTCGACCAAGCTGAGCGTCAAGGACGCGGCCAAGGCGACCTGGAAGGCCGCCAAGGGCCCGCTGGTCGACAGCAGCGCGGTCGTCGAGTGCGTGTCCAACGGCGTCAAGGTCTCCGTCGCCAACGGCGGCGACGAGGCCGCCAACGTCTCCGTGAAGCCGGGCAAGGACATCACCGTCCAGCCGGGCAAGATCGAGACCGTGGTCGTCCCGGTCGCCGAGGACACCGCCTACGACATCACGGTCACCGGCCCCAACGGGTTCAGCAAGAACTTCAAGGGCGTGCTGGACTGCAAGACCACCAGCGTGACCACGCCGACCCCGACCCCGTCGGCCACCACCCCGAGCACCAAGCCGTCGACGCCGGCGCCGACCACCGCGGCCCCGACGGGCGCCGCTTCGGTCACCCCGAGCAGCACGGTCTCCGCCACCGCCACGGCCGCCCACCCGGCGCCGACCAGCTCGGCCCCCGGCAGCACCGGTGGCCTGGCCCAGACCGGTGGTAGCGACGCCACCCCGATCATCGCCGCCGTCGCCGGCGGTCTGGTCGTGGCCGGCGGTGCCGCGGTCTTCCTGCTGCGCCGTCGCCGCAACGGTGGCAACGCCGCCTGAGGCACCCGCCGCCGGACACCGATCCGGTAGCACCCGGGCGTAGCTCCGCCCGTACGGCCCGGCTCCCCGCACCCCGTGTGCGGGGAGCCGGGCCGCGCCGCGTCCGGACACCGCACATCGCAGCCCGCCGGGTCCGCCCGCCGGGTCCGGGCCGCCCAAGTCGGGCGGGGCCCAAGGCGGGCGGGGGAGCAGCCGTTCGGGGCTCCCGGTCCGGTGCGGCACAATGGAAGGCTGCAAGCCGAATACTCCCGACGACGCCGGAGCGATCTCACGTGGCGGAATACATCTACACGATGCGCAAGGTGCGCAAGGCGCACGGAGACAAGGTCATCCTTGACGACGTGACGCTCAGCTTCCTCCCCGGGGCGAAGATCGGCGTCGTGGGCCCCAACGGTGCCGGTAAGTCCACCGTGCTGAAGATGATGGCCGGCCTGGAGCACCCCTCCAACGGCGACGCCTTCCTCTCGCCGGGCTTCACCGTCGGCATGCTGCTCCAGGAGCCGCCGCTCGACGAGTCCAAGACGGTCCTGGAGAACGTCGAGGACGGCGTCAAGGAGATCAAGGGGAAGCTCAACCGCTTCAACGAGATCGCCGAGCTGATGGCGACCGACTACTCGGACGCGCTGCTGGACGAGATGGGCAAGCTCCAGGAGGACCTGGACCACGCCGAGGCCTGGGACCTGGACGCCCAGCTGGAGCAGGCCATGGACGCCCTGGGCTGCCCGCCCGGCGACTGGCCGGTCACCAAGCTCTCCGGTGGTGAGAAGCGCCGCGTCGCGCTCTGCAAGCTGCTGCTGGAGGCCCCCGACCTGCTGCTCCTCGACGAGCCCACCAACCACCTGGACGCCGAGTCGGTGAACTGGCTGGAGCAGCACCTGGAGAAGTACAAGGGCACCGTCGTCGCCGTCACCCACGACCGGTACTTCCTGGACAACGTCGCCCAGTGGATCCTGGAGCTCGACCGCGGCCGCGCCTACCCGTACGAGGGCAACTACTCCACCTACCTGGAGACCAAGCAGTCCCGTCTCAAGGTCGAGGGCCAGAAGGACGCCAAGCGCGCCAAGCGGCTCAGGGAAGAGCTGGAGTGGGTCCGCTCCAACGCCAAGGGCCGCCAGGCCAAGTCCAAGGCGCGTCTGGCCCGCTACGAGGAGATGGCGGCCGAGGCCGACAAGATGCGGAAGCTGGACTTCGAGGAGATCCAGATCCCGCCGGGCCCGCGTCTGGGCAGCGTCGTCATCGAGGTCGAGAACCTCAACAAGGCCTTCGGTGAGAAGGTCCTGATCGACGACCTCAGCTTCACCCTGCCGCGCAACGGCATCGTCGGCATCATCGGCCCGAACGGCGCCGGCAAGACCACCCTGTTCAAGATGCTCCAGGACATGGAGACTCCGGACAGCGGCACGGTCAAGGTCGGCGAGACGGTCAAGATCAGCTACGTCGACCAGAGCCGCTCCAACATCGACCCGAAGAAGACCCTCTGGGAGGTCGTCTCCGACGGTCTGGACTGGATCAACGTCGGCCAGGTCGAGATGCCGTCCCGCGCCTACGTCTCGGCGTTCGGCTTCAAGGGCCCGGACCAGCAGAAGCCGGCCGGCGTGCTCTCCGGCGGTGAGCGCAACCGCCTCAACCTGGCGCTCACCCTGAAGCAGGGCGGCAACCTGCTGCTCCTCGACGAGCCGACCAACGACCTCGACGTCGAGACCCTCTCCTCGCTGGAGAACGCGCTGCTGGAGTTCCCCGGCTGCGCCGTGGTCATCTCCCACGACCGCTGGTTCCTGGACCGGGTCGCCACCCACATCCTCGCCTACGAGGGCGAGAGCAAGTGGTTCTGGTTCGAGGGCAACTTCGAGTCGTACGAGAAGAACAAGCTGGAGCGACTGGGCGCCGACGCGGCCCGTCCGCACCGGGCCACCTACAAGAAGCTGACCCGAGGCTGACACCCGGTTGTCACAACGGCCCGGCAGACTGCCCTTCGGGGCGGCCTGTCGGGCCGCGGGCCGACCGGCACACACCGCCGCCGGCCACCGAACGTCGAGGAGAACACCCGTGGCACGCCACATCTACGCCTGCCCGCTGCGCTGGTCCGACATGGACGCCTTCGGGCACGTCAACAACGTGGTCTTCCTGCGCTACCTGGAGGAGGCCCGGATCGACTTCATGTTCACCCAGGCCGCCGAGGCCGGCGCGGGCGAGTTCGCGGGCGGCTCCGTCGTGGCCCGCCACGAGATCGACTACAGGCGCCCGTTGGTGCACCGCCCCGAGCCGGTCACCGTCGAGACCAGGGTGACCCGGATCGGCGGCGCCTCGCTGACGGTCGCGTACGAGATCAAGGACACCGCGGCCGACGGCACCGAGACGGTCTACGTCCAGGCGTCCACCGTGGTCGTCCCCTACGACCTGGCCGAGGGCCGCCCGCGCCGGATAAGCCCGGTGGAGCGGGAGTTCCTGAGCCGTTTCATGGACGAGGAGGTCGTCGCGGTCTGACCGCGCACGCCCCCTCCCCGGGCCGCCCGGCCCGGGCCGCCCGGCCCGGGCCCGCCCCCTCGATGCCCCTCGATGTCCGGATGTGAGCCGAAGCGTTGAACAGCACCGCCGCCCTCGCCCTCGCCGACACCGGGGAGGCCGCCGACCTGGCCGCCTTCCTGGTCCGCCTGCTGCGCTTCGACAAGGCGGCGGCGGTCCGGCTGCAGGGCGTGCCGCGACCGGACGGCGGCGGCGTGCTGGCCGTCTTCGGACGGCTGCCGCTGGGCGGTTCCGGCGCGCTGGCGGTGCGCACCGCCCGACTGGCCGGGCCCACCGAGTCGGTCGACCTGACCGTCTCGGCCGGGCAGTTGCTGGACGGCGTCGACAGCGAGGCGAACACCGTCGCGCTGCCCGCTCCGGTGACCGGCCCGGCCTGGGCCGGGCTGCTGCCCCCGCGCACCGGCTGGCGGCCGGTCGGCGCACCGCCCGCCGCCCAGGTGTACGTCGAACTGATGGCCGCCGTGCGGGAGTTCCGCGAGCGCAGCGAGGCCGTCCCGGAGCACCACCGGACCCGCGCGGTGCTCGACGGGCTGGCCGACGAGATCTGGTCCCGCCCGGTCACCGTGCTGCCCGAACTGCCGCTGCGCGCCGCCCACGCGGCCCGGGTGATCGGCTTCCTCGACCCGAAGGCCCCGCTCACCGTGCACCGGGCCGGTGGCTGGCTGCGGCTCTCCGCCCCGGCGGGTTCGGTGGCCGTCCGGACGGCGGCGGCGCCCGGTGCGGGCCTGGGCCTCAGCCCGGTCCGCCCGGCGTAGCGCTCGTCGGCCCGAGGGAGGCCCGAAGAGGCCCGAGGGGTCGAACGCCCCGCTCAGCCCTCGGTGTTGATCATCGAGGCGGCGGCGTAGGTGAGGTAGTCCCAGAGCTGCTGCTCGGCCTCGGCCGGCAGCCCCAACTCGTCGACGGCCACCCGCATGTGCTTCAGCCAGGCGTCGTGGGCCGCGCGATCCACCTTGAACGGCACGTGCCGCATCCGCAGCCGCGGGTGCCCGCGCTGGTCGCTGTATGTGCGCGGGCCGCCCCAGTACTGCATGAGGAAGAGCGCGAACCGCTCCTCGGCCGGCCCGAGGTCCTCCTCCGGGTACATCGGCCGGAGCAACTCGTCCTCGGCGACGCCCTGGTAGAACCGGTGGACCAGCCGCCGGAAGGTCGGTTCGCCACCGACCTGCTCGAAGAAGGTCTCCTCGCTGAGCGTGCCACGCCGGATCTCGTTCACCCGACCATGGTCGCAGACGGCGGCGGGGCCGTACACCGGGACCTGGGGACCAGGACCGGAGGTGTACGACCCCGCGGGGCCTGCTGCGGACGCCGCCGGAACCCGGCCGTCCCGGCGGCTCAGTCCTCCCAGCGGAAGAGCTTCCAGGAGATGCCGGTCAGCACGGCGGCGAAGAGCAGCAGTCCGCCCATGGTCGGCAGCGCGTCCATCACGCCGCCGCCCCGGGTCAGCACGGACTGCGACGCGGTGACCAGGTGGCGCAGCGGCAGCGCCTCGGAGATCGCCTTGAGCCAGCCCGGCATGTCGTCGGTCGGGAAGAACGAGCCGGACAGGAACGACATCGGCAGCACGATGATCTGCGAGATGCCGTTCGCCGCCTCCTCGGTCTTGGCGATCGAGCCGGCCAGCAGACCGATCGACATGAACGCGATGGTCGCGCAGACCACCAGTGGAACGATCAGCCACCAGTCGCCGGTGAGCCGGAGTCCGAAGAACGGCGTGGTGGCCACCACAAGGAAGACGGCCGTCTGGGCCAGCGCCGTCAGCACCGAGACCGCGACCCGGGAGCCGACGATCGCCCCGGCGCTCACCGGGGCGAGCCGCAGCCGGCGCAGCACCTTCTTCTGCCGCCAGCCGACCAGGGTCAGCGAGGCGCCGAAGACCGCGCCGGTGGCCACTGCCCAGCCCAGCAGGCCGGGGGTGAGGAACTGGATCGGCTTGAGCGACTCGTCCTCGACCCGGCTGCTCTCCAGGACGAACGCCGGGGGCTTGCCGCTGGCGGCCTGGTTCGCCTGCTGGACCACGGAGTTGACGATGCCCTGGATGGCGCCGGCGCGGACCTGGTCGGCGGCGCTGTAGCGCACCACGACCTTGCCGTCCGGGCCCTCCTTGATCATGGCGTCGAGGTCGCCCTTGCGGACCTTCTCCAGCGCGGCGGCCTCGTCCGCGCTCTTGGTGATGGTCAGCACCTGCTCCAGGCCGGCCCGGGCCTCGCCCTGGACCGAGTCCAGCACCTGGACGGCGCCGACCTGTTCCACCTTGGCGTGCGGGCTGGAGGCGCCCTTGAGCAGGGTGCCGAAGAACATCAGGAACAGCAGGGGGAAGAGCAGTACGAAGAACAGCGCGGTGCGGTCGCGGACGAAGGCGACCACCATCACCCGGGAGAGGCTGACGAAGGCGGAGACCCGCTCGCGCTCGACCGGCGCCGGGGGCGTGCCGCCCGGGGAGGCCGGCCGCGGGCCGGGGACGGCGGCGGAGTCCGAACCGGACCCCGAGCCCGAGCCGGCCTCCGCGGTGGTGTGCTCGACGCTCATGCGCGGTACTCCCGTCCGGTGAGCTGGAGGAAGACGTCCTCCAGGGTGGCGCCGCGGACCTCCAGGCCCCGCAGGGCGCCGCGGTCGGCCAGCACGGCGAGCACCGGCGCCGGCAGGCGGGTGGACAGCGAGAGGGACACGCCGTCGTCCTCCAGCGAGGAGATCTCGGCCCCGGCGGCGGCGAACAGCTCGCGCGCGGTGTCGAGGGGCAGCAGCCCGGACTCCACACTGATCCGGACGGTGTCGTCGATCTCGCGGACCAGCGCGGCGGGCGCCCCGGTCCGCAGGACCCGGCCGCGGTCCATCACCGAGACGCGGTCGCAGAGCACCTCGGCCTCGTCCAGGTAGTGGGTGGTGAGCACGACGGTGCGGCCCTCGGCGTTGATGTCGCGCAGCAGGTCCCAGAGGTTGCGGCGGGCCTGCGGGTCGAGGCCGGTGGTGGGCTCGTCGAGGAAGACCAGCTCCGGGCCGTGGACCAGGGCGCAGGCGATCGAGAGCCGCTGGGCCTGGCCGCCGGACATCTTGTCGGTCATCACCCCGGCCGACTCGGTCAGGCCGACCCGCTCCAGCATCGCGTCCGCGCGCTTGGGGCCGATGCCGTAGAAGGAGCCGAAGGTGCGGATGGTCTCCCGGGCGGTGAGGCGGTTGAAGAAGGCGGAGGCCTGGAACTGGACGCCGATGCGCGGCAGCAGCTTGGGGTTGCGCGGCCAGGGCGCCATGCCCAGCAGCTCGATCCGGCCCTCGTCGGGCTTGCGGATCCCCTCCAGGATCTCCAGCGTGGTGGTCTTCCCGGCGCCGTTCGGGCCCAGGAGTCCGTAGAATTCGCCGGCCTCGACGGTGAGTGACACCCCGTCGACGGCCTGCACGTCCCCGTACCGCTGACGGATTCCGTCGGCGGATATTGCAGCAGTCATAGCGACTGAGGGTAGGGGCGCCCGGCCGTTGGCGGGAGAGATATGAGCATCATTTGATGATCATTTTTACAACGGTGTCGATTGCCGGACGTGCGCGATCGACCGTGCGGTTCGGCCGGTCCGGCCGGTCCGGTCAGGGGAAGCCCCGGACCGGCCGGACCGAAACGCCGTCGTCCGCGTCCGCGTCCGCTCAGGCGCGGTGCAGGGTGATCGTGGTCCAGGCGCCGATGTGGATCCGGTCGCCCTCGTTCAGCGGGATCGCGGTGTGCGGGGAGACCGGCTCCGCGCCGCCGTTCATCGTGGTGCCGTTGGTGGAGTCCTGGTCGACCAGCACCCAGCTGCCGTCGGGCTGCTCGGCCAGCAGGGCGTGCTGGTGCGAGGCGCCCGGGTCCTCCGGCGCGACCGAGAGGTCGATCTCCGGCACGGTGCCGCGGTGCTGGCTGCGCCGGCCGATCCGCAGCTGGCCGCGCCCGGTCAGCGGGATCCGCCGCTCGGGGCAGTACGGCGGGAAGAACAGGCCGGCCGCCTCCGGACCGCTGCGGGCCATCATGTCGGTGAAGTAGTCGCGGTCGGCCGCGATCACCGCGAACCAGGTGGTCCGCACCGGCTCGGCGGCCGGGGCGTGCGGCGGCTCGGCCTGCGCGGACACCGGCGGGGCCAGGTGGAACGAGGTGCCGAACTCGTCGCCGCGCCGGGCCGGGCCGGGCTGGGCGTAGACCGGGCCGGAGTCCTCGCGCGGCACCGGCACCGGCTGGGGCTGCTGATGCTGGGGCTGCTGATGCTGGGGCTGGAACTGCTGCGGATGGGACTGCGGGTGCGGCTGGGGGTGGGACTGCGGGTGCAGCTGCTCCGGCGGCGCGGGCGGAGCCCCGTACGGCGCCGGGGCGGGCGGCGGGTAGCCGTAGCCGGAGGGCGCGGCGGGCTGCGGCGGGGCCTCGGCGTACGACGGGGCGGCCGGTGCCTCCGGGGCGCCGCCGTACGCCGCCGGGATGTTCAGCGGGGCCGGTGCGGGCGGCGGGGCGGCGGCCGGGAACGGCTGCGGGGCACGCTGCGGCGCGGACAGGTCGTAGTCGTAGCCGCACTCCTCGCAGAACCGCCCGGTCTGCGGGCTGCGGCAGATCGGGCAGATCACCAGGCCCTCGGTGAGGTCGGGGAAGCCCTGCGGGCCCGGCGGCGGGGGCGGCGGCATCGCACCAGGGTGCGGCGGCATGGCACCGGGCGGCGGCATGGCGCCCGGGGGGAGCGTGGCACCGTACGGCGCGCCGGGCCCGCCGTGCGCTCCCGGGGCCCCGGGAGCGCCGGGGAGCGAGCCGGGCGGCGGCGGCAGCGGCTGCGGCGGCGTCATCGGAAAACCGCAGAAGTCGCACCAGTCCTCGGCCTGCGACTCGTGGCCCCTCGGGCAGATCGGCATCAGGTCCCCCCTCAATTCCTGCACGGCCGGGGCTGGGCCCGGCCGGTTCGCGGCCCGGTCGGCGCTTCGGCGGTCACTTCTTCACGCGGACGGTCTTGGTCGACCGGGTCTCGATGATCATCGAGTCGGCCTCGCTCACGTTCTTACGGAACCGAACGGTACCCTCCTTCGGGTCCACCACGTCCACCACCTTCTGCAGCAGCTTGAAGGTGCCGTCGTTCCCGGTCGCGTGCGCGATCCGGACGGCGTCCCCCAGCTTGGCGGTGGCGAGGTGGACGTTCCCCGCGCGGTGCGCCTCCATGCCCTCCCGGACGGCCGCGGCCAGCTCCGCCTGCCCGGTGTAGTGGGCGACCTGCGGGCTGATCCGGGTGGACGAGGCGAGGTCGTCCGTCCAGACCGCCTTGACCAGGCCCTGCGACAGCACCTCGGGCGTCCCCCCGGAGACCGACGGCGGCAGGACCAGGCTCACCCGGGCGGCCAGCATCTCGTTGCCGACCGCCGCGGCCGGGACCTCCACGCAGACGTGGTAGTCGCGGCTCTCGTCGCCCCAGGAGCCGGTCGGGTAGTCGCCGGCCCGCGGACCGGCCTCGGCCCGGCGGGCGGTGAGGTCCTCCAGCGAGGGGGCGACCTGCTTGACGAACTTCACCACCGCGTTGGCGGGCGTCCAGATCCGCAGCGCGACGTCGGCGACCTGCTTGCCCATCGCGCCGGCCATCATCGAGCGGAAGTCCTCGGTCAGGCCGG
The DNA here is from genome assembly GCF_042656005.1 of Kitasatospora misakiensis. Classification (NCBI taxonomy): domain Bacteria; kingdom Bacillati; phylum Actinomycetota; class Actinomycetes; order Kitasatosporales; family Streptomycetaceae; genus Kitasatospora; species Kitasatospora misakiensis. The sequence goes on along the minus strand of NZ_JBHSOF010000061.1, from coordinate 17,240 downwards.
ACGGTTCGGGGACGATGTCGACGGTGCCGAGCAGCGCGGAGGAGATCTTGCGCAGCTCCTCGACCTTCCAGTCGGTGCCGACGCCCCGGCAGTCGGCGGTGAAGTGGCCGGTGACCCGCCCGATCGCCCGCTCCAACTCGGCGGCGGTCTCGTGCTCGTTGTTGCCGTCGGTCAGCAGGATGGCGTGCCGGATCGGGATGTCGCGGCGGGTGAGGAAGAGCTGGTCGGCCTTGGTCAGCCAGCTGCCCATGGCGGTGCCGCCGGCCGCGGTGAGCCGGCGCAGCGACTCCCGGGCCCGGGCCCGGGTCTCCGGCGAGGAGACGGCGAGGGTGCCGTCGCCGGGGAAGACCTCGCGGGCCTCGTGGGTGCCGGCGACCACGGCGAACGCCACGCCGTCGCGGACGGTGTCGATGGCCGCGGCGGTGGCCTCGCGGGCGCCGCGCATCTTGCTCGACGGGTAGTCCATCGACCCGGAGCAGTCCACCAGGATCACCACGGCGGCGGACTGCCCGTCACCGGCCGCCGCGGCGTCGGCGATCCCGAGCGGCCGGCCGCCCGAGGTGCCGCCGCCGGTCGCGGTGACGGTGACGATGGCGTTCACCTCGCGGGCGCCGTCCGCGAGGTACTCGTTCTGGAAGATCTCCACGTCGAACCTGGGCAGGTTCGGCTTCGCCAGTGTTGCCATGGGCCGGTGGCTCCCGTCGGATCGTCGGATGGTGCGCGGGGTGGTGGCCGCGCCGGTGGGACGGGGCGCGGGCGGTCGTGCGGTGCGTGCGTACCGGTACGGAGCGGTGGGTGGCGGTGCGTCCACGTGCGAGCGCGTCCACCTGCGTCCCGGCGCGTCCAGGTACGGGCGGCTCGGCGCGGGCGGCTCGTGCGTGCGGTCGTGGTCGGCGGTCGCGCGGTGGGGCCCGCGCCGAGGGGCGCGGGCCCGGGGTGCGGCCGGGTCAGCGGGCCGGGGGCACCGGCGGGCGGGGCGGGCCGGCGGGCGGGACGGTCGGCGGGACGGCGGGCGGCGGCGGGACCGGGGGCAGCGGGGCGGCGGCGGAGCCGATCACCGGGATGTCCGGCAGGGTCGGCTCGTACTCCTCCTCGTCGGCCGCGCCGCTCCCGGGGGCCGCCCCGGTGGCGGTGATCACCGGCAGGTCCAGCGCGGTGGCGGTCCGGCCGTCCTCCGCCGGGGCCCCGGCCGCCGGCGGGTCGATCGGCAGCACGGCGACGGTGATGTTGTCGTGGCCGCCGGCCGCGACGGCGAACTTCACCAGCGTCTGCGCGGCGGCCAGCGGCTCGGTCCGGGCGTCCGGCCGGACGTAGTACGCCAGGTCGGTGGCCGCCTCGGCGTAGTTCCACAGCCCGTCGGTGCAGATCAGCAGCACCCCGGGCACGTGCGGGGTGAAGTCGAGGGTGTGCGGCACGACCTCCTCGGCGTCCGCGCCGAGCCAGCCGGTGATGGCGTGGGCGCGCGGGTCCGCGTACGCCTCGGCCTCGCTCATCAGCCCTGCCTCGACCATCCGGGCGGCCCAGGAGTCGTCCTGGGTGAGCCGGAACGGCTCGGCGGCGACCCGGTCGTCGGGGATCCAGTAGGCGCGGGTGTCGCCGACCCAGCCGATGGTGATCCGGCCGCCGGAGGCGATCGCGCTGACGTAGGTGCAGGCGGGCGCGTTGAGGTCGGGCCGGGGCGGCCGGGTGCCGTCGGTGGCGAGCGCGGCCACCGCGTCGGCCGCGTCGGCGACCGCCCGGACCATCGCCGCGGTCGGGTCGGTGCCCGCCTCCAGCGAGCTGAGCAGCGACTCGGAGGCGGCGTCGACCGCCGTCTCGGAGGCCTGGTCGGGCCGGTCGGAGGAGGAGACGCCGTCGCAGACCACGGCCACCACGACCGGCTCGCCGCCGGGCAGCGAGGAGGCGGCGACGGTGAAGGAGTCCTCGTTGCGGTGGTGCCGCACGCCGCGGTCGCTGACCCCGGCGACGCCGGCCAGCGCCTTCTCCATGTGGTCGCGGGGGCGCGGCTGGGCGCCGCCGCAGGCCTCGCAGTAGCCGTCGGGGGTCACCTGGTGGAGTCCGCAGTGCGCGCAGGCGACCGCGCTCTGCGCGGCGGCCTGGGCGGGCACGGCCGGCGTGTTGGGCAGGGTCGGCGGGTGGTCCTCGTCGCCGGCGGTCCGGGTGGCGGACCAGCCGGCCGGCATCGCCCCCGGGGCGGGACGGCCGTCCCGACCGACCCCGCAGGACCCGCAGAAGACGTCCTCCGGGTCCATCGGCTCGGCACAGCTCTGGCACACGGTCTGCTGCGGCATCAGTTACACCCACGTCCTGGGACGGGCCCGGTTGGCCCGCTCCACCATCTCGATCCTGGTCTCGGCCCGGTCGGCCAACCGGGCGAGTACCCGGTAGGACTGCTCCAGGGCGAGCCGCAGTTCCCGTTCCACCGCGGGCCGTCCCAGCACGTTGACCTCGCCCGTCGCCCGGCCGTGGCTTGCCCCGCCGGGGGAGCCGGCGGTGACCCAGCCGAGCGCCGCGCCGAGCACTTCGACGGCGAGCTCCTCACGGCGTCGGTCGTCCAGGCGCAGCGCGGTCAGCTGCTCGGAGCTCGCGCCGAGGTCGGCGCCGAGCGGGTCGGTGGTGGGCCGCTCGCGCAGCCGGGCCCGGACGGCGGCGATCCGGGCGGCGGTGTACTGGCTGGAGGTGGCCGGGACGGTCTCCAGGACGGCGACCGCCCCGGCCCGGTCGTCCTCGGCGAGCCGGACCCGGGCCAGCCCGAAGGCGGCGCTCAGGTAGCCCTGGTCGGTGCTCCACACCAGACGGTAGAACTCGGCCGCGTCGCCGCCGTCGCCGAGGAGTTCGGCGCAGACGGCGAGGGCCAGCTTGGGGGCGGCCTCGCCGGGGAAGGCGTCGTAGACGGCGTCGAAGGCCTCAGCGGCGGAGCGCAGGGCCTGCTCGCGCGCGTCCGGTGCCGTGCCCTCCGCGCCCGTCGCACCGGCCTCGGCGGCGGTGACCAGGGAGGCCAGGCCGCGGTACCAGACCACCCGCCAGTCGTCCGGGTGGTCCTGCTCCAGTGCGGCCAGCGCCTCGGCGGCCTGACGCTGCCGGCCGAGTTCGAGCAGGGCCCGCAGGGCCCGCAGCCGGCGCTCGACCGAGTCGGCGGGGGCGCCGTCGAGCGCGGTGAGCGCCTCCTCCGGGTCGGTCGCCAGCAGGGTGGCGAGGAAGCCGGCGTTCGGGTCGGCCGGGTCGACCCGGGGGACGGGCAGCGCGAGCGCGGCGGCGGCCGGGTCGACGGCGGTCAGCCGCAACTCCCCGGGCCGCACCGTGGGGGCCACCAGCTCGGTGTCGACGACCCGCAGCTCCGGGCCGAACAGGGTGGACTGCGCGGGCCGGGCCCGGCCGTCCTGGAGCGCGAGCACCTCGCGCAGCACGCCGGTCAGCTGGTCGGCCATCTCCTCGGCGGAGCCGAACCGGCGGGCCGGGTCCGGGTCGGTGGCGCGCACCAGCAGGCGGTAGTAGGACTCGTAGGCGGCGAAGACCGGGACGAACTCCGGTCCGGGCAAGGTCTCCCGGTAGGTGGTGGAGTACCCCTGGAAGTCGAAGCTGAGGACGGCGAGGGTGCGGGCCACCGTGTAGAGGTCGGAGGCGGGGGAGGGGCCGTCGGTGGCGATCTCGGGCGCCTGGTAGCCGATGGTGCCGTAGATCGGGCCGTCGTCGTCGAGGCGGCGGACGGCGCCCATGTCGATGATCTTGAGCGTGTCGCCGCTCTGCAGCACGTTGTCGATCTTGAAGTCGCAGTAGACCAGGCCCCGGGAGTGCAGGTAGCCCAGCGCGGGCAGCGCCTCCAGGGCGTACGCGATCGCCTGCTCGACCGGCAGCGGGTCGCGCCGCCCGTCCGCGCCGCGGCGCTCGTTGGCGATGTCCTTCAGGGACTTGCCGCCGACGTACTCCATCACGATGTAGCCGTCGGTGGCGCCGGTCCGCAGGTCCGGGTGCTCGGCGAAGTTGATGATGCGGACGATGTTCGGGTGGTCCACCTCGGCGAGGAAGCGGCGCTCGGCGACGGCCACCGCCAGGGCGTCCTCGTCCCCGGTGTCCAGCAGGCCCTTGAGCACCACCCACTTGTCGTTGACCCGCCGGTCCACCGCCAGGTAGATCCAGCCCAGCCCGCCGTGCGCCAGGCAGCCCACCACCTCGTACTGCCCGCCGACCAGGTCGCCGCGGCGCAGCTTGGGGGTGAACGAGTACGGGGTGCCGCACTTGGTGCAGAAGCCGTCCGGGCGGCCCGGCGTGCCGTTGCGCTCCCGGCCCACCGGGGTGTCGCACTTGGAGCAGAACCGCTTGCGCTCCGGCACCTCCGGGTTCTCCAGCACCGCCTCCGCCGGATCGGCGTCCGGGACGGAGGGCACCGTCACCAGGCCGGCGCCGAGCCGGTGCCGGTTGGCGGTGGCGCTGCCGCGGCTGCTGCGCACCGAGACCGAACGGCCGCTGCCGGTGCGGGTCGAGCGGTGCGAGCGGGACCGGCCGGACAGGGTGCGGGACGAGGAGCTGCGCACCGAGCCGCTCCGTACGGATGTGCTCCGTACGGAGGAGCTGCGGGCCGAGCCGGCGCGTCCGGTCGGGGCCTCGGGCGCGGTGAGGCCGCACTCGTCGCAGTAGCCGTCGGCGTCGATGGTCCCGGCGCAGTCGCGCGGGCAGGGGTCACCCGGCCCGGTCGCGCCCGCCGTCCCGGTGGCGGACCCGGTGGCACGCACCGAGGAGGTGCTCACCGGGGCGAGCCCGCACTCGTCGCAGTAGCCGTCCGCGTCGATCGTCCCGGTACCGCCGCACTCCGGCCGCACGCACGTCTCGCCCATCACCGTCAGCCCCCCTGAACCCGTCCGTCGACAGCCTGCCCGTCGACCGGCTCCCCGCCGGCCGCCGCCCCACCCCGCACGATCCCGTCCTGCACGATGCCGTCCTGCACGATCCCGTTCGCTGCGATCCCGTTCGGTACGGCGCCGCCCGGCTCCGCGGCCGGCTCGGCCTGCGCCGGGCGCAGCGCCTGCTGGAACCGGGCCACCGCGCCGGCCGCCGCCCGCAGGTCGCACGGCGCGCTCCACAGCAGCCAGCGCGCCTTCTCGTAGCGCTCCACCACCTCCGGGTCCTCGGCCACCCGCAGCCGGGCCGCCATCGCCTTGTACGCGTCCAGGCGCCCGCGCAGTTCGGCCCGGACGGCCAGCGGCTGGGTCACCTCGGTGAGCGACTGCCGGGCCCGGGCCAACTCCTTGGAGGCCGCGTCCTCCAGCGCGTCGAGCAGCGGGGCGAGCCGGTACCACTGCCCGTTCTGCCGCAGGTCCAGCGCCAGCACGATCCGTTCGCGCAGCGCCGAGGCCGGCCCCGGGACGGCCGGCACCTCGGTGGCGGCGATCTTCGCCAGTACCTCGCCGCGCGCCCGGCGGGCCTCGGCCAGGGTGGCGTCGGCCCGCTGGAGCAGGTCGCCGACGCCCTGCAGCCGCTCCTCGGCGTCGTCGCGCAGCCGCAGCAGGTTCTCCAACTCCAGCCGGACGCCGTCCAGGGCCCGCCCGGCCCGGTCGAAGCGTTCGGTGTCCACCACTCCGGAGGGCGTGGCCGAAGCGCCGTTGTCCGGCACCGTGCCGCGCTGGGCGGGGACCCGGGCCGGCCGCCAGAGCGCCAGCGGGTCGTTGCGCACCTCGGTCCGCAGCCCGGCCAGGTCGGCGTCCAGCGCGTCCAGGTCGTCGCCGAGCGGGTGGGTGCCGGGGCGCACGCCGAGCGAGGCCGCCAGGGTCTGCACCCGGCGCAGTTCGGCGATCAGCAGGTCGATCCGGGCGGGCAGCGCCGTCCAGACCGCGTCGGCCGCCGAGACCACCTCCAGAACGGTGGCGTACCAGGAGTTCATCCGCTCCATGAGCTCGTCCAGGCTGACCCGCTCGACCAGCCTGGCCGGTGCGCCGAGCCGCTGCGGGCCGTCCGGCGCGCCGCCGGGCACGGTGACCGCGTCGCCGGTCAGCAGCTCGCTCAGCTCGGCGAGTTCCGGTCCGCCGGGCCTGGCCTTGCGGGCCCGGACGGCGCGGGCCGAGGCGAGCGCCTCCGCGTAGCGGTCGAACAGCGCCCACAGCAGCGGCATGCCGGGGCCGACGGCGGCCCAGCGCTCCGAGGTCCGCCCGGTCAGTTCGGCGCCGTCGAGCAGGCGCAGGCCCGGGTGGTCCTGGAGCGAGAGCAGCGCCGACTCGACCGCGTCGCGTTCCGCGCCGAGGCGCGCCAGCGCGCGGTCCACCTCCTCCCGGTTCAGGACCGGGCCGGCCGAAGCCGCCATCGCGCTCTCCCCTCCTCAGCCTGCCGTGTTCCGTCTTCCGGGCTTCCGGTTCCGGGGGTTCCGGCTCCCCGGGAGTCCGCCCCGACCCTAGCGCGCGTCCCGGCCGCCCGACCGGGCCCGGTCGCCGAGGGGCCGTCAACCGGACGCCAGGCCCCGCCCGTCAGGCCCGTCACCGGGGCGTCGGCCAGTGCCGGTCGGCGTCGTCCTGCAGGTACGGCTTGAGCCAGGTGTCGTACGCGCGCCGCCAGCTGCCGTTCGCGTAGTAGTCGTTGAGCACCTGGTTCACCCGGGCCGTCAGGTCGGTGCTGGTCTTCAGCATCGCGATGCCCATCACGCCCGGCCGGACCTCGCCGTCGATCACCCGGACGGTCTGGTCCTGCGCCGCCTGGCTGGCCGCGAGGCCGTCGTCGGTCATGGTGGCGTCGACCTTGCCCAGCTGCATCAGCACCAGGCAGTCGAGGTGGTTCTCCACCGTGACCAGCTTCTTGACCGGGCGCGTCTTCAGCTCCTCCTGCGCCGAGGAGCCGGACGCGGCGCAGGCGGTGGCGCCGTTCAGCGCCTCGTCGAGGGTCTTCGCGGGGGAGGAGCGCGGCACCAGGACCCGCTGGCTGGTGGTGAAGTACGGCCGGGAGAAGGCCACCTGCTCCAGCCGCTCGCAGGTGATCGACATGGTCCGGACGATGATGTCGACCCGGCCCTCCTGGATGAACTTGACCCGGTCGGCGGTGGGTACGGCCTTCAGCACCACCTTCTCCGGGTCGCCCATGATGGCGGTGCCGATCGCCCGGGCGAGGTCGATGTCGAAGCCCTCCACCTGCCCGGTGTTCGGGTTGCGCGAACCCCACCGGTAGCTGTTCAGGTCGATGCCGACGACCAGGCTGCGCTTGGCCTTGACGGCCTTCACCGCCGGGCCGTCCTCGGTGCTCGGCGGGACGCTCCGGTACAGGTCGCAGGAGCCCGCCTGACCGGTCTGCTCCGACCGGTCCTGCTGCCCCGACTGCTCCGACTGCCCCGACTGCCCCGACTGCGCCTGCTGTGCCGCGAGCGGCACCTGGTGCGGTGCGCCGGCGGCGGGCGCCGCGCCCCGCGGTCCGCCCACGTCCAGTACCAGCGCGCCGGTGGCCAGCAGCGCCAGCGCCGCCGCCGTCCGGGCCCCGCGCAGCGCGGCCGCCCGGCGGCTCCGGTCCCGGCTCCGGTCCGTGTTCGTGCCCATGTCGTCTCCCCCTCCTACCGGTACTCGGCCAGTCGCCGGCCGAGGCCGCGCAGGGCCGCGGCGGCGGCCAGCAGGCCCAGCGCCGCGATCGCCACGGCGGCGGTGCGCAGATCCTTGTCGACCCCCAGGGCGAAGTCCCGGAACTCGCCCTCCTCCAGTACCGCCGCGTCGTAGAGCTCCCGGTCGGCGGCGGCGAAGGCGGCCTCGGCCGTTCCGGCCGCGTCCGCCTCCCGGGCCGTCACGGTGGCGTCCAGCGCGGCCTGGTAGTCGCCCTGGTTCTCCAACGCGGTCGCCGCGGTGTGCCGCTCGCGCCACTGCTGGTAGTCGCTCAGGGCCCGGGCGAGCGGAGCCTGGGCCACCGCCGGCGCCAGCGACTGGGCCCGTACCAGGGTGCCGGTCCCGGTCTCGCGCCCGGGGTTGGTCGTGACCAGGTGCTCCGTGGTCTTCGACCACAGGTCGGCGTAGGCACCGCTGGAGCCGCGCGCCACGTAGTGCAGGTTCTCCGCCAGGCGGGCGGTCAGCACGTCCACCCGGGCGGAGTTGAGCGCCCGCAGTGGCACCCCGCCCTCGCGGTTGGCGCGTGCCAGCGCCGTGTCGGCGCCGGTCGCGGTCACCGTCAGCCACAGCACCGCGGCCAGGACGGAGGCGGTGGCGGCCAGTAGCCCGAGGTTGAAGACCCGGTTGGTCCGCCGGAACAGCGCGAGCTGCACCCAGACCAGTCCGGTGAGCGCCAGCAGGCCCAGCAGGTACCCGGCCCACGGGGTGGCCCGGGCGGCCGCCATGTCGGCGGCCAGCAGAGCGTCCTCGGAGGCCGAGAACTCCGCGGCGGCCGGCAGCAGCACGGTGCGCATCTGCTCGGAGGCGTACCGCTGGTAGGCGCCGCCGAGCGGGTAGCCCTGCCGGTTGTTGGCCCGGGCGGTCTCCACCAGCCCCGCGTACACCGGCACCTGCTGGTTCAGCTTGGAGAGCAGCTCCCGGAGCGGCGACGAGTCGGGAGTGCGGGAGGCGGACTCGGAGATCAGCTGGGAGGCCGTCCTGAGGTCCTGCTCGTAGCGCTCCCGGACGGCCCTCGGCTCGGCGCCCGCCAGCAGGAAGCCGGTGGCGGCGGTGGCGTCCGCGTCGGCCAGCGAGCGGTTGATCTCGGCGGCCGACTGGCTGAGCGGCTGGCTGTTGCGCACCACCCGCTGCGCGGCGGCGGCCCGGGAGTTCACCTGGACGGCGGTCAGCGCGCCGAACACCAGGGTCAGCACCGCGAGCAGCGCCCCGGCCAGCCGCAGCCGCCCCGGCGCCGTGCGGGTCACCCGCCCCAGCCGGGCGATCGGCCCGCCGGACGGCACCACCGCCCCCGTGCCGCCGGCCCGTCGCGGCGCCGGTACCGAACCCGTGGGCCGGTCGGGCGCGAGCGCGCCCGGTCCCTCCGTACGCACCGGTGTCGCCACCAGCCACCCCCTCCCCTGTGGCCCGCCCCGTGTCTCCGGGGCACGGCCGTTGCCAGCAGTATGGCCGTCACTCCCCACGGCCACACCCGAGTTGCGCGGATCTTGAGCCGTGCGTCCCGCTTCGGCCGCCGGGCCCGGGTCCCCCCTCGGGCGGCGGCGAACGGGTCGACGCGGCACGCACCCTACGCGGTTCCCGAATTGAACGGAGGGCGGGGGTCCGATTGCGGGGGTGCGGTGGTGCGGGCCCGGGGTGCGGCCCAGAGGTGTGCCGCCGGGATACGTCGCCGGGACCTTCGTACGATGGCGCCATGCGCCTTCTGGGAACGATCTCCGCCGACCGTCCGCTGCTCGTCGTCGCCGTCCAGGAGGAGGCCGCCCACCTCGGCGACCACCTCCCGGTGCTGCTCACCGGCATCGGCAAGGTCAACGCCGCGTCCGCGCTGGCCACCGTCCTCGCCCGGGGCCCGCACCCCTCCGAGGTGGTCAACCTCGGCACCGCCGGCGCCCTGCGGCCCGGCTGGGAGGGCACCCACACCGTCACCCAGGTGATCCAGCACGACCTCGACACCCCGACCCTGTACGCGCTCACCGGCCGCACCTACGGCGCCCCGCTGGTCGTCGGCAAGGGCGGCGACGGCCCGGTCCTGGCCACCGGCGACCTCTTCGTCTCCGACCCGGCCGCCCGCGACCGCCTCGCCGAGCACGCCGACCTGGTCGACATGGAGGGGTACGCCGTCGCGACCGTCGCCCACCGGGCCGGCCTGCCGGTCCGCCTGGTCAAGCACGTCAGCGACGAGGCGGGCGACAACGCCGGCCACACCTGGCGCGAGTCGGTCGACGACTGCGCCCGCCACCTCGCCGACTGGCTGCACGGGCAGGGCTGGTGACGATCAGCCGGTCTGTCAGTGCGAAGGCCTAGGGTGACGGAGTGACCGATGACACCGACGCCCCCGTGCGTGAGCGGAGCGACCTGCGGCCGCCCGGGATCAACGCCGACGAGCACAGCACGCTGCTCACCTTCCTCGACTACCTGCGCACCTGTGTGATCGCCAAGACCGACGGGCTCTCCGACGAGGACGCCCGGCGGCCCGGCGTCGCCTCCGGGACCAGCCTGCTCTGGCTGGTGCGCCACCTCACCGCCGTCGAACTCAACTGGTTCCTCTGGGCCTACCGGGGCGACGACGTCGAGCTGTGGGACGACGACGCGCCCTCGCCCGGCGACGAGACGGTGGCCGGGTCGGTCGCCGCCTACCGGGCGGCGATCGCCCGCGCCAACGAGGTGATCGTGGCGGCGGCGGACCGGATCGACCGGCCCGGGGTGCGCTCGCTGCGCCCCAACGCCGAGGCGCCGTCGATGCGTTGGCTGCTCGTCCACATGATCGAGGAGACCGGCCGGCACGCCGGTCACGCCGACATCCTCCGTGAGTGGCTGGACGGTTCGGTCGGCCGCTGACGGGGGCGGGTGGGCGCCCTGTTGACGGACAGTGGCATACTCCCCGCGCAGTACCCGGTGCCGCTCCGGCGGCGCCGGGTGTTTTTCACACAGGGGGAACACAAGTTCATGTCATCGTCTGACAGCAAGAGCGGCCGTCGCCGCACTATGCACACCGCCAGGACGGCGCTCGGGGCCTCGGCGCTCGCGCTGACGCTGCTCACCACCGCGGCCTGCGGGCCGGACAACAGCTCGGCCGACGCCGCCGCCACCGCGGCTGCGGGCGCGGCTGCGGGACCGAACCTCGGCCTGCCGGCCAACCTCGACGACCTGAAGAAGTGGAAGTTCGAGGACTGGGAGAAGTGGGCGAAGGACTACGCCCTCCCGGCCGCCGCCAAGGGTTTCTGGACGCTGGACAAGCTGCTCAAGGCCAAGCCCATCGAGCCGATCGCGCCGCCCGCGGCACCTCCGGCCGCACCTCCGGCCGCACCTCCGGCCGCGCCCACCCAGGCCCCGGCGCAGCCGTCGCAGCCCGCCCAGCCTTCGCAGCCGCCCGCCCAGCCCAAGCCGCCGGCCGGCCAGCCCACCCAGCCGGGCCACCCGACCCCGCCGCCCGCGGCGCCGAAGCCGTCGAACACCCAGCAGCCGGCCTCGCAGGCCCCGGCCCCGCCGGCCCAGCCGGGACAGCCGACGCAGGCCCCGGCCCAGCCGGCCCAGCCCTCGCAGCCCGCGCAGCCGCCGGCCAAGCCCGCGCAGCCGTCCCAGGCCCCGGCGCAGCCGGCCCAGCCGGCCCAGCCCTCGCAGGCCCCGGCCCAGCCGGCCCAGCCGGCGCAGCCCGCGCAGCCCGCCGACAACGGCAACGACCCGCTGCCCAAGACGGTGAACGCCCAGCCCCTCCCGCACCCGTACACCAAGCTCGGTGTGCACGGGAAGCTGTTCGCCGACGCGCCGGGCAGCGGTGCCGAGGCCGCCGCCGGGCTGAGCCACTACCAGTGCTCCGCCACGGTGGTCGCCGACCCGGCGCACCCCGGCAAGAGCAACCTGGTCTGGACCGCCGGCCACTGCATCCACCAGGGCAAGGGCGGCAAGTACTTCAGCAACATCTCGTTCATCCCGGCGTTCAACAGCACCGGCGCGCTGAGCGGCGGCAAGCAGGCCGAGGAGGCGCAGTACGCGCCGCTCGGCATCTGGAACGCCACCCAGGCGGTCACCTCGCCGCAGTGGAAGGCCGAGGGCGGTGACGGCGGTTCGCCGGCCACCCAGTACGACTTCGCGATCATCCGGGTGCAGCCCGGCGAGGGCGGCAAGTCGCTGGAGGAGACGGTCGGCGGCGCCCTGCCGGTCTGGTTCAACGCCCCGCGCGAGCAGCTCAGCGTCACCGAGTACGGCTACCCGGCGGCCCCGCCGTTCGACGGCATGGAGCTCAACCGCTGCGAGAGCGGCCGGCCGACCCGGCTCTCCTACGACCCGACCCGCCCGTCGATGCTCACCATCGGCTGCACCATGACCGGCGGTTCCAGCGGCGGTGGCTGGCTGGCGACCAAGGACGGCCAGCCGGCGCTGGTCAGCAACGTCTCGGTCGGCAAGCACACCGGTGACCCGAAGTACCAGGCTGGTCCGTACCTGGACGACGTCGCCGCCGGTGCGTACGACTTCATCTCCAAGAAGGGCTGACGCAAGAAGGGCTGACGCCCGCCGGACCACGACGGCCGCCCCCGCGCACCCCGGTGCGCGGGGGCGGCCCGCGTGCCCGCCCGTCGCGGTGGCTCAGTCGGTGAACGCCGTCAGGTCCAGGGCGGCCAGCCGCTCCGGGTCGGTGAGCACGTCGATCTCCACGATCACGCCGCCCACCACGGTGAACGCCATGATCGACACCGGCCGGCCGTGCGCCCCGATCACCACGACGCCGGCCGCGCCGTTGATCAGCGCCGGGCGCGCGTACGGCGACAGGCCGCGGAACATGACCGCCTGGCCCGCGACCGTCCGGGCGCCGTTGAGCACCACCGGACGCCGCTGCTCCCGCCCGGCGGCGGCCCCGTCGGCGCGCAGCACCACGTCCGGGTCGAGCACGGCGAGCAGCGCGTCGAGGTCCCCGGTGCGGGTGGCGGCGAAGAACGCGTCCACGGCCACCCGCTGGCGGGCGAGGTCGCGGTCCGGCGCGGGCGCCCGGCCCTGCACCTTGCGGCGGGCCCGGCTGGCCAGCTGCCGGGTGGCGGCCGCGGTCTTCTCGACCAGCGGGGCGATCTCCTCGAACGGCACCGCGAACATGTCGTGCAGGACGAAGGACACCCGCTCGGCGGGCGCCAGCGACTCCATGACCACCATCAGCGCCAGCCCGACCGAGTCCGCCAGCAGCACCTCCTGCTCCGGGTCCGGCGCGTCCGCCCGCCTGATCAGCGGGTCCGGTATGCGCGGTGGCTCCGGCTCGCCGCCGACGCCCGCCCCGATCCGCGACTCGAAGGACTCCTCGCGCCGCTGGGCACGCGAGCGGAGCTGGTTGAGGCAGATCCGCCCGATCACCGTGGTCAGCCAGCCGCCGAGGTTCTCCACCTCGGCGGTGTCCGTACGGTCGTAGCGCAGCCAGGTGTCCTGGACGGCGTCCTCCGCCTCGGCGATCGAGCCGAGCATCCGGTAGGCGACGGCCCGGAGGTGCGGCCGGTGCTCCTCGAACGAGTCCGCGGCCCCCGCCGCCCCCACCGCCAGAATTTTCTCGTCCACCCGCGTCACATTCCTTCGTCGCCGAGGGTCAAAGCATCGGAACCACGAAACTAGCGGGTCCGCCGGAAGCACGGCTTCCGTTCGGCGAAGGAGAGACGATCATGACCAACGCGACCAACGCCCCCGTTCTGGTGACCGGCGGCACCGGCACCCTCGGCCGTCACGTGGTGCCGCTGCTGCGCGCGGCCGGCCACGACGTCCGGGTGCTCACCCGCAACGCCCGCCCGGCCGCCGACGGCGTCGAGTACGTGACCGGCGACCTGCTCAAGGGCACCACCGGGGAGGGCGTGGACGCCGCCCTCGCCGGGGTCGAGGTGGTCCTGCACCTGGCCGGCGACGCCAAGAACGACGAGGCCACCACCCGCGACCTGGTCGCCGCCGCCCGCCGGGCCGGGGTGCGGCACCTGGTCTACATCTCGGTCATCGCCGCCGACCTGGTGCCGCTGGGCTACTTCCGCGCCAAGCACGCCGCCGAGCGCCTGGTCGCCGAGTCGGGCATCCCGTACACCACGCTGCGCGCCGCCCAGTTCCACGACCTGACCGCCAAGACGGCGGCGGCGATGGGCAAGATGCCGCTGGTCCCCAAGCCGGGCGGCATGCGCTGGGAGCCGGTGGACTCGCGGGACGTCGCCGAGCGCCTGGTCGAACTCGCCCTCGCGGCGCCCGCCGGGCTCGTCCCGGACCTCGCCGGCCCGGCCGTCCGCTCGCTCGGCGACCTGACCCGCGACTACCTCCGGGCCGCCGGCCGGCGCCGCCCGATGCTGCCGCTGCGCGTCCCCGGCAAGGTGGGCCGCTGCTACCGCGAGGGCGTCAACCTCGCCCGGCCCGGGGCGGCGCGCGGCACCCGCACCTGGGAGGCCTTCCTCGCCGAGACCTTCCCGGCGGGCGGGGCGGCCCCGGCGGCGACGGGCGGGGTCAGGACCAGCTGACGACCGCCGGCCCGCCGGTCTTCGCGGCCTCGGCCACCGCCGCGGTGGTCACCACCTTCGCGAACTGCATCGCGTGCAGCACCGTCACGGTGGCCCGGGCGAGTTCGGCGGCGGGCACGGTCACCCCGTCCGGGCCGGTCAGGTCGAAGGCGTGCATGGCGTCGACCGGGAAGACCGCGTCGTACCCGAGGTTGCCCGCCATCCGGCAGGTGGTCTCTACACAGACGTTGGTGATGATCCCGGTGGTCACCACCTGCCGGGCACCCCGCTCCTGGAGCCAGGCGTGCAGGTCCGGGGTGCCGTAGAAGGCGCTGTTCACCGTCTTGGTGATGTGCAGCGCCGGCTCGACCGCCGCCACGAAGTCCTTCAACTCGTACCCCGGGGTGCCCGGTTCGAGCGGGCTGCCGGGCGCGGAGTGCTGGACGACGACGATCGGCCGCCCGGTGGCCTGCCACACCTCGATCAGTTCGCCGATCCGCTGCTCGGCCTCGGGGTTGTCGCGCTCGCCCCAGACCGCGTACTCCTCGAAGCCCTTCTGGACGTCGATGACGACCAGGACGGCGTCGGGGTCGATGGTGAGCGGGGCGTCGAAGGCGCTGGTGTTCGTCATGCGTCCATGCTGCGGCCGGCCCCGGCGGAGCCGTGAGCGGCGGTGGAGCCACCCATCGATAGGATCCTGCCATGCGCACGGTGGGGTGTCTGATCTTCGACGGCGTCCGGCCCTTCGACTACGCGGTGATCGGCGAGGTCTGGGGCGAGCAGGCGGAGCTTCCCGGCGTCCCCGGGTTCGAGCTGCGGATCTGCGGCCCGGACGGCGCCCGGGTCCGGCTCGGCGGCGGGCTCGAACGCGTCCCGGACTTCGGGCTGGACGCGCTGGCCGACTGCGACCTGGTCGTCGTGCCGGGCGTGGAGCAGCCGGACGAGCCGCGCGACCCGGCCGTGCACGCCGCGCTGCGCGCCGCCCACGCCCGCGGCGTCACCATCGCCTCCCTCTGCGCGGGCGCCTTCGTCCTCGCCGAGGCCGGCCTGCTGGACGGCCGCACCGCCACCACCCACTGGGCCCTCGCCGACCGCCTGGCGGAGCGCTTCCCGGCGGTGGACGTCCGGCCCGAGGTGCTGTTCACCGGCGAGGGCCGGCTGTGGACCTCGGCCGGGGTGGCCGCCGGCATCGACCTCTGCCTGCACCTGGTCCGCGCCGCCCACGGCGAACGGGCGGCCGCCTCGATCGCCCGCGCCATGGTCACCGCGCCCTTCCGCTCGGGCGGCCAGGCCCAGTTCATCCCCTCCCCGGTCCCGGAGCCCACGGCCGCCGACGACGACCCGCTCGCCCGCGTCCGCACCGAGGTCCTCGCCGCCCTCGACACCCCCTGGACCGTCCGCCGGATGGCCGTCCTCGCCCTGATGTCCGAACGCACCTTCGCCCGCCGCTTCGCCGCCGCCACCGGCACCACCCCACTGCGCTGGCTTCTCGACCAGCGCATCCTCACCGCCCAGCGCCTCCTGGAGGACACCGACCTCCCGGTGGACGCGGTCGCCGTCCACTGCGGCTTCTCCTCCGCGGTCTCCCTCCGGCCGCCCTTCACGGCCCGCCTCGGCGTCCCGCCCCGCGAGTACCGCCGGACGTTCCGGGGGGCGTGCGTGGACGGACGCCCCGCCGCCGCCCGATACCCTTTGGTTCCATGACCGAGGTTTCCCGTCCCGTCCGCGTCCGTTTCGCTCCGAGCCCCACCGGCATGTTCCACGTCGGCGGTGCCCGCTCGGCGCTGTACAACTGGGCGACGGCACGACAGCAGGGCGGTGTCTTCGTCCTGCGGATCGAGGACACCGACGCCGCCCGCAACAAGCCCGAGTGGACCGAGGGCATCATCAGCGCCCTCGCCGCGATCGGCATCCACGAGGGCGACCCGGGCTTCGAGGGCCCGTACTTCCAGTCCGCCAACGCCGACATCCACCGCACCGCCGCCGAGAAGCTGTACGCGGCCGGCCGGGCCTACTACTGCGACTGCACCCGCGAGCAGACCGCCGAGCGCACCGGCTCCGCCCAGACCGGCTACGACGGCTTCTGCCGCGAGCGGGGCCTGGAGTACGCCGAGGGCCGCGCGCTGCGCTTCCGCACCCCGGACGAGGGCACCACCGTCGTGGTGGACCTCATCCGCGGCGAGCCGGCCTTCCCGAACTCCGCGATCGAGGACTTCGTGGTCGCCCGCGGCGACGGCAGCCCGGTCTTCCTGCTCGCCAACGTGGTCGACGACCTGGAGCAGGGCGTCACGGAGGTCATCCGCGGCGAGGAGCACCTGTCGAACACGCCGAAGCAGCAGCTGCTGTGGGAGGCGCTCGGCGCCACCCCGCCGGTCTGGGCGCACCTGCCGGTGATCGTCAACGAGAAGCGGCAGAAGCTGTCCAAGCGCCGCGACAAGGTGGCGCTGGAGGACTACCTGGCCGAGGGCTACCTGCCCGAGGCCATGGTGAACTACCTGATGCTGCTGGGCTGGGGCCCGAAGGACGACGTCGAGATCCGCCCGTACGCCGAGCTGGAGCAGCTGTTCCGGATCTCCGAGGTGAACGCGGCCTCGGCCTTCTTCGACGTGGCGAAGCTGCGCTCGTTCAACGGCGAGTACATCCGCGCCCTGTCGGTGGACGGGTTCATCGCCGCCTGCGCGCCGTACCTGGCCGCCGACCGCGCGCCGTGGCCGGCCGAGGCCTTCGACGCCCAGGCCTTCGCCGAGCTCGCCCCGCTCGCGCAGTCCCGGATCGCGGTGATGAGCGAGATCGTCGAGCAGGTCGACTTCCTGTTCCTGCCCGAGCCGGTCCAGCACGAGCAGTCCTGGGCGAAGGCGATGAAGGACAAGGACGGCGCGCTGGCCCTGCTGGGCACCGCCCGGGCCAAGCTCGCCGCCCTGGCGGACTGGAAGGCCGACGCGCTGAAGGCCGAGCTGGAGGCCGTGGCGGCCGAGCACGGGCTGAAGCTGGGCAAGGCGCAGGCGCCGATCCGGGTCGCGGTCACCGGCCGCACGGTGGGCCTGCCGCTGTTCGAGTCGCTGGAGGTGCTGGGCCGCGAGCGGACCCTGGCCCGCCTGGACGCCGCGGCGGAGCGCCTGGCCGCCTGACGCTGGACCCGTTTCGCGCGGGCCGCATCCCCACCTCGGGGGTGCGGCCCGCGGTCGTTGTGCGCCCAGCATGGGCGATTGCTTGAGGGTGAAAGTCCCTTGGGGGAAGA
>NZ_JBHSOF010000060.1:0-46694 GCF_042656005.1 Kitasatospora misakiensis | reverse complement strand
GGCATGTCCCTGGTGGGAAGCCCGGCGGGCCGCGCTGATGACAGGGCCAAACCTATACTGACCTCGGCTCGTCAGGGTGATGTCGGGATGTCGAGGCTCAGGCCGGTGCCGGCTATGAAGCCGTCGAGGGTGTCGGGTCGGTACTGCAGGCGTTTGAGCCGGTTGCGTACGAGGGCTTCGAGTCGGTCGAGGGCCATGACGGCGAGGTTGGCGAGGCTGCGTTTGACGTGTGCCCAGACCCATTCGACGGGGTTGAAGTCGGGTGAGTAGGCGGGGAGGAGGAAGACCGTCAGCCAGGTGCGCTGGGCGATCAACTCGTCCATGGTGCGGGAGACGTGGGTGTTCAGACGGTCCCAGACCAGCACGATCGGTGCCTTGACCAGCTGGTGGACACCGTCGATCAGGGCGATGAAGTCGCGCTCGCCCATGCTGCGGCGCTGGCCCTTGCCTGCGGGGTGCGTGATCAGGCGGTGGCACAGCCGGGTGCGGGCGCCGGGGCGCACGGCGATCAGCCCGGCCACGGACAGGAGTCCCGATCGGCGGCCGCTGACCGTCACGACCGGGGTGCGGCCTCGCCGGCCCCAGGTGCGTCCTCTGGGCGGACGGCGGGTGAAGCCTGCCTCGTCCTCGAAGTAGATGTAGCCCCCGCAGGCCGCCCGCGCTCTTTTACCTCCGCCCAGGTCGCCTCCTTCCACACGGTGACGGCCTGGGCGTCCCGCTCGGCCACCCGCCGTGCGGGGACCTGTGGGCTGAAGCCGAGCCGATGCATCAGCCTCGTGGCGCCCGAGACGCTGTAGGAGACGTGGAACTTCCGGCCGATCAGCGTGGCCACCCTTGCCGCGGTCCACACCTGATCCTCCAGCCAGCCGTGCACGGTCGGACCCTCCTCCAGATACGCGGCCAGCTTCTCCAGGCAGCGCGGTGACAGACGGCACCGCGACCCGCTCGGGCCGCGAGAGGCCAGCGCTTGGGCCCCGCCCTCCTGCCACAACCGGTGCCACTGGTAGGCCGACTTCGGGCTCACTCGCAGCCGCCGTGCGACCTCCTGCGGCTTGACTCTCCGCTCGAACAGCTCGGCGGCCTGCATCCGCACCGACTCCCGGCGCTCATGACCTGTGGCGGTCAGCCTGCCCCCATCCGCATATCTCACCCACCACCGGATACAGCCACCACACCGCACCAATCAGGGACTTCGAGAGAGTTCACCCTGACGAGCCGATGTCAGTAGCGGGGAGTCCGAGCTGATGGTTGAGTGTCCGCGTGAGGTGCGCTCTGTTGCACGAATAGCGAGTTCCGTTTGGCACGCTTAAGTGCACATCTCCGGACGGGCATGGGGAAAGCTGCTGCGTCAGCGAGGCTGAGTTCGACTGGTGGCTCTCCACGGTGTGACACCAGGTTGATATGTTTAGACTGTGCGCCAATACGGGCGCCACGGCGCTGCTTGACTCCTCCATACCTCTCCCTCGCCTGTCGCCGCCCCCAGCGGTCGCGATGACTATGCGGCGACCGGACTCCGGGACGGTCGGGGATCGCAACGGCAGGTACTCAACCGCGCAGCCGCGGCGGATCCATGTGGCGGTCACCGTCGAGGTGGCTCACGGTCGCAATGAGATCTACAACAACATGCTGCTGTGGGAGCGCGTGGCAGGCGTTCTACGGAACGGCCGAGGATCGCAACGACGCGATCGGCGGCCAGTGGACCGCCGGCACCAGCGTGGCGGTCGTCCCCATTCAGGCGGCCGAGGATCGCAACAAGTTTACGTCCATCGAGACCAGCAAGACCGTTCTTGGTGGCGGTTGCCCGCCCGGGTGGCCGAGGACAGCAACTACGAGGACCTGGGCAGCGACACCGTCGAGACCCTGGTGGCGGTCGCCCTTTCGGATCGCTGAGGGTCGCAGCATGTTGAAGAAGGTGGCGATGGCGTCGGCAGTACCAAGTGGCGGTCGCCCGTCGAAGCGGCCGAGGATCGCAACCAGTCGCGCGGACGGCGCCAGTCAACAGCGATGTAGGGCGGCGGTTATCCTCCGGGGTGGCCGAGGGTCGCAAGCGCATGCTCAAGCCGAATGAGCAGTTGGCCGGACAGTGGCGGTCGCCCTCCGGGGCGACCGAGGATCGCAACTGCGCGTCCGACAGCGACCGCTCAGCCTAGGCGACTTGTGGTGGTCCTTCTTCGGGGCGCCGAGGATCGCAACGGCTGGTCACGGTGTTCTCCGGGGACGTCGTCGGGGTGGCGGTTGCCCTCTGAGGCGGCCGAGGATCGCAACTCCATCAGCGACGCGTGGTCGTAGATGCCGTCGAGCAGTGGCGGCCGCCCTCCGGGATGACCGAGGATCGCAACCTGGCCAACGGCCAGCTGGCCCGCAACCGTGTGCACAGTGGCGGTCGCCCTCCCCGGCGGCCGAGGATCGCAACGACGCTCTGTGGGTATCCAGCCTGGAGGTCTCCACATGGCGGCCGCCCTCCGGGGTGACCAAGGGCTGCAACGCTGGAGCGGAGACGAGATTGAAGCCAGCGACAGCGTGTGGCTGTCTCTCTCTGGGGCGAACGCATCACCGGAGGCGGTCGCCGACACGAGGATTGTCATTCCCCTCTGGGTGGTTTGCGCTTGTGTAGCGACCTGATACGGGGACCTGGTCGCATTCGTAACTCCTGTGTCGTATCGGATGGGTAGCCTTATGGGTCATGCGTGACAAGCCTCTCTATGCCCACTCGCCCAATGGTGCTGGCCAGTGGCATCTGCTGGGTGATCATCTCTGTGGATCGGCTGAACTGGCTGCTCGGTTCGGTGCGGCGTTCGGAATGGCTGCCATGGCAGGGTACTTGGCGCTCGTTCACGATGTCGGCAAGGGCGCCTGTGCGTGGCAGGACCAACTGGCGAAGGTTGCCGATACCGGAGCGAAGGTCGGGATCGATCACAAGCGGGCGGGAGTCCGTCTCGCTGCGCAGTATTTGCCCTGGCCTCTTGCCGGGGTCGTGGAGGGGCACCACGGAGGCTTGCGGTCCGGGAGTGAGATACGTGCTTTGCTGAGGGAGTTGCGCGCGCGGCCTGGCGTTGTGGACGAGGCGATTCGCCGAGTCGCGGCGGACGTTCCCGAGATCGAGTCTGCGGGGATCGCGGTGCCGGATTGGCTGTCAAACCCCGACGGCGACAACGGCCTATCTGATGTCGACCTGATGGTCCGGATGCTGTTCAGCTGTGTCATCGACGCGGACCACCTGGATACCCACGCGCACTTTCGCGGCCGCTCGCCGCATGTCCGGCCCGACGCGGACATGGCTGCCCTTGCCGAGCGGTTCGAGGACGCTCGGAAGGCCATGCTCGCAGGCCGGAAGCCGTCGGGGATCGACGAGATCCGCACGGACATCTACGAGCAGGCCATCGCCGCGGCGGACGGTGAGCAGGGGATCTACCGGCTGCACGTTCCGACCGGCGGGGGGAAGACACTGGCCGGGGCTGGGTTCGGGCTGCGCCACGCCGCGCGCAACGGTCAGCGGCGGATCATCGTCGCGGTGCCGTTCATCAGCATCACTGAGCAGAACGCCTCCGTCTACCGAAGGATGCTCGGCGAGCGGGATGTCCTCGAACACCACTCCTCCGTCGATCTCGACCGCGCGGGCTGGGCCCGCCTGGCGGCGGAGAACTGGGACGCGCCGTTCGTGATCACGACCACGGTGCAGCTGTTCGAGTCGCTCTTCAGCCGTTCGCCGTCGAGGATGCGCAGGCTCCACCGGCTTGCCGCTGCGGTGATCGTCCTGGACGAGGTCCAGGCGCTGCCGGACCGGCTGCTGGTTCCCATCCTGTCGGCACTGAGGGGTCTGACCGAGCGGTTCGGCACGACGGTGCTGTTGTCATCCGCGACCCAGCCCGAATTCAGCAGCATCGACGGCACGAGCCACCGGCACGTCATTCCCGACCCCGCGCTGCTCTTCTCGGCTCTCGAACGCGTCCGCTACGAGTGGCGAGAGGACACCACACTGGCCGCCATGGCCGGCGAAGCTTCCCGGCACGAGCAGATGCTGATGGTCGTCTCCACCACCCGCGACGCAAACGCCGTCCACCAACAGCTGCCCGCGGGCGCCCTGCACCTGTCCACCCGCATGACCTCGGGACACCGCCGGGAGACGATCGAGGAGATCCGCACGCTCCTGGCGGCCGAGCAGCGTGTCCGGGTCGTGTCGACGTCGCTGATCGAGGCCGGCGTCGACCTCGACTTCCCGATCGTCTTCCGCGCCTGGGCCCCACCGGAGAACCTCCAGCAAGCGGCCGGCCGCTGCAACCGCGAGGGCCACTTGCACCGCGGGACGGTCGTCGTCTTCAAGGCCCACGACAGCGGCAGGATCCCGGACCCGTCGTACAGGCTCTCGCTCGGCATCGCCAACAACCGCTTCGGCGACGGCCCCGACAAGGCCGACCCGGACAACCTCACCGCACTCGCCCACTACTCCAGGACCCGATACCGGCTCCAGGGCCTCGCCAACCTCGGAAACCCAATCGAAGACCTGCGACGGCAACTCGACTTCCCGGCCGTGGCAGAGCAGTTCGTCATGATCGGCGAAAGCACAGCGAGCGTCGTCCACGTCCGGCCCGAGCTGAAACCCGAGGAACAAGCCGCGGCCCGTGCCGCCATCGACATGCTCCGCACAGGCCAGCCCTGCGGACCCGCGACCCCGCGCGGCCTGCAGCCCCACATCGCCGGCATCCCCAAGGCCGAGGCGGAGACCGCGCTGGCAGCCGGCCACGCGAAGCTCATCGTCGACGACCTCGTCGAGTGGGTCGGGCCCTACCATCCACAGCGTGGCATCGAGCCGCCGAATCGGTAACGGTGCCCCGGGCGGCTGCCGGCCCCGACCACTCTCGCCCGGAAGCGAGTCGGCTGGCCACGTCGTGAGGGACTCCCTGCGCCTCCTCGCCCTGAGCGTGCGGAGGCCTGACTGCGGTCCGGCGGGGACAGTCGGGTCGGAACGGGCGTGTTGGGTAGGCTCCCGGACCGTGGCGCCGCCTCCTCGGAGGGGTGGCGAGGATCGAAACACAGGCGTGCTGGTGTCTGTCAGCACGTTCGCGCCCCCGTCGGCTTGCCGGCGGGGGCGTCATTGTCAGTGACCCCTGATACACATTCGGCAACGACATGGGCCGTGGGCGTCACGGTGCCGCTGAGGCTGTCAAGCCCTCTCGGGAAGCAGCTTCATGGGAGTGCTCGTGGTGCTACGGTCCGTGTCTGACACATCGTCACATTGCCCTGGAGAGGGTGATTTCCTTGCCGAGCCATGCCCAGACGCACTGGCCGGAGCCGCCGGTGACCGTCGAGCTGTGGGGACCACTGGCCTGCTTCACGCGACCCGAACTGAAAGTCGAACGGGTCAGCTACCCCGTCATGACGCCCTCCGCGGCCGTCGGAGCGCTCAGCGCCATCTTCTGGAAGCCGGAGATGCAGTACGTCATCCAGTCGATCGAGGTCCTCACCCCGATCGACTGGATCAACGTCCGACGCAACGAGGTCAAGTCCGTCATCACCGCACCCCGCATCAAGGCCCTGCGCGCGGACCACAGGGAGCGCTACGACGTCGAGCAGGACCGGGACCAGCGCAACACCGTGGCGCTGCGCGACGTCGCCTACCGGGTGAACACCCAGATCATTCCGACCCGCAGCGCCAAGGCGCCGGCCGCCAAGTACAGGGAGCAGCTGCGGCGCCGCACCGAGCGCGGCGGGTGCTTCTCGCAGCCCTTCCTCGGCTGCCGGGAGTTCTCCGCGGGCTTCGGCCCCCGCGGATCATGGCCCGGCAGCCCCACCGACACGAAGGCCGGCCCCATCGAGCGCACGGAGGAGCTCGGCGTGATGCTGCACTCGATCAGGTACGGCGACCGCGGCCAGGAGACCTACCACTGGTTCCGCGCCCGCCTGGACAACGGCGTGCTCCACGTTCCGCGGCGCCCCCTGGGCGACGACGAGGTCCACATGCCCGCCGGCTCCTGGCGAACCGGAGCCTGACCATGCTGCTGCAACGCCTCACCGAACGCGTCGCCCACCAGGAACACTCCTACACGAAACCGGCGACGATCAAATGGGCCGTGTTCCTCGACGGCGACCACACGGAGATCCAGGACCTGCGCGTACCCAAGGGCCAGCCCGCGCTCCGCCTGGCCGTGCCGACCTCCACCCGCACGGTCGCCATCGCCCCGTGCCTGCTCGCCGACAACGCCCAGTACGTCTTCGGCGTACCGAAGGCCGACCCCAAGACCGGAGAGGTCAAGGACAAGGACGCCGCCCGGGCGGCGAAATGCCGCACGGCCTTCGCCGACCTCGCCCGCCAGTGGGCAGTCGCCAACCCCGGCGACCCCACCGCCGAGGCCGTCGTCCGCTTCCTCGACACCACCATCGACCTGCCGGCCGACATGGCCGCCGGTGACCTGGTCGCCATCAGCATCGACGGCCAGTGGGCCCACCAGCACCCGAGCGCCCTCCAGTTCTGGGCGGACAGGGTCAGCGACTCCAAAGGAGCTGGCAACACCGGCCTGTGCCTCGTCTGCGGACACGAACGCTCGCTGCTCGCCACCGTGCCGATCTCGATCGCCATGGGCGCCATCCCCGCCAAGCAGGCCAAGAGCACCCAACTCGTCAGCGTGAACACCGCCGCGCAAGGCCGCGCCGGCGTCACCGCCGGACTCGCCGCCACGCCCCTGTGCGAGAGGTGCGGGACGGCCGCCACCACCTCACTGGGCGAACTCCTCGCGGACCCGAAACACCGCAGGCGCGCCGACACCGCGGTGACGGTCTGGTGGACCCGCGAACCCGTCAAACGCAACCACTTCGGCAACCTGGACGACCCACAGCCCGAGGACATCGCCAACCTCATCGGGAAGATCTTCAAACCGGGCACCGGGACCACCGAATACTCCGCCGACGTCAACAAGTTCTACTCCGCCACCCTCGGCGCCAACTCCTCACGCGTCGTCGTGTGCGACTGGATCGACGTCCCCCTGCCCGTCATCGAAGACTGCCTCGGCCGCTGGTTCCGCGACCACCGATACCTCGACCCCTGGTCACCCCACACCACCCAGAAGTACCCGGACCCGGACACCGACCCGCGCTACCAGGCCTACCCGATCTGGCGACTCACCCTCGCCTGCGCCCGATGGGTCAAAGCCGAGAAGAAATACCACCCCAAGTCCGTCCCCGAAGGCCTCGACGAAGCACTCCTCCACAGCGCCCTCCACGGCACACCACCCCCCGCCTGGATGCTCCCCCGGCTCCTCACCCGCATCCGCGCCGACCGCCGCATCGACGGCCCCCGCACCGCCCTCCTACGCCTCGCCCTCACCCGCCACCACTCCCAGGAGCACGGCATGTCCGGCCTCGACCCCGACGCCAACGACCCCGCCTACATGTGCGGCCGCCTCTTCGCCACCCTCGCCGCCGTCCAACGCCGCGCCGCCAAAGACACCGGACGCACCGTCAACACCACCATCACCGACAAATACTTCGGTACCGCCATGAGCAGCCCCGCCACGGTCCTCGCCAACCTCCGCGCCGGTGCCGAAAACCACCTCCGCATCATTCGCCGCCGCAACCAGCCCACTGCCAACGCCCTCGAAGCCCGCATGCGCGACATCTACCAACACCTCAACGACGTCCCCCTTCTGCTCACTGTCCCCGAACAGGGCCGTTTCGTCCTCGGCTACGAGCACCAGCGCGCGGCCGACATCACTGCCGCACTCGCCTACAAGGCTGCCAAGGAGCAGGCCGCCGGGCCGGCCGAGCCCCAGCCTGCCGGGGCCGGTGCGCTCTTCGACGTCTCGGACGTCATCGAAGCTGCCCCGGCCGATGCCGAAACCGCCTGACCACCCGTTTACCGGAAAGCGAGAACCCACCATGACGATCGCCGCCCACCTCGACCCCGCGCGCAAGCACGACTTCGTGTTCCTCTTCGACATCGTCGACGGCAACCCCAACGGCGACCCCGACAACGGCGGCGCCCCCCGTACCGACCCCATCACCATGCAGGGCTACGTCACCGACGTCGCCCTCAAGCGGAAGATCCGCAACACCGTCGCCCTCCTGAACGCCGGCCGCCCCGGCTACGACATCTACGTGGAAGCCGGCGTCGCTCTCAACGCCCAGCACGAGCGCGCCTACGACACCGGCGGCGCCGCCAACGAGTCTGAAGCCCGCGGCTGGATGTGCCAGACCTTCTACGACGTCCGCATGATGGGCGCCGTCATGACCACCGGGAAGAACCGCGACCGGACCGCCGGCCGCGTCCAGGGCCCCCTGCAGCTCACGTTCAGCAGGTCCATCGACCCCGTCACCACGATCGAAGTCCCCATCACCCGCGTCACCCCGACCCGAGTCGAGGACCTGGCCACCAAGCAGACCGAGATGGGCACCAAGAACATCGTCCCCTACGGCCTCTACCGAGGCGCCGGCCACTTCTCGGCCCCGCTCGCCGCCAAGACCGGCGTCACCAGCGAAGACCTCCAGGCCCTTTGGCAGGCCTTCGAGATGATGCTGGAACACGACCGCGCCGCCGCCCGCGCCTCCATGGCACTCCGCGGCCTCTGGGTCTTCAGCCACGCCAACGCCTACGGCCAAACCCCCGCCCACAAGCTCCTCGATCGCGTGCACGTCACCCCGCTCGGCCACACCGCAGCACGCTCGTACTCCGACTACAAGGTCACAGCCGACACGGACGTCCCGGAAGGAGTCACCCTCACTGCGTTGGTGGACTGACCACCCCCCGCACCACCCAGGCAACCGCCTCGCAGCTTGAGAACTCAACAGTGAACTGCTTCTCGCCTCGTCACGTGGCCGTCCCCCTTCCGGGTGGCCGAGGATCGCAACTTTGGGGTACCGCTGACCGTCCGTGCCCGGGAAGGGTGGAGGTCGCCTTTGGGGCGGCCGAGGATCGAAACAAACTGTTGACGCTGGCCGAGTAGGACGGCCGACTGATGGTGTCGCTCTCCAGAGCGGTCGAGGGCCGCAACGCCGGCCACGACCTGATCGGCTCCGACGCCGGCAGCGTGGCGGTCGTCCTCCATGGCGGCTGAGGATCGAAACTACTCCATCATTGCGCCGTACCGGGCGAGTGCCTCGTGTTGCGGTCGCTCTTCGGGGTGGCCGAGGATCGCAACCAGTAGTACGGCACCATTCAGCAACTGCATAGCACCTATGGCGGTTGCCCTTCGGGGCGGCCGAGGATCGCAACTATTTCAATCAGGTCGTGGCTGCCTGTGATGCATGGCTTGGCGGTGCCCTTCCTGTGAGGTACTGCCCGTAGCTCGATCTTGATGGGGAGGGCCGGCGAGTAGATCGAGTTGGCGGTTGCCCTTAAGGCGGCCGAGGATCGCAACTTCAAGGAGATGGAGCGTGACCTGTGCATGTTCCGGGGCGCCTTCACCGGCGGCTGAGGATCGCAACCCGATGACGACGCGTGCGTGTGTCGGGCCGTCTAGGAGCGGCGGTCGTCCTCCCGGGCGGTCGAGGATCGCAACATGTCCTGCGCGTCATCGAAGAGAATCACGTCGCTGGAAGCGGCTGCCCTTCGTGGCGGGGCAATCGCTTGCCCACGGCCCTCTTCTCCGAACGGGAGCAGCGGCGGCTGCGCTCTGGGGCGGCCGTGCAGGTCCAACGGCGGCCGGCCGAACCTCTCCTAGGTGGTGGTCGTCCTCCGGGGCGGCTGAGGATCGCAATGCCGAGGCGGGCGTCCGGGCCGCCGGTCCGCACATCGCGGCGGTCGTTTTCCTGACGGCCGAGGATCGCAACGACGGCTTGCGCCAGCGTCTGACGGATGCGCAGGTCGTGGCGGTCACCCTCGGGGCTGGCCGAGGATGGCAACGTTCACGCTGGCGGCCGCGACTTGGATCAAGCCGGGGATGGTGGTCGCCCTTCGGTGTGGCTGACGGGTGCAACCTCGTCGTCAGGAACGGCGACGCGAGCAGCCACACCGTAGCGGTCGTCTTCCGGGGAAGCCGAGGATCGGAACGCCAAGGACCGCGTACTGTGGCTCGAGAATCTCCAGCGGAGCGTGGCTGAAGATCGCAACGCTGCCAACGTGGTGCTCTGCCGTACGGACCGGGGGAGCGGCGGTAGCCTTTCGGGGCGGCCGAGGATCGCAACATCCCGTGGGCCCGCGACCTCGACCGCACCATCGTCGTGGCGGTCGCGCTTCGTGGCGGCCGAGGATCGCAACCCGTTCACGCCCGGGTTCGCGAGCGTGCGCGACATGCTGGTGGTCGCACTCCGGGGCGGCCAAGGATCGCAATCAGACGATCGAGCGCAACGTCCTCGATCCGCTGCAGAGTGGCGGTCGTCCCCCGGGGTGGCCGAGGATCGCAACGTCGATGACATCGAAGCGTACGTGCAGGCCCCCGAGGTAGCGGTCACCCTTCGAGGAGGTCGAGGATCGCAACGACTGGAACGAACTGCCCCGCCCGGGCGAGTCCGGTGTGGCGATCGCTCTCCGGGGTGTCCGAGGATCGCAACGACGGCCTTCGCAAGCGTCTGACGGGCGCGCAGGTGGTGGCGGTGGCTCTTCTGGGTGGCCGTGGATCGCAACATCGGCACGCAGACCCGCGCGGATGCGAATGCCGCGGTGGTGGTCGCCCTTTGGGGCGGCCGAGGATCGCAACTGGGAACTGCGGTGCGTGGGCTGGCACGGCACGTCGTGGCGTCGCCTTCCGGGGCGGCCGAGGATCGCAACCCCTACGACCCGATCGCCGACACCGGCGAAGCCTGGGGTGGCGGTCGCCCTTCGGGGCGGCCGAGCACCGCAACCCCTTGACGCCGGGCTTGCCGTCGGTGTTCTTGCGGAGTGGCGGTCGCCCTTCGGGGGCGAGGATTGCAGGGGGTAGCGGACGTCAGTGATCACGGCCGGCCGGACGGGTGGCGGTCGCCCTGTGGGACAGCCGAGGATTGCACTCCCGGTGCGGGGTCGAGTTGGATCCCGAGGTGCGAGTGGCGATCGACTATTGGTAGCCCCTAGCCGCGACAACGGGGGCGCCAAGGGCTTGAGGCATGGGATGAGTCATCGCGGCGGAATCGGCGGGGGCCGCTGATCCGGATCTCGGTGCCAGCTCGAGTTGGCGTGTCACGACGGAGGTCTGGTGAGTACCTGTATCCCACCAGGGCTGCGGATCTTGGCGAGGCGGATGGGGGTGGATGACGGCGAGCTCCCTTCGTCGCGTGGAGCGTACTCCTCGACGAAGGGACCTCGACCCGTCGACGCTACGTGCCAGCCTCTGGTGTCTTAGGCGCGATGTCGCCGAGCGTCACCACGAATTGCCCGTGCGCCGCCGGAGTCGTACGGAAGCCGAAGCCTTCAACGAACGCTCGCAACTTCCTGCCTGACAGCACGCGTGCATAGCTTGCATCCCCGAACGTCTTCTTGAGGAGGACACCGAGATGCAGGGAGGTGACGGGCGTAGATCCGGGCGCGTTCGAGACCAAATGGTCGATCACCAGCCGATAGGCCGCGGGCTCGTCTCTGGCTGCGACTGTGAGGGCTCTCTCATGGATGTCCGGGGAAACGGCGACAGCCTGATGGGCCAGAGCGTTGCTGCTCCGTTTGGCAAGGGCCATCTGCGAAGGCAAGGGAGGGGGCGTGACCTTGATCGTTCGGATCTCTGCGTCAGGCCGCCGTAGGAGCCGGGCTTCCTCGGCCACCTCCACGCGCCATGCCCGCAGTCCGTCTTGCGCGAAACCGAGGTCGAACTCGACGACCTTGTTGATGTCCCTGTGCTTGAGGAAGTCCTCCCTGGGTACGAAGAATGCCTCGATGTCCCCGTCTTCGACTGCGAGCCACCCTGCCTGCTGGCCCTCGATCTTCCTGACGACGCCCCGGACCCGTCGGCACACGCTTTCGGAGTTCTCCCAGTCGTAGGTCGTTGGGCGGCGCTCCCCGAGATCTGAGAAGTGAGCGAGGCGAGGCTCCCCGTGCCTATCCTGATCAGAACCTTCATTCGCGACCCACTCGTAGCTGAACGCCTTGCGGCGTCCTTGCATCAGCTGCTTGGCCTCCGCCAGGTGGTGATCCACCGCATCCTGTTTCAGTTCGTCGCCATTGAGCCAGCGCATGAAGCGCAGGACGTACAGGTAGTAGCGGCAGACCGGGCTGGGCCGGGATGACGCGATGACGGAGAAGCGGTCGAGGGCAGCAAGCTCGTCGTACTCGGGAATCCGGCGGTAGCACCGGAACCACAGCTGTAGGTCATGTTCGGAGAGGTCGCCCGTTTCATCGAAGGCGGCGTCGTAGAACTCCACTGCAGTTCGGAACACCTCCGGGGAGGTCTCCCGCCAGTCGTCGCCGCGCTCGCGGAGCAGTGCTCTCGCCAGTACGAGAGCGACCCGCGAGTGGCTCCGTGATGCGACGATCAACTCGCGCCACGCACTGACGAGGCTCTGCACTCCGCCGTGCAGGTCGTCGAGGCTCACCTTGCACGAGCTGAGATAGGAACTGTCCTGATGGTCGGGTCGCGCCAGTTCACACTCGTCGAGAAGAAGTTCGGCGATGCTCAGTTGCTCGCTTGCCCAGTCTGCCGCCGGGCCCCCGGCTCGGATCAGGTCGATCAGGTTCTTGTGGCGTGAGATGCGGCGAAGGTTGTTCAGGACAGTGACGATCATCTGGACGGGCGTGACGTAGTTGTGTTCGTCGATGCTGTTGAGCTGCCGAGCCCTTCCGAAGACCTGGAGCGCTTCGGAATACCGGTCCTGGATGAGACCGATGGCCTCGGTCTCCCGACCGGAATTACTGCTGATCGTGGAAAGTTCATCCCTCGCCCACTCGCGGTGCAGCATTGCCAACGAGTGGAACGGAACCGGATCCAATTCGTCCGACAGCTCGATCGCCTTTTTGATGAACGTCTCAGCCTTGCCGTCAAGGTGGCCTCGTATAGAGAGGTGGAAGCGTCCCAAGTGAAGCCAGAAGTGCGGCTCGCTCGGGCATCGGCGCGTGAGCTCTTCTAGTACCCGGTACGCCTGATCCTTGTTCTTGAACTCGTGAATGAACTCGGCGAAGCGCTGCGAGTTCGCGGAGGGCCCCGACCACTTGTCGCGCCGAATGAACAGATCCTGGAGGATATCCTTCGTCCACTCGTTGTCGGGACCGAGGTGACCGGATACTTGGGCGATGAACTCTATGGCCGTGTTGGCCAGCAGGAACTCCCAGGAGCTGTCTGTGTGGTCGGAATCCAGGGTAGCCTCTAGGACCTTCTCCGCTACCGATGGGTGCAGGATCCGCACTTCCTCGTCATTCTCGACGACGAGGTGGCGGAGGTCCTCTCCGAGTGTCGACCTGAGGTCCGCCTGATACGCCGTGGCGGAGGCGGCCTGCCCTCCCCAGGCTCCAGTGAGCCAGCGTCGGACGAGGAAGTAGGGAAGCCCGTTCTGTGTGAACCGGGTCACGAGCGACAGGTAGCTGGCGACGTGGCGCTGAAGGTCGCTGAAATGAGCCACGTGAGCGTCTACGTAGCGACGGGTTCCCTCGAAGTCCTCCTCGAAGGCGGAGAGGCCGAAATAGAACGGAGACAGGTGCTGCGCTGGAACCGAGCCCGGGATGAGGAGCTCCACGGCCGCTCTTGCCCGGGGGGAACGAGCCCGGGCTCCGAAGACCGCCCGGAAGTCCGCCGCCTCCTGTGCGGACAAGGGGTCTTTGAGGTAGAATTTGTTTTCGCTCCTACTGTTGTCCGGAGCTGATCCGCTGGAGCCTTCCCTGGGCCGGTTGCCCCGAGTCACCCAAATAAGGACAGCTGGAGTATTGCGTTCGTGTAGTTTGTAGTAGAGGTCTTCGCGCTCGCTCTGTTCGAGGGTGGCGCTTTCCACCACCACCAGGACGGACTCCTTGGTGGCTCGGTAGATATCGTCGATGCGCTCGACAGTCTGCTGGCTGTAGTGGTGAAGGAGAACCACGGGGTGATCGCGGTGTAAGTCCCAGGCGATCCGCCGAGCCAGTGTCGTTCCTCCCGCCCCCGGGCTATGGAAGATCTCGAAGGTGGCCGAGCCATGCTTCTTGAGCACCCGGCTGACAGCTCCGGTGATTACGAGTTGGCTATCGCGCGGCACGTCCAGGCCTGCGTCCAGGTCCACCCAACTGGCCGGGCGGCCGCGCCAGAACTCGTCGACGGGTTCCTCGCCCAATTGGTCGACGAGAGTCTGGGAGTGAAGCACAACCAGATCAGCTGCCAACCGCACTAGTTGGTCCTGGTCGAACGAGACGGGACCGTCCTTTCCCGGCATGGTGGCCAGCCGGCCGGTCCGAGGGATCGCCCGTGACTTTCCGAAGGCGTCCAGCATTGCCTGGAACTCGCCGCTGCCACCGGTTACGTGGACTAGCTCAGTCTGTTCATAGCGGACTTCGGTGTCCTCGACGATCCGCTCCGAACGCTGGTCCATTTCACTGCCGGAGGAGATGCAGAGAACGGCGGCCGCTCGGTTCACGCTTGCCCCGTTGAGTCGATCAAGGACGCGCTGCACGATCGGTTGATGAGACCGCCGCCAGGCCCGAAAGTCCGCAGGAGTCGTCTCGCCTCGGCTTTCCCAGCCTCCCGCCATGATCCACATGACGGCATTGCGGCCGGAGGACGGCGCCTCGTGCAGGCCGAACATCACGGTCTGCCGCTCGGCGGTCTCGGGTTCGAAGTGCCCTGCCAGGCCGTGTCGTTCGCTCTCCGGGTTAAGGTCAACGACCACTGTCCATACCGACGCGAGCAAGTGGACGAGATCGGGATGACTGACGCCGTCCTCGACGATCAGGATACGGTCGAATCCGCTGTGCGCCGCTGCTAGGAAGGGCGTGAGCCGTTCTGTCAGCGCTGCGAGGTCCGTAGGTGTCGCCGGGGCCGATATGCCGTGTTGGGGAGAGCGCGGGGACTGGGCCTGCTCGAGTACGTGTTCCCGAAGTTCGGGATGGTATTCCTTGAGGAGGTTGTGGGTGATCCAGCCGGCGAGCTGGTACGCCGTGACGCGGTCCCTCTCGGGCATGCTCTTGGCCGCGTAGTTCAGCGCGGCGCCGAGACGGGCCAGTAGGTATTGGTGGGTCAGTGAATCCACGCGGCCGGGCTGGAGTCGATCGATCGTGGCCTGCGTCCCGTCTCGTACGGCGCGAACGGCGCTAACCAGCCCTTGCCATTCAAGGCCGGCTGTGCTGGGAAGACCGTCGCACTCCTGGAGCACCGCGAGCGAGACCGGCAGGCGGAGCCGGGACTGCATGCTGATGAGGGCAGCCGTCTCCAGGTAGGCCTGGTCGTAGAGCAGAGGTGTCTGTTGGTCCCAGTTGACGTCGATCAACCAGTATGAGTCTCGGTAGCTCCTCGTGGCGTCCAGAAGGATGTTGCGGAGGTGAAGATCGCCGTGGTTGAAGCCCATCAGGACCAGGTCTGCGCGGCGGGTCATGTCGTTCTCGTGCTCCAGCACGGAGATAGGGTCGGGTAAGACCTCACCGTGGAACACGAACGTGCTGCCAGTGATCCCGGCTGCTTCGCGGGTCTGCCGCAGCGCCTCCCCCCGCCTCGACCGGAGGAAGTCCTTACCCAGCCAAGCTTCCAGAGTCCGCCCAGCTGGCATGCGCGCCCCTGCACACCCGTTCAGCTGGGCTTCGAGTAGTTCGGCGCTTACCTTGTGACAAGCGGCGAGGAGCCTGGGGCTGTGGGCCACTTCGGCGGCCCCCACGTTGCGTAGGCTGCCGCCGGCAATCTCGTAGACGTCGACACGCAGGCCGTCACCGTCGGCCGAGAGCCGTAACCCAGGCACGTGCGTGGCGGCGAACTTGCCCAGCGCCGTGACGAAGTTGTCGTGGGCTTCATGCTGGCGGTGCTTGCCATCGGCGGACACCTTCACGATGAACTGGCCGTCCAGTCCACCGGGTTCGGCGCCCATGAAGTCACAGCGAGCGACAAGTGCATCGGTGTAGCCGTCGTTGAGCTCCTGCAAATACGTGATGGACACGGTCGTGCCCAACTCGCTCTGAATGATCTTGTCCGCGCTCTGGCGCAAGGATGATCGCCGCTCCCGACGGGCGGCGTCCTCATGATCGGAGGCATTGCTCATGCCCACAAATCGTACGCCAGCCGCTGGTGTTGCGGGGTGAATCGGCGAACCGGTGACCAGAGAATCGGCATTGGCAGTGTGCCGTCACGCCATGACGATATCCGAGGCAGCTCGTCGCGCAGTGTTCTGGTGGAGAGGTGGCTGCTACGGCCTGCCTAGCATCTGCCACTGACCGCTGTCACACCCGGTCGCGTCCGCTGGAGTGGCGTATTGACGGCCACTCAGTGATCCATTTCCAGACTTTGAGTGAGTGCGGTGGTGGGGTCTCGTTGAGAGTTTTACTCTCGATCGGGTGGATGCGGCAGCGACACGTCGAGCTTGATGCCGTCCAGGCGCAGGCGACCAAGGATCTTAGGAAGACGAGCCAGCTGGCACCCCCTGGCAGGCGGCGACGTCCAGACCCAGCCTCGCATGACCTTCGTTGCTGACGCCGACCGCGACCAGGCGGTGGACGTCGGTGGACCGGTCGTCCCGACGAAACCTCTGGATGAGCTCGTCGACCCAGGGAAACGTGTCGGGCCCTGGTCGAGCGGGCGGTGACGGAACTCGGCGACTCGCTCGTCCAGGTACCTGGCCATCTCCGAGACTGGGGACATCGACAGCTAGGCGACGCCCAGGCTTCCGGCGAGCTTCTCCATCCGCCTGGTCGAGACGCCGAGTAGATGGTAGGTGGCGGCCACCGAGATCAGGGCCAGTTCGGCCCAGCACCGACGTTGCAGTAGCCACCACGGGACGTACGGAGCCCGAGTGGACTCGGCAGGTCGATGGTCCCGGCCCTCGTATCCCAGTTGCGAGAGTTGGTCCGTCCTTGCGGCTTGTATTTGGGGGCCAAACTATAGCGACAGCCTGTTCGACGGGCCGAGGGCTACCACCAGCGCTTCGGCCTCGTCCACGTCGACTTCGAGACCCAGCAGCGCACCCCTCGCGCCTCCTATGCCTGGTACCGCAACCTGATTTCTATTCACCGGCTCTATCGGGCCGGGTAGTTGAGATCGATGACGGCCGTGGCACATGTCGGTACCGGTTCCAGGTTGATGAGTGCGCTGGTCGAGCGCGGGCAGGTGGCCGCGCTCGGCCATAGGGTGTGAAGACAGGGTGTTCGATTGTTGAGAAGGCCATCACCGGCGGTTTGAGCTGAATCGGATTTTGCAGAGGCCTTGAAGCCAGGCGTGATCGCCGTGTTGGCCCAGTTGTTGGCTTGTCTCTGCTCGACGCTGCTGGCATCGCGTGGTACAGGTCGATCAGGTCCGGATCGAGGCCCAGCGGGTCGGGGCTGAGAGAGTGGGCGGTGGCCGGGTCGTAGTACCGGAAGACGTTGCAGTGCGGGCCGGTCTCGGCGTCGTGGAACTGCCCGGGGAGGCACAGCGGGCAGTCGATGCTCTCGACCGCGTTAGGCAGCGGGTGGCCGCACAGCGCGGTGCGCTGCTGCCAGGCCACGGCGCCGTGCTCGTCGACCAGTTCGGTCGGGGCGCCGACTACGTCGGTGACGATGGCGTAGAAGCGGCGGTCGATCTCGTGCTGCGGGGCGTCGGCAATGGGCAGCAGCCAGTCGGTCTGGGTGAGCGGGCGCTGCCGCGTGAGGGTCCACTCGGCCCCGGCGGCGTGCTGGTGCGCGCACGATCGTCGAGTCGACCGCGACCACGCGGTCCAAGTCGCCCTCGGCTTCGGCCAGCGCGAGCAGCGCGGTGAGCGCGCGCTCCCACGTACCGTCCAGTGCCGACCTCCATGGCCGGTTGTGGACGCCCTTCCACGACCCCGACCGCTTCGGCAGGTCTGTTTACGGCGTCCCGGTCCGGTACTTGAACACGATCGCGTCGATCACCTCCCGATGATCACGCCACCGTCCGCCCCCGCCGAGGCGCAGAGTACGGCAACAACGGCTCTGCCCGTGCCTACTGAGCATCAACCAACAATCGAATGATCCGCAGGGAACGGCCTACGCCGGAGCCCCAGGCTCCAAGGGGACCCACCTCGTCATCGAGTCCCAGGCCTGCAGGACATTCGCCAGGACATCCACCGAGGCCTCGGACTCGGGCCCGACGGTGCTCGCCGTGATGAGCAGCATTCCGCCGTACTGCTCCACCAGCGCGATGAACGCCTCGGTTGCCGGAGCGCTCCAGACCTCCCCGAACACTGCCACCGCGGCCTCGCCGGGGCCGGTGAGTGCCCAGGCGCGCCCGTCGGAGGACTTGGGCGGCAGCCCGGACCACAACGGTCGCAGGTTGAGCACCTGGGCGTTGGCCGACCGGGGCCCGTACGCCGCCGTGGCCGTCCAGCGGTCCTCGCTGCGGACCAACTGCGCGACCTCGAAGGACGGGTTGACCACGAGGGCGGGAACGCAAAGCGAGCCGAATCCCTCCCCCATGGGCACTCCGGCGGTGAACGCTGTCCAGCTCATGCCCGCGTCTTTGGCTATCTGGGTCAGGGCTGACTCGTTCCAGTGCGGATACCGGCACAGTCCGAAGTGGAACAGCCGCGCGTTGGCCGCTATGAAGGTGTCGTCCACATAGAGCGCAGGAACACCGTCGCCCAGAGGGTAACCGCAGTCCTGGCAGTCGCCGGCCCAGAGCAACTGCATGAGCGAACGGGCTTCCTCCTCTCCGAGTCTGTCCAGGCAGACCTGGCTGAAAGCCAGGTGCCGCAGTCCGGACGAGCTCTCCTCTGCCTCCAGGACCACCCAGTCCGAGGGACAGCCACGTTTCCGCGCCCGGCTCCACCATTTCTTCCCCAGCAGGACGTCGCCGAAGGAGTACGCCGTCACACCGGCCATCAGACAGCCGATCGGATCACCCAACTCCCCCTGCTCGACCGCTGCGGCGTAGGCACGCGACACATAGGCATTCGCCGTCTCGTGGTCCTTTCTATGCAGAAGGACGCCGGCGTACGAGAGGGCGGCGAGCGGGATCCTGCCGTCGGCAGCAACTCTCAGGGCTTCGACGGCTTCGTCCGACTGCCACTTCGACCTCAGCCAGTCCGAGTAGTGCAGTGCACTCCCGGGATCTCCGGCCTCGGTACCGCGCTTCCAGAGCGCCACCGCCTCGGCCTGGTCGCCCAGTTTCTCGTGGACCAGGCCGAGGGCTCCGATCGACATCCGCTCCCCACCCTGGATCGCGCGCCTGTACCACTCCCGTGCCGCTTCCAGATCCCCCCGCGCGAAGGAGACGGCACCCATATTGTGTGCCCCGATGGATTCGCCCAGAGCGACAGCAAGCTCGAAGCAGCGGGCGGCGCCGTCATAGTCCTTCTCCTCTGCCAGCAGCGTCCCGAGAGCGATCAGGCCGTCGGGATCGTCCTCCTCTGCGAGAGGGCGGAGTACCTCCTTGGCCACCTCCGGCCGGCCCGCCACCTTGGCGACGGTCGACACCAGCACCCGACGTGTGTCGTCCACGACGCGCAGCGCCTCCTCCCACACCTGTTCCGGGAGCTCGCTCGGACGGGACCGGCGCGCAGCATCGGACACCAGATAGTCGAACGGCTTCCACGTTCCGCCCCGGCCCGGCACCAGGGGACTGGTGACGCCCAGCACGATGCGGGACGCCCACTTCCATGCCTCCGCCATGCCCTCCGGACGCAGCGCCGGACCGCCCGCCAGGTCTAGGAAGTACTCGTGGAGGCGTTCCAGGGAATCCGGTGGCAGTGCACTGTCCACACCCGTGCGGGCAAGGGCGACCGCAGCCTCGACGAGTGCGGCCCCCCGGGGGTTGCCCCGCACCCGGGACGCGGCTTTCCACCGCTTGAGGACCTGCGGCCCCGCCGCCAGGTACTCCGCCACCCCGTGCGCCCGGTCGGCGCTCAAGGCCGCGACGACGCGCGGGTCCTGGCGCGTCGACGCGGCCTGCCGCTCTTCGTCGGTCCAAATCCGGTCCAGCGTGAGATGGTGCGCAGCACGGATCACCCTGCCCGGCGAGGACGGCAGACGCGGCCCGGTGCCCTGCGAGAGTGACGGCCCGTCCTCCTCATTCGTGTAGTGCTCGTAGAACTCGGTGCGCAGCGTCGCGAGCACGACGGTGCCTCGGCGGACGAGCCGGTCGAGCAGGGACGGCGTCAGCCCGTCGGACCGCAGGTAGGTATGCAGGTCGTCGAGCCACACGACGCTCTCGTAGTCGCGTCCGGAGGGGGAGTGCAGCAAGGCCAGGTCGGCATCGGGATCCGGCTTGCAGACCGACCGGTCCGGGAGATTGCGGACCATGCCTTCGAACAGGGCCCGCGATTTGCCCGCCGCCGAATCCCCGGTCAGGAGCAGCATGCCGCCGGTCTCCGCCAGCGCTTCGAGTCGGGCGTCAAGTTGGGCGTCGACGTCGCGTGGCACGTACTGCACCACTTCCGGATGGCCGGCGGCGTCCGGCGCGCGATGGACTCCGAAGGAGATCGGGTCGGCGTCGACGATCCGGAGCCAGTCGCCTTCGCGATAGGTGGCGGCCTCGTGCACCGCGTGCGGTGCCGACCTGCCGATCTCCACCACTTCCGGCCGCAGCCCTGCGGCTGCCTGCACGGCCCGCTGGAACCCGGGATCGGCCACCACGACCGAGATTGGAACGGCTTCCACCCGTGCGTGCGCCCACTGTCCCGGATCCCCGGAGACCACGCCGATCAGGAATTCTCCTGCGAAGAGCGCGGCACCCGACATCCCCTGCCAGGGCGATGCGCGGCGGGTGCCGGCCGTCGGCGGCGGTGTGTGGGAGCTGTCCAGAATGTAGCGGCCGCGCAGGATCGACGACCCCGGCTTCAGCGTGCCGACGATCTGCTCAGTGTCCGGCCTCGTCCCGTCCCGCAGCGAAATGAGCGGGTACCCCACGGCTTCGCAGTTCTCCCACGCGGCCAGGCCCACCGTCCGGCCCCAGCGGACATCGGAGATCCGGCATGTCGTGACGTCCCTGACCAGGTCATCGTCCGCTTCGAGCAGGGCCGCGTCGCACGCCTCGTCGTAACGGCGCCACCTGAGACGGCAGTTGCGTGCCCCCGCCCCTCCGGGGACAGCGACGCGAGCGGCCCCGCCATCCCCGTCGAACAGGTGCGCCGAGGTGAGGACCAGGCGGGAGTTCAACAGGAAGCCGCTGCCCTGCCGCGCTCCCTGGACGATGGCGACGCGTTCGACGGACCGGACGCTCATCCGCCGCACAGTCCGGACGGATGCTCGAAGTCACCCAAGTCGACTGCGACCTGATTGCCGATCTCCATCGGCCCGCCGAGGGCAGAATCCTTCGGCTTCAACTTCACGGACACCTTGTGGACAGCGTTCTGCGCGACCCCCACCTGGGCGTCGCCGGAGACCACCCAGGCCTTGAACCCCGCCTTGGCCGTCGCGTCGCGTCGCAGCTCGACCGAGAAATCCAGCGTGATCTCGTCGACCTCGAACCTGATGCGCTGACCGTCCGCAGCGTCCGCGGCGGCCATCAACTGGTCCCTCAGACCTTGTACGGCCTCGGTGAGTTCCACGTTCTCCAACGGATCGCGCATGTCTCCGACTTCCCCCGTTCGGCCCGCCATCAACCGCTACTCCTATCACATCGCTCCTGGTACGGACGGGCGATCGGGACAACGCCGCCGAACGCACCGGAGCACGGTGGGGGCGCGTCGAGCATCACCGACGCGCCCATGACCCGGCCCACCGCACGGCTACCGGCGCCAACTCAGCGCTCGTGGCCCTGCGGCTTCAGTGGCGTCAGCGGCCACTCTGAGGCGGGCAGCCGGGCGCGGGCGTAGCCATGGACTTCGCCGAAGCGGGTGCCGGACTGCCAGTCGGCGCGGGTCTGGGCGATCTCCTCGTTGGTGCGGCCGATGAAGTTCCACCACGTGGCGATCTGATGATCGTGGCTCTGGTTCTGGGGTTGCGATGGCGCACCTGTGGCCGGTGTGGCTGGGTGGGGTGATCAGTGCGGCGGCCCCTGAGGGCCAGGCCCTTGCGGGCTATGTGGCACTCGGGCTCAGGATTTGGGCCGCCGGCTCGCCTTGAAATGAGCCCTGCTCGCATTTGTGGCTCGTGTTGTTTAAAGGGATTCATCCATGACGGACCGTCGCGACCCGCCGCCCGGATTCCGCTGGGGCGTGTCCACCGCCGCCTACCAGATCGAGGGCGGGATGGACGAGGATAGCCGCGGCCGGTCGATGCGGGACACCTTCTGCGACCGGGCCGGCGCTGTAAGGGGCGGCGACACCGGCCGGGTGGCGTGCGACCCCTATCGCCGGTGGCCCGAGGGCGTGGGGTTGATGCGCGACCTGGGGCTCGACGGGTACCGGTTCCCGATCACCTGGTCGCGCGTGCAGCCGGCAGGCCGGGGCGAGGTCAACGGTGCCGGGCTCGACTTCTACGAGCGTCTGGTGGATGGGCTGTTGGAGGCCGGCATCACTCCACTGCCCGCGCTCTAGCACTGGGGCCTGCCACAGGCGCGACCGCCTGTCTCGCCGTGGTCGTGCACTGGTTCACGCGTTTCCCGCCGCCCTGCAGCCAGCCGTTCAACTTTGGCGGCGGTGATCCTATACGCCTGGGTTGCCACCATCAGAGGACGTCCCTGACGGCGAGCCGCGAGGAGCCACCGATGGTCAGGCCACTGCTGAAGCGCAGGCCGGCAGGCACGGCGACCACGATCGCCGCCGAGTCTTCGACCAATGGCTGCCCCGGCGCGAGGTCGGGCCGTACCAGCTTGTTGCGGGCCGCTGACCTGGCAGAGCACCGCCACGGATAGAATGACAGGGTGTCCGACGGGCCGAGGGCTACCACCAACCCTTCGGCCTCGTCCACGTCGACTTCGAAACCCAGAAGCGCACCCCAAAGGCCTCCTACACCTGGTACCGCGACCTGATCGCCGCCCACCGTGTGCGTTCTGTGGAGTAGGCGATGCACTGGCCGAACCTCCCTGCAGAGCAGCCCGGGCTAGTTCTTCCTCGATCGTTCCCGCAGTGACGGTCACCATCGGACGCTCCCCACCCTTGCTGGCTGCCCCACAGCGGCTTGTCGAGTGCCCGGTCAGGGCGGCGCGTCACCGTCAGACCGTTGAGAGGTCTCCATGCTTCAGCTGTGACGGCGCGACGAGTTGCGGCAGTCTGGTGCGGTGAATCACGACAAGCGGAGTGCCTCGTCCAAGAGGCCGCGACTGGTCCAGCGGGCGCAGGTGGCGCCAGGGCCGCTGGGAGATCTCAAGAACCTGCTCTACCAGGTATACCTGGAGGCAGGGGCGCCGTCATTGGACCAGATCGCGGCCATGGTGGCTGCGGACAGCGACCTCCCCGGGGCGCCCAGCAGAGACACAATTCACAGGTGCATCAGTTCACCTGAGTTGCCGGCCAGCCAAGCAGATGCCGTCTCGATTGTCGTTGCCCTCGCGCGGGCGGCAGGCCTGGAAGGGGACGGTCTCGCGAGGCAACTGCGCCGACTGTCGATTCAGGCCACATTGTATCGACCGGTGGGTCAGATGATCAGCCGGACGGACCCCTTTGCGCTTGAGGTCCATCGAGCGGTCACTGTTGACAGAGCCGACGCGGCCGGAGTCTCTCCACTTCCGACTTATGTTCCTCGGAAGCATGACGAGATCCTGGCTGGCATCGTCTCGGAGGTCGTAAATGGGCGGAGCCGGCTGGTCATGCTCGTCGGTGATTCGTCGACCGGGAAGACACGCGCGTGCTGGGAGGCCATCCAAAGGTTTCCTGCTGATTGGCGCCTATGGAATCCAATTGAGCCTACCTATTCGGAAGGGCTCCTCAATGGTCTTCCTGACGTCCGTGGTAGGACTGTAGTATGGCTCAATGAGGTTCAGAGATATCTGCTGAATCCCTCGAATAGCGTGAACGAGCGGATTGCTGCTGGGCTTCGAGCTCTGCTGGATGATCCGGATCGCGGGCCCGTGCTTGTCATTGGAACGGCTTGGCCAGAGGTATGGGGTGAGCTGACTTGGCCGGGCCGTCGCGGTGAAGACGAAGGGAAGAATGCGCAGTCACGTACACTTTTGACGGGCAATGACTTGTGCGTGCCTAATTCCTTCGACGGTGCGAGCCTCGAGGCGGCGAGGTGTAGTGGCGACGGGCGGTTGGTGCTCGCGGCAGAAAGTGCGAAGGACGGCGAGATCATCCAGTATCTCGCCGGAGGTCCCGCTCTGCAGGAGCGATACAGGACAGCCCCGCCCGCTGCGCGAGCTCTGATCGAAGCCGCTATGGACGCGCGTCGTCTGGGCCACGGCCCGGCGCTTCCGATCCGACTATTGGAGACTGTGGCTGAGGGCTACCTCACTGAACTGCAGTGGGATTCGCTTGCGGATGACTGGTTTGCAAGGGCTCTTGCCTATGTGACAGAGCCTCTACGTGGAGCCTGCCGGGTTCTCACGGTAATGCGTCCTCGCCGAAGCCGGCCAATGGAAACAGAACCTCAAGTGCGCCTCTCGGATTACCTGGAGCAGCAAGGTAGGAGGGCGCGGTCGGCGGCTCGGGTGCCTGCGGCGATGTGGGATGGGCTCCTTGAACAGGCGAAACCGGCCGAGCGCCTTGGAATCGCACGGGAAGCCTATGGGCGAGGCCTTCTGCGCCTTGCTTTTCGATTCTGTGAGAGCGCCGACCGGGCCGACAAGCACCTCTCGGCGGCACTGGCGGCAGATATCCTGCATTTTGCAGGCCGGCCGGCGGAAGCGCTCCCCTGGGCCGCAAAGGCCGAGGAATCCAGGGCAGACGATTTGGTCAGTTCACTCTGGGACATGGGTGGCGCCGGGCGGATGATCCGCATTTTGCGGGATTTGGGCCGTCAGGAAGAGGCGGTCGAATGGGCCAAGCGTGAAGCCGAAGCCGGTGATTCCTTCAGCTTGGGCATGGTTGAGTTTCTGTTGGATTTGGAAGGGCGAGGCCAGGAAGCGACTGAGTGGCTGAAATCTCGTGGAGACGGGGGCGATGCGTACGCTGCGTG
The DNA here is from genome assembly GCF_042656005.1 of Kitasatospora misakiensis. Taxonomy (NCBI): domain Bacteria; kingdom Bacillati; phylum Actinomycetota; class Actinomycetes; order Kitasatosporales; family Streptomycetaceae; genus Kitasatospora; species Kitasatospora misakiensis. Next base: position 21,775 of record NZ_JBHSOF010000060.1, on the reverse strand, counting down.
GCGTGTTGCCCAACGCCTCCTCAACGCAGAATTCCTTGAGGAGGCGTTCAGCTGGTTCCAGAGGGCTGCGACGATGCAGGAGCTGTCGATTCCCGTCGAGCTTTTGGAAGCTTTCCGCCACGAAGGACGATTGGACGACCTCCTTGACTGGTTGTTGACGTTGGGCGACGACCTTCCTGTCGAGACTGTAAGGCTGACAGCAGAAGTGCTCTGGGAAGCCGGAAGAGGTGACGCAGCTCTTGACTGGTTTCGTCGCGCGGGGGATCTCGGCGACGGGGATGCGGAGACAGAAGCGGCAAATCGTCTGCGTGAGGCAGGCAGGGTGGAGGAGGCCCTGGCCTGGTTGCGTGCGTCGGTAGCCGCTGAAGACGATCGCGGCTCCTCGTTCGAAGACGTCAGAGGCGGGGCACTCTGGATGGCGATCGACATTCTTTGGAAGACCGGACGGACCGACGACGCGCTCTCCTGGTTGGAACGCCGCGCTGCGGTCGGAGACCGGAGAGCGCCGTTGACCATGGGTCTGTTGCTGAGAGTGGAAGGTCGAGTCGAGGAAGCGATCCCTTGGTATCGGATCGCAGCACGTGTAGGGAACAGTGACGCGCTCGAGTGGATTGTGCACTGGTTGGAGCGAGAAGGCAGACTCCGAGAGGCGATGGACTGGGTTCGGCCCGGCGCAGAAGCGAACAACGTGAAGTCGGCTCGCAAATTGGCCGACTTGCTGGATGCGGAAGGGCGAAGCGACGAAGCCATCGAGTGGTACTGGCGTGCGTTCGAAGCAGGAGATGTCCATGCCCTGAGTCGGGTGGTCAGCGGGCTGGCTGGGCGTGGCACTCTCACGTCCGCACTGGCGGAGCTGGGGCTCCAGAGCCGGGCGGGAAGCTCTCTCGCCCTTCGCAGAGGAGCGGAGTTGCTGTGGGAGGGGCAGGGACTCGAGGCGGCCGTTTCCTGGCTGAAGTCCCTCTATGAGGCGGGTGTCACCGAAGCAGCAGTGCGTGCCGCTGAGCTTCTGGACGACTGCGGCGAGACGGGGGAAGCGCTTGTGTGGTTCCGGCACGCGGCAGACGCCGGGAACATCGGCTATCGGGAGCGTGGGGCAGGGTTCCTGCGAAGCGCGGGTCGGTTCGAGGAAGCGCTCGCTTGGTACCAGGAGGCGGCGGCGGTGGGCGAAGGACCTGTGCTCCACGATGCTGTCGAGGCATTGAGTGAGGCGGGACGAACCGTGGAAGGCGAAGCTCTCAAACGATGGGGTTGGGAACCGGACGGATCCGTTTCTGAACCGTGGAAAGCACCGCCGCCGTCTTCGCGCCGAGCCGCCGGGGTCCGAGACGGGCAAGGGGCGTGATCGCAGCTTCCGCCCCCGCGGACGCCGTCGTGTGCCAGACCGCGCGTGTGACCGCTTCGGTGCGGTGTCTCCTTTCGTCTCAACTCGTCGCTCAATCGATCCATGGGTAGCGATCGCACGCCTGTCAACCGGCGGAACTCGGTGTCAGATCGACTCTCATCGCAAGCCGTAGATCCCGGATCCTGATGGCTCATCTTCGAAGGCAGTGCCGGCCGGCCATCCAACGTTCGCTGCTACTTCGGGAGTCCTCGTGCGGATCAGAAGGTCCTTTGCACAGCGCAATCGCCACGCACTGGCCAGTGGTGCCGTCAGCGGTGCCATGGCTGGAGCCGTCCGCGCGCTCGTCGCCTGGCTGCTGACGTTCATCCCTCAGTAGGGACGGGACTCGATGCCTGGTCGGGAAGTCGGAGGTCGTGGAGACTCCCGGCCAGGCTCTCGTACGGCTGGTGCCGGACCCTGATCACCGTTCATCGGATATGGCGCGAGTGGAGATGCGGGAGGTGGATTCCGAGAGGGAGTTGTCGACCGTGGCAGGACGGTGGGCGGAGAGTCCGGCGGCACCGAGCGACGACCAGCCGGAAGGTGGCGCGGTCGGGTCGAGCAGGTGATGGCGCAGCTGGTGCGACGTTCGGAAGTGGTCGAGCGAACGCTCACGACTCCCGGCCGCCAGTTCGTCTGATCGGAGGCTTGTTCGATGAGAGATCGTGCAGGAGTCGTGGATTCGAGCGTCACCTGATGTGTGTCAGTCATTGCAGAGTGTGCTTTCGGCCAGCTTGCCTCGACGCCACTCCAACCCCGGAGCCCGCCCCCATCCTGGAAAGTTCGTCACCGACCGAGGGGAGAATGGTGAGCGTTTCACGACGCCATGCGAGCGATCCGGATGTCATCGGCCAGACCGCTGCGCTGGTCGGGTTCCTGCGCGAGGTCGTGCAGAGCAGTCATCAGCGGCTCCGGGACACGCGTTCATGGAGCCCGCTCTGGCTGGCCGACCTGCCGGCGAAGGTGCCCAGGCCGTCCGACGACGACCGACCGTTGCTGGTTCTCGATCACGTTCCGCAGGCCGTGCCTCCAGAACTCCCGCCGGAGTTGGAAGGATGGGTGGACGAACGGTCGTGTCAGGACGCTGACGCCGAGGATCCGCCGTTGGCGGAGGAAGGCCCGTCCCGGACCTGGATTCCGGGAGCGGGCGACGCCGATCGCTGGTGGGACGGCGAGGCGACCGTCGCGAGGAAGGACGCCGAGGAGGTCCTGCGGGCGTACGGACCGTGGCTCGCGCGCTGGCGCCTGTGGGCGGAACGCGAGCGGGCCGAGCGGTTGCACCGGGAGCTCTACGAGAGGATCTACCACTGGCACCAGCAACTGGTACAGCAGGACGACCAGTACGAACTCGTCCTTGCGGTAGGCCTGTTGTCGTGGGGCGAGCCCAACGGTGGTGTGATTCACCGGCATTTGCTCTCCCGACGGGTGGAGACCCAGGTGGACCGGCGGACCGCACGGATCACTGTGCGCCTCACCGGCAGCGGGGCGGTCCGTCTGGAGGACCGTGACTTCCTCGACGCGGACGACGGATGGGTGCCGGAGCGCGCCGCAGCGTTCGATGAGGAGCTCTCCACCAGGCCCCTCCATCTGTTGAGCGAGGAGGCGTTGGAGTGCCTCTCGCAGTGGCAGGACCTGGTGCTGCCCCGCCCGGTGGCGTTCAGCAGCAACTGGCGCCCGCCGGCCGGGCCGGAAGTGGGAGCCAGACTGACCTTCGCGCCAGCCCTCATGATGCGTCCCAGGGACCGCAATGCCTTTCTGAGCTTCTACGACCGCATCGCTGAGACCGTGGTGTCCGAACGGCAGGCTCCGCTCGGGCTGGCACAGTTGGTGATGTCGTTGGACTCCGAGGACCGGCAGAACTGGGGCGGTAGGCCGGCGCCCGCACTTTTCGGTGACGAGCCGCTGTTCCCCGGGAAGACCAACGCCCAGCAGCGAGCCGTCCTCCAACGACTCCAGCGCGACACCGGCGTGGTGGTGCAGGGGCCGCCGGGAACGGGCAAGACGCACACCATCGCCAATTTGGTCTCCGCGCTCCTGGCCCAGGGCCAGCGGGTCCTCGTCACCAGCGCGAGGGACCAGGCCTTGACGGTTCTCCGGGACAAGCTGCCGCCGGCCGTACGGGACTTGTGCGTCCTCCTGCTCAGCAGCACCAGTCAGGACGGAGCGAACGAGCTCGAGCGGACCGTCAACGCGTTGAGCGACCAGGTGGCGGCGGGCGACACCGATCAGCTGCGGGACGAGATCCGCCGCCTGACCCAGCGGCGGTACGAGGTCCGGAGCCGGATCAAGCTGCTGACCGAGCAGGTGGTCGCGTTGCGGGAAGCGGAGGTCTACCAGCACCCGGAGGTCGCACCGGGATACTCGGGAACGCTCGCAGCGATCGTGCAGAAGGTGCAGGACGGGGCGGTACGGTTGAACTGGATCGGCAGGCTGCCCGACCGCGTGCCTGCCACACCCCCGCTGTCGCCAGTCCAGGCGGAGGAACTGCTCGCCCTGCTGAGGGAGGGTGCCGGACGGTGGGCGGAGTCCGGGGTGTACCCGTCAGTTGAGACGCTGCCGACGCCCGGCCAGGTGGCGACGGCCCTTGCGGCGAGCCAGTTGAGTGTGAACGGGCTCTCTCCATCAGCGGTCGGGGTACGGGACTTGCTGGCCGCGCTGGAGACCTCCAGGACGGACGAGTTGGCGGAGTTGCTCGGCTCCGGTCGACGTCGGTTGCACAGACTCGGCGTTCCGTGGGAGGCCGTGTGCTGGGGGACCGGGAGTTGGGTTGCGCGTGCCCTGGAGGACCGACTCGCCCGGCGGAATCCCGATCTCTGGCAGCGCGTCACGGAGGTTGCGGGTGTTCTGTCCGACGTGACCGACAGCCTCCAGCAGGTCGGCCTGCGGACAGTCGTCCTTCCGGAAGCCCTGACGCCCGATCGTGCCCGTCGTATGGAGTCCACGATCCCGGCCCTGTTGAAGTACCTCGCCGGGGGCCGCCAGCTGCGAACGCGCTTCGCGTCGAGGGCTCAGCGGGAAGCCGACGAACTCCTCAGTACCTGTCGGGTGGACGGGAACGCGCCGACCTCCGCGGACGATCTCCGCGCTGTGCACGCGCACCTGCAGGCCCACGCGGCGCTCGCGGCCGTCGCCACCCGCTGGGAGCAGGCGGGAGCGGCTTTGGCAGAGGGGCCCTTGGAGGTGCGGCTGGCCGCGCTGCGCGAGCGGTACCGGCAGCTGGCCGAGATCGATGCCTTCGGCCAGGTTCGTGAGCAGGTCGACGAGGTCCTCGTACGCCACGGCGTCTACCTCGACCTGACCCGGCCGCAGGGGTGGCAGGACTTCGCCGAGGCCGCGTCGGCCTTGGCGGGTCGGCAGCGGGCCGAAGAGGCGTTGACACGGTTGGCCCGCTGGGAGGGTCTCCTGCGCGGTGAGGACGGCGGTGCGGCGCCGGCCGAGGCGATCGCCATGGCTCAGGCTCTGCGGGACCGCGACGTCGACCGGTACGCGAAGGAGCTCGAAGCCCTCGCGGCGGCGCAGCGGCGGGACCAGCGGAGGCGACGCTGCGCGGAGTTGCTCGACGGCCTTCGGTACGCGTCGCCCGCGCTCGTGGCCCGGCTCGAAGCCGAGGCCGACGACCCGGCATGGGACGAGCGACTCGGCCGACTCCACGAGGCCTGGGCGTGGGCCAAGGCGTGTGAGTTCATCGACGATGAACGCGCGCCGGGGCGGGAGCAACGGCTCGACGGTGAGCTGACCGAGAACGAGGCGAAGCTGGAGGAGCTCACTGGAGACCTGGCAGCCGCGCACGGCAGGCTTCACTGCCTCGTACGCATGACCTCGGAGCAGCGCTCGGCTCTACAGGCCTACCGCACGCACATGGCCTCGTTCGGCAAGGGCAAGGGAAAGAACGCGTCCCACTTCAAGGCGGCCGCCCGCAGCGCCATGGACATCGCCCAGGGCGCGGTGCCGGCCTGGGTGATGCCGATCGCACGGGTGGCGGAGATGATCCGGCCCAGGCAGGACGCGTTCGACGTGGTGATCGTGGACGAGGCCAGCCAGGCCGGTATGGACGCGCTCTTCCTCCTCTGGCTCGCGCCGCGGATCATCGTGGTCGGGGACGACAAGCAGTGCACGCCCCCGGTCACCGGGTTCGGACGCACCCAGCAGATCCAGGACCGCCTGACCGCGCACCTTCCGGAGGTGCCGGCGCACCTGCGCCAGCTGTACATGCCGCACTCCAACCTGTACCAACTGCTGTCGGCGCTCTTCCCGTCGACGATCCGCCTGCAGGAGCACTTCCGCTGCATGCCTGAGATCATCGGCTGGTCCTCGGCGACCTTCTACACACCGCCGGGCCTCATCCCGCTCCGGCAGTACGGCGGTGAACGGCTCGACCCGCTGCTGACGCACTACGTCGAGGGCGGGGTCGCCGAAGGACGCGACAGCCGGATCCGGAATCCCAAGGAGGCCGGGGCGATCGTGGACTGCCTCGCCGAGCTGGCCGCGGATCCGGCCTACGAGAACAAGACCATGGGAGTCATCGTGCTCCAGGGCACGTTCGGCCAGGTCAAGCTGTTGGAGCAGCTGATCGAGCAGCGCCTTCCCGCGCCGGTCCGGGAGCGCCACCGCATCCGAGTGGGCACACCGGCCCAGTTCCAGGGCGACGAGCGGCACGTCATCCTGCTGTCGATGGTCGTGGACCGCGTCCGGCGCATCTCGGGCGGCCTGCGCAGCGAACAGCAGGCCTACAACGTGGCGGCCAGTCGGGCCCAGGACCAGATGCGACTCTTCTACTCCGTGCCGCCGGACCAACTCAAGTCCGGTGACCTGCGGCTGAACCTGCTCAGCTACATGCAGAACCCGCCCGCGGCGCTGGCCGAGGCCGACGACATCGGACCAGTGCTGCCCGACGTCCGGCGGGCACCCTTCGACTCGCTCTTCGAGCAACAGGTCTACTTGCGACTGAAGCAGCGCGGTTACCACGTCGTGCCTCAATACCCGGCAGGCAGCAAGCGCATCGACCTCGTGGTGGTCGGCGCCCGCGGCCGCCTCGGGGTGGAGTGCGACGGCGACTACTACCACTCGACCCTCGACCAGCTCCGGCACGACCAGCAGCGCGACCGCGAACTACAGCGGGTCGGGTGGAGGTTCTGGCGCATCCGCGAGAGCGAGTTCAGGTTCGACCCGGAGGAAGCCTTGGCCGGACTGTGGCCGGAGCTCGACAGGCAGGGCATCCACCCGGCCGACTACTCCCGGCCGACCGTCCCGCCGGAGGACGCCCAGCCGTGGACGGCGCTCGAACTACCGGCCGGTGACGAGCTCCCCGATGAGGGAGCGGACGAGACCGAGCCGGAGGGATCGCGGAGCGTCGACGGCGGCGCCGGAACACCCGCAGGATCCACCCCTGACCCGCACACCGAATCGACCGGAGGAACGGCATGACCAAGTCCCAAAGTCGGCAGCACGGTCTCGCCCTGGACGAGAACACGCTGCAGGAGCTCGCCCGCGTTGTCGCGGGTGATGACGACCTGTACTACCGCCGCGGCTTCGAGATCGCCGGCTTCCTCAAGCGGGCCGGTTGGCAGGAGGTGCCCGAGTACGACGGCCAGTACCGCAGGGAGTGGGCGACCGAACTGCTGGTCGGGCGGCGTGACCAGCCCGGCGAGATCGAGAAGGTGCTGCTCAGGCTGGCAGACCCCCGCGAATACCTCGATGAGCCCGAACTGCTGGGCGAGGTCGTGGCAGCGGTCAACACCTTCCTCATCCACGAGGGTTACCGGCTGGAGAACCCCGGCGGCGCCGCCCGGCTGGTTCCGTGCGACCCGGCGCTGGCGCACCCGACGCACTACGGGTCCTCCGAGCTCAAGGTCGTGATGACGGACCTCATCGCCGACGACGCGATGGCCGAACTGCTCCAGTGGCGCTTGGACGAGGCCCGGACCTGCTACGCCAATGGGGCCCATGTCGCGGCGATCGTCATGCTCGGATCGCTGATGGAGGGCGTGCTTCTACAGACGGTCCTCGAACGGGAGCCCTCCCTCTTGGGGCGAGCCTCGGAGGACCGCGTCACACTTCACGCGCTGATCGAGGCGTGTCACCACGCGGGCTGGATCGGCGCAGACGCCAAGAGGTTCAGCCACGAACTGCGCGAGTACCGGAACTTCGTCCACCCGAAGGCCGAGGCCCGTCAGAGCCACCGGCCGGACCGCGACACGTTGGGCATCTGCTGGCAGGTGGTCAACGCCGCGCTCAACGACCTCGCGGAGACGCACCCGGACCGTGCCAGGTAGTCCTACGAGGGACCGGCCGACATCAACGACGCGATCCACAACCTGATCAGGGGAGAGATGATGGGGAAGAACGCAGAAGCCGTCCTGAGGGACCTCGTCCAGCCGTGGAACGTCGCGATCCACTCGACCGCCGGCCTGGCCGGGAGCGTCTCCGCGGTGTCCGACGCGGACGACGAGGAGCGGCGCGGGAAGAACCAGGAACTGCTGCGCCGGAAGCCGGGGCTGCACGCCGTGCCCGTGGGAGACCGCGGGCAGTCGATCGAACTCACGCCGTGGAAGTTGCTGCACACGCTCGGCAGGGCGAACGTCCTGGCCAGGCAGGGCGCCGGAAGGGGGCTGGCCGAACACTGGGCGAGCCTCAAGTACTGCCAGGCTCTGAACGGCAACCACGGGAGCTTCATGGCCCTCTCCGATGAGGGCCGCAATCCGATCCGTCACTACAAGGCCGTCCAGTCGGGTGAGTTGGGCATCGGGTTCGCCCTGGCCGTCGCTCAGGAGGTGCTCGGGCGACGGTACCCGGACCACTCGGTGTCGGTCATCGATGCCGAGATCGCCCTGCGGGCGGGGTGGACGCTGACCGGCAAGGACCACGCGACGCACCGGGCGTCCAAGCGTCCGCACTTCTTCCTGGAGGTGTGGAAGCCCGGTGCACCCTCGAAGGTCGTGCTGGTCGCCTGTAAGGGAACGCACGGGAAGCCCGCGCAGGTGCACGCTCAGCTGTCCACCGCGGCTGTGCACGTGGAGGCGGTCCACATCGGGCGGCCGGACGAGACCCCGGCCATGGTGTTCGGCACGGAGATCCCGGGCACGGACCCCATCACCCTCCACGTGCTGGAGGCAACCGGGAACGGGACGCTGCGCCTCCCCACCGGAGCCGCGGAGGACGATCTGGACAGCCCGCCGGAGGACCGCGCCGTCGTACCGGGCATCGACCTCGCGTGGGGGGCCGGTGAGAAGCCACGCGTGGTCTCCGGCTATCACGTTCGGCCCGAGGACCACGGCTGGTTCCGTCGCATCCTCGCGCACGCGGACGCCGCTGGCCTGACGGCCTTCACAGGAGGGGGTGAACCCACGGCACGATACCTGTCGAAGCGCCAGGGGAAGCGCCATTTCGAGCAGTACACGCACGCGGGCACGGGTATCGTCCAGGACATCGCGTACTCGGTGCACGGTGTCGACTTCGTGGGCACGGACCACGTCTTCCGGCTGAACGGCACGCGGGTGGAGGCGTTCTCCGGGATCGCGAAGGACCTCTTCAAAGACCTTGCGGCCGGACGGGTCGGGGAGTACCGGCAGGGAGCCCACACCCTCCGTGGGGAGTGGTCCGACGAGCAGTGGGACGCCAAGTGGAACGGGCCGGTTTCATTGAACCAGGACGGTTCGGTGCTGGCCATCCGCGTCCTGCGCTGATGCTCCGTCGACGGACGACGGGTCCAGCGGCTTCGGTGGGAGGCTCGGCCTCTCCCCGGAGCCGCTGTGCGCTGGTGAGCTCAACGACGAGGGAGTGGAAGGTACTGGATTGCCCCGGTGCGGTGGATCTGGGAATGGCTGTGGGCGTCGGGGAGGGAGGCCTTGGGCGGTTTCGGCGGAACGGACGGAGCTCGGGTGCAATCATGATGGGCGCCCAGGAGCGCTGGGTGATCGGACCGAGGTAGGAGCGGTACGTGGCGGACAGGCAGCGGACCCGTCGCAAGCCCAAGGCTGTCCTCGCGGATGCCGAGAGACTCCACGCGGCCGCTCTCGCGGTCTCTGAGGATCACCGGAGTGCCGTTGCGCAGGTGACCCGGGCCGCCGCCGCGCTGAGGGACCGGCTGGTTCGCGACGAACTGGGAACCATCCCCGTCGCCCGGCTCAGGGACGTGACCGAGGGGCGCCTCAGGGTAGGCGCTTTGGAGGCTGCGGGGTTCAGGACCGTGCAGCAGGTCGTGGATGCCCCGGCATACTCACTCCGGCTGATCCCGGGGATCGGCGCGCAGACGGCTGCCCAGACCGTCGCCGCAGCTCGCCGGATCGCCGAGGCGGCCGAGCTGACAGTGGGTGTCCGGCTCGACGTCGACCACCAGGACGCGATGAGCACTGCGCTGGTGATCGCGCTCCAGCGGCTGGTCGTCGCCGGGCCCGAGGCGGCTCGTGCCAGTGAGATCGCGCAGCGCGTGGTCGATGAGGTCGCCGGCCTCATTGCCACCGCTCGACCGGCACGAGGAGTCATCCGCAGCCTGATGGCCGGACGGCAGCGCAAGCAGGAGGCCCTCGCGGCCGTTGAGCGGCTCACGGGCCTGCTCGCGGAGGTCGAGGTGAAGGCGATACCGATGCTCTTCGCCCAGGCTTCGGCGGACCTCCTGCGGTTGCCGTCCTCGGACGTGGAGGCGTGGACGGACTTCGAGCACCGGTCGGCCGAGTTCTACGGCGTTCTCGGCGAGATCGCGGGACTCGCTCCCGATGAAGTCAGCGCCTCTGAGGGCTTCCTGCCCGAGGAACTGTCCGACGGTGTCCGGGCCGAGCCGTTGGACGAAACGCAGTCCAAGGTCTCGCTCCGTGGCTACCAGGCATTCGGAGCCCGATTCGCCCTCAGGCAGAAGCGGGTGATCATCGGCGACGAGATGGGCCTGGGGAAGACCGTTCAGGCGATCGCCGCGATGGCGCACCTCCGGGCGCGGGGGAGCACACACTTCCTCGTCGTCTGTCCGGCGAGCGTCCTCATCAACTGGACCCGGGAGATCGAGGCTCGAAGTACCCTGCGCGCCCATCGGTGTCACGGCCAGGACAGGGAGCCGGCACGTGCCGAGTGGCTCCGTGACGGTGGCGTCGCGGTGGTGACGTTCGACGGCCTCCGCCAGCTGGAAGTCGCTCCGGAGCAGGCCGTGGGAATGGTCGTGGTCGACGAGGCCCACTACGTCAAGAACCACACAGCGCAGCGCTCCCGGGCAGTAGCCGCATGGACCGACCGCGTGGAGAGGGTGCTCTTCCTCACCGGTACGCCGATGGAGAACCGGGTCGAGGAGTTCCGCAACCTGGTGCACTACCTCCAACCCGACCTGCTGCCTAGGATCCACAACGACTCGGTGGCCGCCGGGCCGAAGGCGTTCCGGAAGGCGATTGCTCCGGCCTACCTCCGCCGGAATCAGCAGGACGTCCTCACCGAGCTCCCCGATGTCGTCCACGTCGACGAGTGGGAGGAGTTCACGCCGGGCGACTTCGCGGCGTATCGGGCGGCCGTCGCCGCAGGCAACTTCATGGCCATGCGCCGGGCCGCGTACGCGAATCCTGAGAAGTCGGCGAAACTGCAGCGACTCCTGGAACTCATCGAGGAGGCTGCCGGAAACGGGCGGAAGGTCGTTGTCTTCTCCTACTTCCGCGACGTGTTGGCGGTTGTCCAAGAAGCACTGAGCCAAAGGGCGTTCGGTCCGATCGACGGCAGCCTTCCGGCAGTGCGGCGCCAGGACGTGGTGGACCAGTTCGCGGCGGTTCCGGGCCACGCGGTGCTGCTGAGCCAGATCCAGGCCGGAGGTGTGGGGCTGAACATCCAGGCGGCGTCGGTCGTCATCCTGTGTGAGCCGCAGGTGAAGCCCACCATGGAGAGTCAGGCCGTGGGTCGGTCGCAACGCATGGGACAGGTCCGGCGGGTCCAGGTGCACCGGTTGCTCGTCGCCGACAGCGTCGACCAGCGGATGCTGGAGATCCTGCGGGCGAAGGACCGGCTCTTCGACGAGTACGCGCGCCGGAGCGAGGTGGCGGAGTCGACGCCGGAGGCCGTGGATGTTTCGGAGCAGTCACTGGCGGTTCGGATCGTGGAGGAGGAACAGCTCCGGCTGGCTGCCCTGCCGCGTGACTGAGCCCGGCGTCCAATCCGCGTCCGTCACGGGGTCGGGAGCAGACGTGGCTCCGGTGGCCCGTGCGGAGGTCGGTGCCGACGGACGGCGCACCACCGACGCCCGAGCCGACCGCCGGTCAAGGCAGCGAGGCGAGCCCTCCACGACACCAGCCTTACCGGAGATCCCAGGTGAATGGCAACGAGCCGAGCACTGTGGGGGAGACCTCCGAACCCAATGCTCACTAGCGACCGGGCGAGAGATGTGACGGCTCGTTCATCTCACGCAGAACGTCCCGGGCCTCCTCCCCGCGCCCGAGCAGAAAGAGCATCCGCGTCCAGGTCGCCGTTGCGTTGCGGAGTTCATCGCGGAACCGTTCCGACCCGGTCGTAAGCCATCGGTAGATGGCCACGGCCTCATCGATCAGGGCCAGCATCTCGGGGAGGTCGCGAGACTGGGCCATGTGGACCCAGGCGACCGTCCAGAGTAGGTGCGCCAAATCGTGAGCCTCGTCCGTGTCGCCCGTCGTCGCCAGATGCCGGCGAATGGAGGTGGCCCGTTCCCAGACCCGCAGCGCCTCGTGATGGCGTCCGACCGTGAACAGCCGTGTGCCGGCCACCGTCAGTGCGAGGGCCAGCGCGACCTCGTGGACACCTAGACTCCGGGCGGCCAGTGTGTCCAACAGCCCGACTGCAGAGGCGGTCGCGGCGAGCGCGTCGTTCTGCAGGCCCAGGGAGAAGCTCGCGGGGGCCAGGCTGAGGAGGGCCACCGAGAGATCGTGCTCGTAGGCAACCGGGTTCACCTCGGCCAGCTCGCGCCGGATCCGGACCGCCTCCGACGCCTCCTCCAGGGCGGAGCCGAAGTGGCCGATCTCCAGCCTGCGGGCACTCACGTTGACCAGCGAAGCGGCGAGTCCGGCCTCGTGCAGGCCCGGGCTCGCGGCGACCAGCTTCCGCCGGATCGCCGGCGCCTGCCGGGCGGCGTTCACTGCCTCTGACCCGTCGACCGGCCCTGGCCAGGCAGACTCGAAGTTCGACAGCGCTGCGGCCAAGCTCGGGTCGTCCCCGGCAGGTTGGTCGCCCATCAACTGGAAGCGGATTGAGATGGCTTCCTCGATAGCAAACAGGGCCTCCTTCCAACGGCCGGACTGCGCCAGATCGGCCGATTGGTTGGAGAGCGCGGTCGCGAGCCCGTCTCGCTACTCCGTCGGTCCTGTGCCCACGAGATTCCGAAAGGCCCGGACAGCTTGGCCCGTTGCCGTGAGGGCCTCATCCAGACGGCCGTCCTTGGCCAGGTAGACGCCGACGTCGGAGAGGGACCAGGCGAAATGCGGGCCATGAGCGGAAGGGTTCTGCTCGCCAAGCTTCCGGCGGATCTCCATGAACCGCAGACCTGTCTCCGACTCCTGTGGATGGAGGCCGGCGTAGGACTGGCGCTGGGCCAGTGCTTCGAGCAGCCGTGCCCGCTCCTGCTGGGCCGTGGTGCCGGGGAGATCGCATGTCGGTGAGGCACTGGACGAGGGAGAGTACACCCGCGTTGAGTTCGGGGTGGCTGCCTGCGGGCAGTCGCTGTTCCACAGCGGACAGGGTCGCCTCGTCCAGTTGCCGGATGTCGCTGAGGGCAGCCAATGTGACGCCGCCGCCGGCCGGGGCCAGCTCGGGTCGTGCACCGAGCAGTGGAGCCAGCTGCCGGGCGGCGACGTGCGGCCAGCGGGCTGCGGCCGCGACGAGGACGGTCATGGCTGTGCCTTGCCACTCGGAGGGTTGTGACAGCAAACCGGAGAGGGCCTCTCCGGTCCAGGGATCAGGGGTGAACGAGGCGACCTTGTGGCCGGCTGTCATCAGCGCCAGAAAGTCCTCGGCGAGCCGGTCCGGATAGAGCGGCTCCAGCACGGTCTCCGGCGTGGCCGCCGGGTAGGCGACTGCATGGTTCTTGAGGAGTTGGTCGGTGTGCTCTGTGGTGCCGATGCCGATCCGGTCGACGGCGTCGAGCCCGGCGCGGTGGTCGAGCGGATTGGTCAGCATCGCGGTGTAGACAGCCTGTGCGAAGCTGTCGGCAGTGATGCGCACCCGGCCGTTGTCATGTAAGGCCTGCCGGTGCGTGCGCTCGCGGTTGAGGAGGTATGCGGAATCGATGTCCCTGGCGGACTGACCTGCGCGAGCATCCGAGCTGCCTGGTGGAGGGGGAGGTCGCCGAGGCTGCCAGGGGGCTTCTGATGGGGGATGACGTCCGGTCGGATTCAGCAGCTGGCCCGTCAATCTTTGCAAAGCGCCGCCACACCAGGGGCATCGGTTGCACAATGGGTCCGTTCCGAACTAGCCGCCCGTTTAGAGCGTTTGGTGCTCATCGGGCGTATAGGTACCACCAAGAACGGACTGTAATGAGCATGTTGAACGGCAGTGTGATGCCGACCGGTGTGGCGCCGCTCCTCCGACTCGTCATCGTGCGTTCCGGGAGAATCGCCGCGACGGACCTGATGGCGGTACTTCGCAATCGCTACCAGCGAGTATCTTCCCAGCGACGGGCCGGACTTCTGCGTTGTCCCTTGTCTGCGAGACCGGCGTACGAACGGGCTGGGCTGTTCTTCCGGGTTCTTCTCGAGAACTGCGTCCGAGAACGGCGGCAGGCGCGTGCGACAGGCCCTCGAACGGGCCTTGCGTGAATCCGTGAGTCCAGCGAGGGCTTCGGCGTCCTGGTCGGGTGCAACGGTACGCGGGTCGACATTCCCGCCCGTGACGATTCCTGTGGGCGGGAGGGTCAGGGCCCGCCTTTTGGGGGCCGCATGAGCTCACCCGTTCTGTGGCCAATTGGGGTGGCGATGGAAGGTGTTGTGTGACCGTATCGGACGTCATTGCCCACCGCGTGTGGCAGCCCTACGATGATGCTCCGCTGATCACCCGGGAGATGATCTCCGGGCTGGACTCGTGTGATCCTCTGGCGCGGAAGCGGCTGCTGGCCTACCTTGAAGCGGTCGTCTTTCAGCGTGCCATACCCGTTCACACCGCTGTGGCATTCAATGCGGTCTACTTCGGGTACGACTTGTCTGCAGGCGGCTACGTCGGTGGCCCCTTGGACATCGGAGACTTCCCCTCGGTTGCTCTCGGTGAACGGGTGGAGGCGCTGCCCGTTGGTGCGATGATCAATATCCGGACGGGTGGGGACCTGCTGCCGGCGGAGATTGTTTACAAGGAGGGGGCGCACCCCGAGCTCGGTCCCTACGGCGAGGTACCGGCGTGGCTCTCCGGTGCCCCGGCGGGAACGCGTGGACCGGGGATGCTGGACCCCGACGAAGCTCCGATCCTGCGTGAGCGGCTGGTGTTTGACACCACGGCGTTCGGTCAGGACCTGGCGCCGACCGTGAATCGGCTTCAGCGGCTGCGCCGTCAAGGTCGGACCGATGAGTTCGAGCACCTGGTGGTCGAGTCCCGGTACGCGCTGGTGGACGCCGACCTGAGTGATGCCGAGTACTACGCGCGCTACCTCGTCACCCGTGGCCGGGCTCAGCTCACGAGCGCGCTGGCGCCGTCGCCGCTCCCGTCGCTGATTGCGCCCGGCAGCGGCGATGACGGGCTTCTGGAAGCGATCAGGGGACTGATGGCCACGGTGCGGCAGGGCTTGGCCTCGCTGGACACGGCGCGCGTATGGGGGGAGTACGCGTTCACTCGCGAATCGATGGCACAGCGGCTCTTGGACCCTTTCCCACCGAATCGTGATGATCTTCTCCGGCTGGCCGAGTCGGCCTCGAACCAGGCTGTCCCCCGGGGAGCGCGCCGTGTCGGCGTGGGGCCGCCGAAGCCGGTGTACACGGCGGTGGGGCCTGTGCTGCGCAGCCGTGCGTCGTGGCAGGACCGAATTCGGGGTACCGACTACCCGATGGCCGTCTGCCATGCCAATTCGGTCCTGTCCGACTATGCGCGGCGCGAAGGCGACGAGACGACCGGGCTGTTGGCCTCGGGGGTGCGACTGAGTCTGGATGACCGCTGGCAGGGAGGTGGTGTCTGGCGCGCGGTCTATGTGGGGGACGCTGTGCGCGCGGCGCTGCCGGAGGGTTCGGTGGACGCCCCTGTCGGTCGAGGCTGGGCCGAGTCGTTCCCGCCGCAAGCAGTCGTTCCGGAACCCTCACTGCCACAGGATCACCGCTTGGTGGACACCGAGGACCTGGCGGCGCAGAGGGACGTCGAGGATTTGGCTCCGGAGCCTTGGCCCGATGACAGCGATCTGGGTGCTTCAGTTCTTCTCTCGGCGGATGACAGCCAGGTTGAGTGGGCCCAACCGCTCCGGCTGGGTCACGTGTTGGAGCAGTATCTGCCGCTACCCCGGGAGGTCGCGGCGGAATTCCGCACAAGTGGAGCCGCGGCCGGTTCGGTCCGTGTGGTGCTCCATCACGCCGGGCAGGAGCTGCCAGCAGATCGAGCCTGCCACGACACGAGCATGACGGAAAGCGAGGGGGGCGTCCGGCTTGACGGCCTCGCCTGGCCACCGGACCTCTTCCCCGGGATCTGGCTTTCCTTCACCTGGCTCCGAGGCAGCAGGGTGGTGAACGCCCGAACGACTCTGCTGCCGCATCCGGTGACCGTCGACGGCGATCTCATCAGGCACCGTTATGATCCGATGGTTTTCACCCGGGACTGGGCTTATGCGCAGCCGGTCTCAGCCCAATCCCCGAATGATTCATTCGAAGAGCGTCTACTGATGACGGCGGTCCGACGGCTCGGTCTGCTTGACCAGTTCGGGCGAGCCATGCTGGCTCGGAACGATGTTCCCGCAGCTGTGGACGCGGTCATGGACGGCAGCGAACTGGCTGCCGACCGTGTTGAGGCTGTACTCGTCGGTCTGCTCGCAGCTGAGTGTCTGACCGTTGCGCGCGGTAGCCGGGGTAGCGACGGGAGGACGTACCATCCACCTCGAATGGGTCAGCCCCTCGAAGAACTCGTCTGCTACACACCGCGGTGCGTGAAGACAAGGGGCGGGGCATCGATCGACGATCGCGGCCAGGACACATCTGCCGCGGCGGATCAGCAGGTCCATGAGCACGACGTGGCCGGATTCCTCCGTCGTATCGGGCATCTCGGTCATCAGGCCACCGACGAGCAACGCGCGCTCTATCACGCGGACCATCGGCGGTTCCGGCTGACCGGTCCGGCTCAACTGCCACCTGGATTCACCTATGTGCGCCCGCACAAGCGAGGCCGCTGACCAGGGAGCCATTGCTCTCTTGCCTCCGCACCATCACCTGCCCCAGGAGGAGCCTGCATGACCTTGCCCCGTCAACTCCGTACTGCCAGCGGTCTGGAGGATGGCCCGCCGTTTCCCGTCGATCCCGGATCTCCGAATTCAGGGAATGTGTCCGGGGAGCTGCTCGAAGCCCTTGAGGCTCTGTCGACCGCACTGACAGACGTATGGGAGGGGGATCCCAAGCCATTGGCGGTCGCCCTCGCGAGGCTCACCGAGGCGGACGTTGAGCACGCTCTCAACTCCACGCCGGTACAGTGGCGTCGCAATCTGCTGAGCACACTCCGCATTCCAGTCGACGGAGCCAGAGTCAACCGGGCTTTGTGCCGCGATGTGCTGACACGCCTGCAGCGGAATCCGGAGACGTCGCGAGCGCGTCAGGCCGCCTGTCATCTGACCTATCCAGTCGTTCACGACCTGGCACTGGCGGGCTTTCGTTACACCGGGGGTGTTCCGGAGGACACCTCACGGCCCCTCACACACCGGTGGAGTCCCGCACTGCTGCGGTTGACTACCTGGACTCGGCTCGAGGTGAGTATCGACGATGCCCATCTGTGGTCGTGGGCCATGCTGCAGCCATGGATGGTCGACATGGGGATCCCGGTCAAAGTCGCCCTGGCGGCTGCCCAGCGGGTGGTGGAGTTGGCTCCGGACACGACACGGATGGACCGGGACGGGGATCAGGAGGAGCCGCTGAACACGTCCGCTCTCAAATCGACGGACGAGGCCGGCTCCGCTGATGAGGTCGAGTCGGGAGTCGACGGTGCCGCCCTGCCCGACGTCGAAGAGCTGAACAGCTCTTTGCGGCAGGTGGCCGACAAACTACAGGCGGCCGTCGAGCCCGCCCGGCGAACGGCTGAGGCCATAGCCCAGCAGACCCGCCCGACGGACAGGGACTTGGCGGCCTTGCTCGAAGTGGCCGCAGCCTTCGACGCCGCAGTTCTTGCCCTTGCCGCCCATGGCGTGGTGCCGACTGCGTCGGACCTGGTGAGCTGCACACGGGCGACCGACGTCGTGGTGGGGCGTCTGACCTCAGCGCCCCTCCGTGAACGACTCGGTGAGGTGGCGCGGCTGAGGTGTCGGCCGGGTGATGCCGCGCTCGCCCAGGATCTGGAGACCGCGCAGGAGAGGGCTCGCGTCATCGCCGGGACCGCCGACTGGAGTCTCGCTCACCAGGAGGACGCCGAGGCTATCAACGCGTTGCTGACCATGGTTGAGCTCCACGCAGCCGACCACCACCCCGCCGAGATCCTCGCGTTGCTTCCAACTGCGGCGAAGAGCCGGTGGCTCGCCTATCCGGCCGGACGCTACACGGAGCTGGTGCTGCAGCCCGGCAGCGAGGGCGAGGCGGAGACCGCCCAGCGGGCGCCTGTGTTGTCGGAGCCTGAACTCGAAACCCCCGTGCCCAAGCTGGAGAGTGCCGCGGCCGCGCCCGCTCAGCGCGAACGCGACTTCACGGCGTCGGCCGGCCAAGGCGGGCACGGCGGCAGTGATGTGACCATGGCTGGTGAAGCAACGGTGAGCGCGGCCGCTGCCGAGCCGCAGTCGACGGAGCAGCTTCCCGAGCTGATCGACCAGGCTCTGTCGGTGGCGGCCGACGCACCGATCCTTCGTCCGGCGGAGCCCGAGCCGGTAGCGGAAACTGTCAATGCCATTGGTACCGCCCATTCCGCCCGCCACCAGTCGATTTCCGCCGACAGTTCCGCCGAGGGCCCGACCCCGGAATCCCGTAGGTGTCTCGCTGGCCTCGTCTCGGCACAGCGCTACGGCCTCGCCGCGTCACTGGCCGCCGGCCTCGGTGAACCGTCGCAGCGGATCGCCGCGCTTCAGCTGGCAGCCTGTGCGGAGGCAGCGCGGTCGGCGAGCAGCGAGAGTGTCTCGCGTATTCGCACGCTGCTCGCAGGTCCGGACCTCGATGATCTGACTGTGAGTCGGGCGGACGCCGCTCTCGCCACCGCAGCGCTTCTGCGCGCCGTGCTCGTCACCGGCGACTCCGAGACCGGTGCGTCGCTCGGCAGAGTCGCGACGGGGCTTCCACCTGGCCTTGTCCAGGTGGCGGACGAGGTGGCCCAACGCGCGCTGAAATCCTTGCTGGTGCATTCTCCGCCGCTTGCTCTGGCCCGTGACTCGGCTGAGCTCGAGCGCGCGCTGGAGGACGCAAGGGAGGACTGCCGGCAGGGGCTCGACCAGGTGCCGAGCATCCGCTTTCCACGGGGAAACAAGATTGTCCGGCACTGGTGGGACCCCGAGAAGGGTCTGGTCGGGTCGCTTCTGCGGCATGCGGTCGACGACAACCGAACTGGACTCGAGGCGCTTTCGCGAACTGTGCGCGAGCTCCGCGACTCGGCGGTCATCCAGTCCAGGCTGGACAGGATGGATCGCGAGCTCATGTCACCGGGTGCCCGTACCCGCTTGGAGGGACCAGCCCGGCAGGATCTGCTGCGTCACACGGCAGACCGGTTGGCCTTGGTCGACAGGTGGTGCCGCCTGGCTCGAGAGCTTGGCGCCCGAGACTCGGACTGGAGCGCCGACCAGGTCCAGGAGATGCGATCCGTAGTGCTCGGTCTCCGCGAAGACGTTCTCCGCGAGGTACGCGAGCAGGCGGCCGTCGCGGACGTCGTCGCCGCTGCCACCCTGGAAGCGACCGTGACGTCGCTCGCCCGGACCTTCGACCTGCTGTCGGGTGTGGCGCGGCTCGACGACATTGAGCTCCCGGCGGAGCTCGCTCTGCACGCCGAACTGCTCAAGGTTCCCGGAGCAGTTGTGGATGCTGCCACGGGTAGCGTGCGGTACCCCGAGGTGCCGTCCGTGGAACTGGCGCAGGCGGCAGAGCGCTCTTGGGAGGAGGCGGTCCGGTCCCAGGCGGCGCACGAACACTTCGCCACGGCGCATCAGCTCCTCGATCTGTGGACGAAGCGGCAGCTTCCGGGCCTCGGGGAGCAGCCTTCGCCGTCGGAGCGGCTGCGCACAGTCGTACTGGAGAGCGGCAAGCAGGTCGCGCAGGAACTGCGCGAAACCCGCCAGCGCCTGGAGGAGAGCCTGCGGCGGGCCCGCGTGGACGGTGCCCTCACCGAGGAGCGGGAGCGCGCGTTCGAACGCCGTATCCAGGACGCCGTGCCCGAACCGGACTGCGACCTCGCCGGCGTCCGACGTGAACTCGAGGCACTCTCGGGGGAGCTCAATCGGGCGCATGTGAGTCATTCGGCTGCGCTGCGTACTCGGCTGCTGGAGATCGATGGACTTCACGCGGACGACCAGGAGCGCGTGGAACAGCTGATCGACACTGGTGATCTGCTCACAGCCGATGAACTCATCTCCAATCTGGTGAACGGGGAGAGCATTCCCGAGACCCGCTCGAAGGACCGGAGCCTGGCGGCCTTCTTCCCACAGGTGCCGACCGAGTTGGCCGGGACGGGCATCTCCCGGGAGCTGATCGATGCTGTGCGCCAGCAGAGGCGTTTTCTTGGGCTGGAGGCGCTCGACTACTCCGCCCTGTCGCCTGAGATTGCGGAGCAGAGCGCACAGGCCTTGGCCGGCTGGGCGGACCTGGCGAGCCGGAAGGGCAGCGCGCGAACCCAGGGTGTCCGCGAGAGTGAACTGTTGATGCCAGCCCTTCGGCTGATCGGCTACAGCAGCAAAAAGGGCCCGCAGCGAGTCGACCAGCCGCGCTCCGGCAGCTACCGCTTCCTTGACATTCCGTCCGTGGACTACATCGGCTCGGCCTTGGTGCCGGCGTTCGGGTCGGGCCTGCGTGGGAGCCTCCGGGTGATGCTGGTCTGGGATCGGCCCTCGGCCGAGACGCTGACGTCCTGGATCCAGCAGGACCCCAATGACGACAGCCTGGTCGTTGCCTATTTCGGCACCCTCTCGGTACGCGATCGCAGCGTCCTTGCGGCGCAGAGTGCTCGCGGACGGCGGGCAACAGTCGTTCTGGACGACGCCGCACTCGCTCATTTGGCGGCCTGCGGCAATCAGCGTCTGGACTCCGCGATGCGTGTCCTGCTGCCGTTCTCCGCGGTCAATCCGTACGTCATGGGTAAACGTGCTCCGGTCTCCGAGGAGATGTTCTTCGGCCGTGACAAGGAGCTGAGCTCGGTTCAACGGGCCACCGGTGACCAGGTGGTTTTCGGTGGGCGGGGGCTGGGCAAGTCGGCGCTGCTGAAGCAGGCCGGGCGGAAGTACGAGGCGCAGGTCCCGGACTCGCGGTTCAGCCTGTTGCTCTCGCTCGACTCGACGTTCACCGGCACCAACGCTCCCTCGGCCACGGTCTGGGACCGGATCGGCCGACGGCTCATCGAGCGGGGTGCGCTCGTCCTGCCGCGAAAGGTCAAGGCCGACGGTGTACTGGCCTACCAGCACGTGCTGGACGGCATGAAGGCATGGCTCAACGAGGACACCAAACGAGGATTGCTGATCATGCTCGACGAAGCCGACGGCTTCTTCGAGTCCGACTCCCCGCAGTTCACCGAGACCCGCAGGCTGCGTGACCTCGGAGCGGAGACGGAGGACAGGGTCAAGGTCGTGTTCGCGGGCCTCCACTCGGTACAGCGATATGCGAAGATCGCGGTTAACAGCCCGTTCAGCCACCTCGCGCAGCGACCCACGGTGATCGGGCCGCTCAGGCCTCAGGACGCGGCAAAGCTGCTCATCGAGCCGCTTGCCGTGCTGGGATACGAGTTCCAGGAACCCGCCCTGGTGCACCGCATTCTGGGGCACTGCTCGTACCAGCCGTTCCTGCTCCAGATGTTCGGCCATCGGCTGGTGCAGACCATGCATGTCAAGCGAACCAGCGTGGCGTCAGGTCCGCCCTATACCATCACGCGAGCCGACGTGGAGGAGGTCCAGTCGGACCGGGATCTCAGGGCGAGCATCACCGAGGCGTTCCATGACACGCTGCGACTGGACTCCCGCTACAACGTGATTGCGAATGTGGTGGCCCACCATGCACATCACTTCGGGTTGGATGCCAAGCTGAGCCAGCTCCAATTGCGGGAGGCGTGCACGTACTGGTGGCCGGAGGGTTTTGAGAAGGCATCCGCAATCCGCTTGCAGCGTATGACTTTTCGCTGCTCAGGCATGGT